>JBFFHS010000008.1:0-67739 GCA_041556855.1 Gammaproteobacteria bacterium
GCCTTTGATTTTGTGTCCAAACCGCTCGACCTGAATGATCTGCGCAAACTGGTCACGGCGGCGCTGAAACTGCGCAGCGAAGCATTGTCCCCGGATGCCAGAGATGTCCAGGACCTGCTGGGTGAATCGCCGGCCATGGAACGGGTGCAGGCATTGATTGCCAAGGTCGCCCGCAGCCAGGCGCCGGTGCATATCTCCGGCGAATCCGGGACCGGCAAGGAGCTGGTGGCACACATGATCCACGACGCAGGCCCGCGCCGGGAGGGGCCGTTTGTACCCATAAACTGCGGCGCCATACCCACGGAGTTGATGGAGAGCGAGTTCTTCGGCCACCGCAAGGGCAGCTTCACTGGCGCCGTCAGCGACAAGGTGGGACTGTTTCAAACCGCCGAAGGCGGCACCCTGTTTCTCGACGAGGTGGCCGATCTGCCCCTGCATATGCAGGTGAAACTGCTGCGGGTCATTCAGGAGAAGGCCATTCGGCCCATCGGCCAGAATACCGAGGTGGACGTCGACGTACGCATTCTCAGCGCCACCCACAAGAATCTGGGCGAGCTGGTGGCAGAAAACAGCTTTCGCGAGGATCTCTACTACCGCATCAACGTCATTGAGGTGCACGTGCCGCCCTTGCGGGAACGGGGCCGGGACGTCTTGATTCTGGCCCGCCACATTCTGCGCCGACTCGCCACCAGCATGGACGTGGCCACGCCTCGTCTGAGCAGGGACGTGGAGGCCAATCTGCTCAGCTATCACTTTCCTGGCAACGTGCGCGAGCTGGAAAACATTCTGGAGCGCGCCATGACCCTTTGCAGCGACGACGTGATCAACGTCGAGGATATCCAGCTGCGCCCGGGGGCCAGCGCCGAGCGCGTTGCCAGCGATGCGCCCCTGGGCACTCAGTTGGAGGCGATGGAGCGGGACGCCATTATCAAAGCTTTAGAGCAAACTCGCTACAACAAGACCGCCGCGGCCAAACTGTTGGGAATGAGCTTTCGAGCCCTGCGCTATCGCATTAAAAAGCTGCAAATCGAGTAGCTGGGACCAACCGGAGGCGGTCCGGATCATCGACGCAGCTGACAAAAATTGTCAGTTTCTGACCTGGCTCGACCTGCAGAGCCGGATTAGCCCGCACAATATGTCAAATGAACCAGGCGGCACAATCCGCACTGCCTGCTAACTTCCTGAATCTATTGCTATTCGCCAGGAACCGGCCTGGCTTGGCACGACCCTTGCACAGTAAATGGGCACCGGCGCGCGAGACGCCGTATACGGATATATCCAAGTCACTCGCTTAGAGGAGCTTCATTGATGAAGAAGATGCAACAGGGTTTCACCCTCATCGAGCTGATGATCGTCGTGGCCATTATCGGCATTCTGGCGGCCATCGCGATCCCTGCTTATCAGGATTACACCATTCGCGCCCAGGTATCTGAGGGCATGAACCTGGCTGCCGCCGCCAAGGCTGCGGTTGCAGAGACCTACTTGAACCGTGGCGCCGCGCCCACCAACCGGACGGCCGCGGGTATGTCTGCCAACGGCACGGACACGAACGGCAAGTACGTCACCGGCGTGGATGTGCAAACGGGCACCATCATCATTTCCTACGGCAACGAGGCCAACGCGTCGATCGGCACCCTCACCATGGCCCTGCAGCCCTACGTGACGGTGGATCAAAGCGTGACCTGGGTATGCGGCCAGGCGAACCCGGCCAACCTGTCGGCTGGCACGGTGGCCATGGACGCGGGAGCCCCGACGGCGACCGCAACGACCACTGTCCCGGTGCAGTACCTGCCCTCTGCCTGCCGGCCGTAATGTCGGCGAGCAGCGTTGGCGCGCCTTAGGGGCGCGGCAAACGGCACTCCTCGAAAGGCCCCTGCTTGTGCAGGGGCCTTTTGTTTTCAAGGCCTCGCACCCTCATGGTTGACCCGCGGGAGGCGTATGCCGGCAACAGCCTCAAGCCGCCCGGGCGGCAATGTGGCGGTGGATATTCCCGCCCCTGTGGACAGCCCCTGTGACCGGTCTCTCCGGCCCTGATCTCAAATCGAGCAGATCACCGTAAAACTCTGTCATAAAAGGAGAACTCCACGGTTGACACCCCGAGATCCTGAGGCGAGAGTATAGGGCTTATTGTCAAAGCTACGGGTCCCCTGGCGGGCCCCGCGAGGACTCGATGGCCGCCACGGCGCCCCAATCTCCGATCACAGGTCTACCGCGCCGCCTGCTGCAGGACGGTATCCTGGCGGAAGCTACGCTGCTCGAGGCCATGGCGGCCGCCAAGGCAAAGAAAACCAGCCTGGTCGCGCACCTGGTCGGCAACGAACTGGCCAGCCCCCGCGACGTCGCGGTGGCCGCCTCCCACGAGTTCGGCGTACCGCTCATGGACCTGGAGGCGATGGAGGTCGATCTGGACGTCGTCCGACTCGTCGACGAGAAGCTCATCAGCAAACACCGCGTACTGCCGTTGGTCAGGCGCGGCAAGCGGCTTTACCTGGCCGTCCCCGATCCCACCCACCTGGCCGCCATCGACGAAATCAAGTTCGCCACCGGACTCCGGGTGGAGCCGGTGGTGGTGGAACAGGACAAACTGGATGCACAGGTGTCCAGCGCCCTGGAGGCAATGGACACCTCCATGTCGGCGTTCGAAGATGACGATTTTGACCTGGATAACCTGGAGGTCACCGGCGGCGATGAGGAGGTTGATGACGAGCTCAGCCGCGCCGAGGTAGACGACGCACCGGTGGTGCGCTTCGTCAACAAGGTGATGCTGGACGGCATCAAGAAAGGTGCCTCGGATATTCACTTCGAACCCTATGAGAAGTATTTCCGGGTGCGTTTCCGCCAGGACGGCGTGCTGTCGGAAATCGCTCGTCCACCGGTGCAGTTAGCGGTCAAGGTGGTGGCCCGTCTGAAAGTCATGGCGCGGCTGGATATCGCCGAGCGACGAATCCCCCAGGATGGGCGCATCAAGATGCGCCTGTCCAAGAACCGGGCGATTGATTTTCGAGTCAACACCTGCCCGACCCTGTTCGGCGAAAAGGTGGTGCTGCGTATTCTGGATTCCTCCAGCACCCAGCTGGGCATCGATGTGCTGGGATACGAAGAGGTACAGAAAAAGGCCTACCTGGAGCAACTGGCCAAACCGTACGGCATGATTCTGGTCACAGGTCCCACCGGTAGCGGTAAGACGGTATCGCTTTACACCGGCCTGAACATCCTCAACACCGCCGATCGGAATATCTCCACGGCGGAGGACCCGGCGGAAATCAACCTGCCCGGGATCAACCAGGTCAACGTCAATCCCAAGGTAGGCTTGACCTTTGCTTCGGCGCTGAAGGCGTTCCTGCGGCAGGACCCGGACGTCATCATGGTGGGTGAGATTCGCGACCTGGAGACGGCGGAAATTGCCATCAAAGCAGCCCAGACCGGTCACCTGGTGTTATCCACCCTGCACACCAACGACGCGCCAAAAACCCTCACCCGCATGGTGGACATGGGGGTAAAACCCTACGCCATCGCCAGCACGGTAAGCCTGATTATCGCTCAGCGCCTGGCGCGTCGGCTGTGCAACAACTGCAAGGAGCAGGTCGACGTCCCGGCCGAGGCCTTACTGAAGGAAGGCTTCACCGAGGAAGAGGTCAACGCCGGCCTGACCATCTTCAAGCCCGTGGGCTGCAAGCAGTGCAACGGCGGTTATAAAGGCCGGGTGGGTATTTTTCAGGTGATGCCGGTATCGGAAACAACAGGGCGAATCATCATGGAAGGCGGCAACGCCATGCAGATAGCAGACCAGGCCGCCAGCGAGGGAATTGCCGACCTGAGGCAGGCCGGCTTGCAGAAAGTCAAAGACGGGATTATCGGTCTGGAAGAAGTCAATCGGGTTACAATTGATTGATTATTAGAGCGATTCTTCCGCCGGGCTCCGGGAAGAGGCTGACACATGGCTACTACAGCCGCCATCAAGCAGACCCCATTTAACTGGGAAGGCACAGACCGCGCCGGCAAGAAGGTCAAGGGCAAGACGGTCGCCGCCAGTGAAGCGGCGGTGCGCGCCGAGCTGCGCCGTCAGGGGGTCGTGCCGACCCGCATTCGCAAGCAGACAAAGCTTCTCAAGCGCGGCGGCAAGGTCAGCGCGGAAGACATTGCAATCTTCTCCCGGCAGATGGCCACCATGATGACGGCGGGGATCCCGCTGGTGCAGGCATTCGAGATCATCGGCACGGGCCACGAAAACCCGGCCATGCAAAAGTTGGTGCTGGCCATCAAATCTGACGTGGAGGGCGGCACGGCGCTGGCCGACGCCCTTGCCAAGCATCCGCTGCAGTTCGACGACCTTTACGTGAACCTGGTGCGGGCCGGCGAGCAGGCTGGCGCGCTGGAAACCCTGTTGGACGAGATCGCCACCTACAAGGAAAAGACCGAGGCTCTCAAAAAGAAGATCAAGAAGGCGCTGTTCTATCCTGCCGCTGTCGTGGTCGTGGCTATTGTGGTGACGGCCATTCTGCTGATTTTCGTGATTCCCGAGTTCGAGAGATTGTTTCAGGGCTTTGGCGCTGATCTGCCGGCGTTCACGCGCATGGTGATTGGTATTTCTAATTTCGTCCAGGATCAGGGCTGGCTGATTCTTATCACGATCATCGGCGTCATATGGGGGTTTCTGTATGCCAAGAAACGCCATCGGGGGGTGCAACATCTCCTCGACCGCACGATCCTGCGCATTCCGGTTATCGGGCCCATCATGACCAAATCGGCTATTGCCCGTTACGCACGAACGCTCGCCACCACCTTCGCTGCCGGTGTACCCCTCGTGGAAGCACTGGATTCCGTCGCCGGCGCGACCGGCAACATCGTATACGAGAAAGGCGTGATGAAAATGCGGGACGAGGTGGCCACGGGACAGCGGTTGCAGCGGGCGATGGAGAATACTCAGCTGTTTCCCAACATGGTGATCCAGATGATTGCCGTGGGCGAGGAATCGGGCTCTCTGGACGACATGTCCGGCAAGGTGGCGGACTTCTACGAAGAGGAAGTGGATAACGCAGTCGACAGTATGTCGAGTCTTCTCGAGCCGCTTATCATGGCCATTCTGGGCGTGTTGGTAGGTGGCCTGGTGATCGCCATGTACCTGCCCATCTTCAAGATGGGTGCGGTCATCTAGACCCGCCACTCGGCGCGGGTCGACAACACCCGCCACATGTTTGAAATCTTCATTCTCTGGCCCCCCGCGCTGCTGATCGGCGCCGCACTCCTGGGCCTGATTATCGGCAGCTTTCTCAACGTTGTGGCCTATCGGCTGCCCCTGATGATGGAGCGGGAGTGGCGCGAGCAGTGTGCGGAGCTTGCCGCAGAAGCGGACACCCTGCCCGCGGATGCTCGGGAACCGGGCTTTTCCCTGTGGCGACCCCGCTCCCGCTGCGCTCACTGCGCTGCCCCCATCGCCCCGTGGCAGAACATCCCGGTACTCAGTTATCTGCTGCTACGGGGCCGCTGCAAACAGTGCGACGCGCGCATCTCGGTACGCTATCCCGTAGTGGAAGCAGCGGCCGGGATTCTCGCGCTGGCGGTCGCATTACGTTTTGGTCCCAGCATGGCCACCGTGGCGGCCCTGGGCTTCAGCTGGACCCTGCTGGTGCTGTCGGTGATCGATATTGACCGGCAGCTGCTGCCGGATTCGCTGACTCTGCCGCTGCTCTGGGCTGGTCTGTGCCTGAGTCTGGTGGATCCGGCCGGCAGTGCCAGCGTCGTCTTCACCGATCCGCGCAGCAGCATCATCGGTGCCGGCGCGGGCTACCTGAGCCTGTGGCTCGTTTATCACCTGTTCAAACTGGTCACCGGAAAAGAAGGCATGGGCTACGGCGACTTCAAGCTGCTGGCCGCTATCGGCGCCTGGTTGGGTTGGCAGGTGCTGCCCATGGTGATTCTGCTGTCCGCAGCAGTGGGCGCCGTAGTAGGCATTGGCCTGATTCTGTTCGCCGGCCATGGGCGGCAAACGCCCATACCGTTTGGTCCCTATCTGGCCGCCGCCGGCTGGATCGCCCTGATGTGGGGCGAGCAGATTCTCCAAGCCTACACGGGCTTGCTCATCTAGCCGGCGCCGTCGTGGTCCGGGTTGGGCTGACGGGGGGCATCGCCAGCGGCAAGAGCGTCGTGGCGGAGCTGTTTGCCGCCCTCGGCGCGCCGATCGTGGATACGGATCAGGTCGCCCGCGACGTCGTCGCCCCTGGCGAACCGGGGTTGGCCGCCGTCGCCGAAGAGTTCGGCCGGGCCATCCTGACGACCGCCGGCACCCTGGATCGAGCGGCGTTGCGCCGCCGCGTGTTCGCCGATGAAAAGGCCCGGGAACGCCTGGAAGCCATTCTCCACCCGCTGATCCGCACCCGGACCCTGGCGGCGCTGAGTGAGATGGATGCGCCCTACGTTGTGGTGGCGGTGCCGCTCCTGGTGGAGACCGGGTTTGCCGCTCTGGTTGATCGTGTGCTGGTGGTGGACTGCCCCCGCGAGATTCAGCTGGCTCGGCTCATGGCCCGGGATCAGCACAGCCGTGCCGAAGCGGAACAGATCCTTGCCGCCCAGGTCAGCCGCGAGACCCGCCTGGCAGCGGCCGACGATGTCATCGACAATGGTGGCAGCCTTGCCGCGACCCGCGCCCAGGTCGCGGCCCTGCACGAACGGTATCTGGAACTGGCGGCCGCATTGCCTTGAAGCAACCGCCTCACGCAGAATAGAGACATGAGCAAGCCGGCCGCAGAGATGCCCGAAACGCCGCCAGCGCCGGCGCCGGTGGATTACGAACAACCGCTCACCGAGCGGATGCGCATTTTTCTGCGGCTCGAATTCCTCTACCAGCAAGCCCTGTATCACGCCGAATATCCAGTGGACTTCAGTGCCCGCGCGGCCGTCACCAGCCTGCTGGAGATCATGACCATCTTAAGCCGCGGTGACGTGCGCTCCGAGGCTTTGAAGGAACTGGAGCGCCAGGCCGATCTGCTGCGCCGCTTCGCCCGCCAGCCGGGCGTTGATGCCAGCCGGCTGGAGTCGCTGCTGGCGCACGTGGAGCAACTGCGGGAGGATTTGAACGCTGCCGGGCCCCATTACATCCAAAGCCTGAAGGACTGCGAGTTCCTAAGCGCCATCAAGCACCGCAGCGCAATTCCCGGCGGCACGTGCATCTTCGACCTGCCCGACTATGCTTATTGGCTGCAGCTGCCCTTCAAGGAGCGCGCCCACACTTTTGCGGGCTGGATGGCCGTGCTACGCCCGCTGTGCGACGCGGTGACCGAGGTGCTGTGGCTGACCCGTGAGGCCAACGAGCCTGCAGATGCACTGGCCCGCGGCGGCATGTACCAGCATTCGCCCACCCGCAGCGATCAACTCACCCTGATCCGCGTGCTGCTGCCCGCGGGCGCCAACATTTATCCGGAAATCAGCGGCGGTCAGCATCGCTTTACGATTCGCTTTCTAACCTGGACCGGCATCGACAACCGTCCCAGCCAGACCGCGGAGGACGTGCGCTTTCTGATGGCGCTTTGCTAGTTCCTCAGGCGTCGGCCAGCAACGCCCCGACAATGGGCGCATCGGCCGGCAGCAGGCCCAGAGTGGGCAAATCCGCAGGCGCCACCCAGCGCAGAGTCTGACCCTCCAGGCCCTCCGGGTCGCCCTCGTAGCGGATCACCCGCCAGACATCCAGCTGCACCCGGCGGGCTGGATAGGCGTGCTCGAGCATCAGCAGGGGCTCGGCAGCCAGGATTCGGATACCCAACTCCTCCGCCAATTCGCGCACCAGCCCTGTACGGGGCGGCTCGCCGGCATGGAGCTTGCCGCCGGGAAACTCCCAGTAACCTGCCATGTGAGTGCCGGGGCGACGCTGATTCACCAGCACCCGGCCATCGGCAGCGACGATAATGCCGACAATGACGCGCAGCGGCTCGCCGGTCATGCCGCGGCCCGGGTGCGACGCTCAGCTGATACGGCCGTGGCAGTGCTTGTACTTCTTGCCGGACCCACAGGGACAGGGTTCGTTGCGGCCCACCTTGGGCTGACTGCGCACGTAGGGCGTGGCGGGCTCCGCGGCAGGCGCGGATCCAACCCGCTGACCGGCTCCCAAGGGCTGCTGCCCGGCCGGCGGCGGTGGCGCGGCAGCCTGGTCCAGACTGGGCGCGGCCGCGTGCTGGAATCGCATGGCGCCCATATCGCTGCGCTGCTCTTCCACCACCTCCACATCCTGCTGGGTCCGAATCTGCACCTTGGACAGAATCGTAATGGCATCCCGTTTGACGATGTCCAGCATCTGGCTGAACATCTCGAAGGCTTCCCGCTTGTACTCCTGCTTCGGGTTCTTCTGCGCGTAGCCGCGCAGGTGTATGCCCTGGCGCAGATAGTCCATGGCTGCCAGGTGCTCCTTCCAGTGGGAGTCCAGCTGCTGGAGCATGATGACCTTCTCAAACTCGCGCATGATCGGCGCACCGATCTCGCTCACCTTACGCCGATAGGCCTCCTCTACCCGCTCGATGACCGTATCCCGAAGGGTATCCTCGTGCAGCTCGGGCTGCTCCTTGAGCAGGCCTGCCACATCCATCGACAGGGCAAATTCCGATTCCAGCGCCTGGGTTAAGCCGGCAATATCCCACAGCTCCTCTACGCTGCCCGGCGGCACATACTCCGCCAAGATATCGGCCACGACTTCCGCACGGATATTGGACACGGATTCGGCGATCTCGTCGGCCTTCATGAGCTCGCTGCGCTGCTGATAGACGACCTTGCGCTGATCATTAGCGACATCATCGTATTCCAGCAGCTGCTTGCGAATGTCGAAGTTGTGCGCCTCCACCTTACGCTGGGCCCGTTCAATCTGCCGTGACAGCAGCTTGCTTTCGATCGCCTCCCCCTCACGCATGCCGACCCGAGCCAGCAACCCCTTGGTACGCTCGGGATCGCCGAAAATCCGCATCAGGTTGTCTTCCATGGACAGATAGAAGCGGCTTGAACCGGGATCGCCCTGGCGACCGGAACGACCCCGTAGCTGATTATCGATGCGGCGGGACTCGTGGCGCTCGGTGCCGATGATGTGCAAACCACCCTGCTCCAGGACCCTGCCGTGGCGATCGTCCCAATCGGCGCGCAGGGCTTCAGAATCATCAGCCTCGCCCAGCTGGGCGAGTTCTGCTTCCAGATTGCCCCCAAGCACGATATCGGTACCGCGCCCGGCCATGTTGGTAGCAATGGTCACTGTCCCTGGCCGACCCGCCTGGGTCACGATTTCCGCTTCCTGCTCGTGAAACTTGGCGTTCAACACCTGATGGGCGACCTTGCGCTGCTCTAACAGCCCAGACAGGAACTCCGAGGTCTCAATGGAGGTGGTGCCGACCAGGACCGGTTGACCGCGGCCGTGGCAGTCTTCGATGTCCTCAATGATGGCTTCAAACTTGTCCTTCTGGGTGAGGTAAACCAGGTCCGGATTATCCTTGCGGATCATTTCCTTGTGGGTTGGAATAACCACCACTTCCAGGCTGTATATCTGCTGGAACTCGTAAGCTTCCGTGTCCGCCGTGCCGGTCATGCCGGCCAGCTTGTCGTAGAGCCGGAAATAGTTCTGGAAGGTGATGGAAGCCACGGTCTGGTTCTCTTCCTTGACGTGGACCCCTTCCTTGGCCTCAATCGCCTGATGCAGGCCGTCGGACCAGCGCCGCCCTGCCATCGTGCGCCCCGTGAACTCGTCGACGATCACCACTTCGCCATCTTTGACAATGTAGTCCACGTCCCGCTTGAACAGCGCATGGGCCCGCAGCGCTGCGGTGAGGTGGTGCATGAGCTTGATGTTGCCGGCGTCGTAAAGACTCTCACCGGCACCCAGCAGTCCGGCGGCGGCAAGCAGCCCCTCGACTTTGTCGTGCCCGTCCTCGGTGAGATGGGCCTGCTTGCTCTTTTCGTCGATGGTGAAGTCGCCCGCCTTTACGATCTCGACCTGCTCGCCAGTGAGGGGATTGTCCTTGGTGCCGGCCGCAATGATCTGCTGCTTAAGCTTCGGGATCAGCTTGTTGATCTGAACATACAGCTCCGTGCTCTCTTCCGACGGTCCGGATATGATCAGCGGCGTGCGCGCCTCATCGATCAGAATCGAGTCCACCTCATCCACGATGGCGAACGACAAATCGCGCATGGCCCGGTCTTCGAGGCGAAAGGCCAGGTTGTCCCGCAGATAGTCGAAACCGAACTCGTTGTTGGTGCCGTAGGTGATGTCGGCGGCGTAAGCCTGGCGCTTGTCCGGCGGCGACTGACCGCTTTTCACCACGCCGACTTTAAGGCCGAGAAAGTGGAAAATAGGCCCCATCCAATCCGCGTCACGCTGGGCCAGATAATCGTTGACGGTGACGATATGAACCGCACCGCCGCTAAGCGAATTTAGATATGCGGGCAGAGTGGCCACGAGGGTTTTACCCTCACCGGTCCGCATCTCGGCGATCTTGCCCTCGTGCAGGGTCATGCCGCCGATCAGCTGGACATCGAAATGGCGCATGCCCAGAGTGCGCCGGGAAGCCTCGCGAACGGCCGCAAAGGCTTCAGGCGCCAGGGCGATCAGATCACCGTCGGCCTGATAGCGGGAGCGCAGGGTAGCCGTGAGACCGCGCAGGTCCTCATCGGACATGGCTTGGAAGCTGGGCTCCAGCTCGTTGATGCTGCTCACCAGCTTGCCATAGCCCTTGAGCAGGCGCTGATTCCGGCTGCCGAACACGCCGGTCAGGAAATTACTTGCCAGGTTAGCCAATGGGGAGAAGGGGTGCGCCGATTGAGAATAAAGCCCGGTATTTTAGCCGCGCGGGCCCGCTTCTGGGAATGGTCGAAAGTCGGCTAGGTGCCGGCCTTGATGTAGGTCAGCGGGTTCACCACCTTGCCATTGCGCAGCACTTCAAAGTGCAGGTTGGGACCCGTGGCCCGTCCGGTGGCGCCCATGCGGGCAATGACCTGCCCCTTCTTGACGGTATCACCCACGGCCACCAGGTTGTCCTCGTTATGGGCGTAGCGGGTGACGTAGCCGTTGCCGTGGTTCACTTCCACCAGCTGGCCATAGCCGTAACGGGGGCCAGACCAGATCACCACACCTGAGGCCACTGCAACCACTTCGGCGCCGTGCTTGCCGGCGAAATCCACCCCCTTGTGGAAGGCGGGCCGTCCCGTAAAGGGATCAGTGCGTTTACCGAAGAATGAGGAGATATAGCCCTGGGTCACGGGCCGACCCTCAGGCTCCACCTCCTGGCGCAGCTTCCGGTTGAGCAGGAAATCTTCCAGGATGTCCAGCTTCTGCTGCCGATCGGCCACCTGCTCGTTGAGGCTGTCGAAGGCGTACAAGAGATTGGGAATCTGCAGGGAATCTGCGACCACCAGGGGCTCTTCCGGGCCACCCATGGAGGGCGGGCTGTCAAAGTCGAACTCGCCATCCTGCAGGTCGGCCATCTGGGTCAGCCGACGCCCCAGGGCGTCCAGCCGAATCACCCGGGCATTCATCTGTCCCAGGCGCAATGCCAGGGCGTCCAGGCTTTCTTGGCTCTTGCGTCTGGCTGCGGCGATCTGCGCCTCCTGCTGCGCCAGCTCCGCCCGCCAGGCGCTCACCTCGGTATCCGGTTGCGTCACCCCGAAATAGGTCGCCGCCTTGAAACCCGCGAAGAACACGGCGCTCACAAGTGGCAGGGCCAGCAACGCGCCCATCAGCCAAACCCGAGGTTGCGCCAGGTGCCAATACCCAACCTGGCCACGATCCTTGGATAGCAGAATCAGATCCATATACGTCCGCCTCGGCCCGCCGCTACAGGCTTGTTCTTCTGGCTCGGATTCCCCTCGGCGCATCGCACCGAGACAGCGCATGGAGTATAACGCGTTTTGTGAAAATGCACTCGGTAACCCCGCTATCCTAGGACCTGAAATCCCTTAGATCGGTGGCTTTGCGCCCCGCCCTTTCAAGCGGTTTGCCTTTTTTCGCAATTTGCTAGAATGCACAAAATTACTCTACAGCTCAAGGATTTGGGCCCAATTTGGGGACGCCCGTCGCAAAATCTCACGCCAAAACCGGGCCGACCTCCCTGGCCGACCTGCTGCAGGGTTCTCAGGCCCTGCAGCGCCTGAAAGCTCAGGCCGGGGCCCGCCGGCGCCTGACGGAGCAGGTGCGCCAGCTCCTGCCGCGCGCGGAAGCCGAGCATCTGTTGGGCGCCCACGTTAATCGGAACGCGGAGTTGGTACTGGTGGCCGATTCCCCAGCCTGGGCCGCGCGAATACGTTATGCCCAGGACGCGCTGCGCCGGGGGCTGGCGCCCCTGGAGGTAATCGGGGTCCGCGTCCAGGCCAGGCCGCCCGACTGAGGCGGCGGTATCAGCTGGCAGCGAGCGCGGAGCTGAAGGACACGGGCGCGCTGCGCCGGCCCGTCTCAAAGGTCACTTCTTCCCAGCTGCTGCGATCCGCCACCAGAGCCCGCAGCAGGGCGTTGTTGAGCCCATGGCCCGACTTGAAGCCCGTGAACTCGCCGAGCAGGCTGGCGCCAAGCAGGTATAGATCGCCGATGGCGTCCAACACCTTGTGGCGAACGAACTCATCGCGAAAGCGCAGTCCATCTTCATTGAGCACCCGATAGTCGTCCATCACCACGGCATTATCCAGACTGCCGCCGAGCGTTAGATCGCGGGTGCGCAGATATTCGATGTCCTGCATGAAACCGAACGTGCGCGCCCGGCTGATTTCTTTGAGAAACGCGGTGGTGGAGAAGTCCAGGGAAATTTTCTGCATATGCCGGTGAAACACAGGATGATCGAAATCGATCTCCAGTGTCACTTTGAAACCGCTGTAGGGCACAAAACGCGCCCACTTGTCACCATCCTCCACCTGAATCGGCTTCTTCACCCGGATGAAGCGCTTGGGTGCATTCTGTTCCTCCAGTCCGGCGGACTGCAGCAGGAAAACGAAGGGGGCGGCACTGCCGTCCATGATCGGCACCTCGGCAGCGCTCAGGTCGATAAACGCGTTGTCTACGCCTAAGCCTGCGAAGGCGGACAGCAGATGTTCCACCGTCGCGACCTTGACCCCGTCCTTCTCCAGCGTCGTGCCCAGCATGGTCTCGTTGACCAGCAACGCGTCTGCCGGTATCTCCACGGGTTGTTCCAGATCCACGCGGCGGAACACCAGGCCATGGTTGGCGGGCGCCGGCCGCAGGGTCATATAAACCTTCTCGCCGCTGTGCAGACCCACGCCGGTGGCACGAATAGACTCTCTCAGCGTACGTTGCTTCAACCGATCTTATTCCCTGGCTGGATGGACTCCGGCAAGCCGCGCTCGGGGACGGGCCCCGATCAGGCGCGCAAAATTAGCACGCACGCGGCCCGCCTGCAAGGAAGACCCTTCCAAATCAATAACCTCTGCCGTTTCGGTCAGTCCGCCTGGCGGCGCAGGAACGCCGGGATATCCAGCAGATCTTCGCTCGCCTCGCTGCCCGCCAGCCCATCGCCGACGGCTCGCTTGCGCTGCACGGTTGGCTTCTCCAGGTCCGCGTAATTGGGCTCCCGGCCGCTTGAACGACGCACGACGCGCATGGGGTTCTCGGCGAAACCTGCCGGTTGTCCCAGACCCGTCGCCACCACGGTGACCCGGATCTCCTTGCTCATCTCCGGATCAATGACCGTCCCGACAACCACAGTGGCATCGTCCGAGGCGAACTCCTTGACCGTCTCGCCCACCTCCTGGAACTCGCCAATGGACAGATCCATACCTGCCGTCACATTCACCAGAATGCCTTTGGCGCCGGCCAGATTAATGTCTTCCAACAGCGGTGAGGAAATGGCAGCTTCGGCGGCCTCCCGGGCCCGACCGTCCCCACTCGCCGCACCCGAGCCCATCATGGCCATACCCATTTCCGACATCACCGTCTTGACGTCGGCGAAGTCCACGTTAATCAGGCCAGGGCGAGTGATCAGTTCGGCAATACCCTGAACGGCACCCTGCAGAACCTGGTTGGCCGCCTTGAACGCATCCAGCAACGTGGTATCAGGACCGAGCACGGTCAGCAATTTCTCGTTGGGGATGGTAATCAGAGAGTCCACATACTTGCCCAACTCGGCGATGCCCTGATCGGCGATATGCGAGCGCTTGCCACCTTCCATGCCGAACGGCTTGGTCACCACCGCCACAGTGAGAATGCCTTGCTCCTTGGCAAGCTGGGCGATGACCGGTGCGGCGCCGGTGCCGGTACCACCACCCATGCCGGCGGTGAGAAACAGCATGTCCGTCTCCTCGATCACCTCCGCCAGGCGATCTCGATCTTCCATGGCAGCCTGGCGACCCACATCGGGGTTGGCGCCAGCGCCCAGACCCTTGGTGATGTTGCAGCCAATCTGGATGCCCGTCTTCACCCGCGCGTTCTTCAATGCCTGGGCGTCCGTGTTGGCGCAGATGAACTCCACCCCTTCGATTCCCGAGGTCATCATGTGTGCGACGGCGTTGCCGCCCCCACCACCAATGCCCAGCACCTTGATGATGGCGTTCTGGCTGTATGCATCCATCAGTTCAAACATGTCGTTAACTCCTTCCAACAAAGCCGCTACTAGAAATTCCCCTGAAACCAGGCCCTCATTCGTTCCCAAATCTCTCCGAATCCACCCTGCGTCGGAGTTTCCGACGCCCGTTTCGTGAGGGCCGCCTTGCCATACAGCAGCAGCCCGACCCCCGTGGCATGTATGGGATTGCGCACCACGTCCACCAGACCTTCCACGTACTGGGGGATGCCCAGTCTGACCGGCATGTGAAAAACCTCTTCTGCCAGTTCCACCGCGCCCTCCATCTTCGAGCTGCCGCCCGTTAACACGATGCCGGCAGCGATCAACTCTTCGAAGCCGGAGCGCCGCAACTCGTCCCGCACCAGCGCGAACAACTCCTCGTAACGGGGCTCAACCACCTCGGCCAGAGTCTGCCGCGCAAGTCGGCGGGGCGGCCGATCACCTACGCTCGGCACCTCGATGGTCTCGTCAGCGTTGGCCAACTGGGACAACGCGCACGCGTACTTGATCTTGATCTCTTCGGCGTACTGCAGCGGAGTCCGCAACGACACCGCAATATCGTTGGTAACTTGATCGCCGGCGATGGGTATGACGGCGGTGTGCTGAATGGCGCCGCCGCAGAACACCGCGATATCGGTCGTGCCGCCGCCGATATCGATCAGGCAGATACCCAATTCCTTCTCATCCTCGGTAAGCACCGAGTAGGACGAGGCGAGTTGCTCAAGGACCACGTCCTGCGCCTGCAGACCGCAGCGTTGCACGCATTTCACGATGTTCTGAGCAGCGCTGACGGCGCCCGTCACCAGATGCACCTTGGCCTCCAGGCGCACGCCCGACATGCCGATGGGCTCGCGGATACCCTCCTGGTTGTCAATCACGAACTCCTGAGGCAACACATGCAGAATCCGCTGATCCGCCGGAATGGCCACAGCCCGCGCAGCGTCGATGACCCGGTCCACATCGCTGCTACTGACCTCCTTGTCCCTGATCGCCACGATGCCGTGGGAATTCAGGCTGCGCACGTGGTTTCCGGCAATGCCGGTATACACGACACCGATTTCGCAGCCCGCCATGAGCTCGGCTTCTTCCACGGCGCGCTGAATGGACTGCACCGTGGATTCGATATTGACCACGACACCCTTCTTGAGGCCCCGCGACGGGTGGGAACCAATACCGATCACCTCGAGAGCGCCCTCCTCGGACAACTCGCCGACAATCGCCACCACCTTGGACGTACCGATGTCCAGGCCGACCAGCAGTTTGCGCTCCCGCTTAGCCACTCCCCGCCCCCTCGTTGGCCGCTAGCGCTTCCCCCTCGGGGGTTGGATACCAACCGACAGCAAACCCGTTGCTGTAACGCAGATCCACATACTCGATATCACCGAAGCGGGCTGCCAGCTGGGGTACGACGACGGCAAAAAAACGTTCTGCGCGGGGCTGTGTTTCACGACGTCCCAGGCGCACCTCGGTCCCGTCGTCCAGGCGAAAACGCCAGGCGCCACGATCATCAAGAGCCAGCTCAGTCAACGCCAGGCCTGCCTCAACCAGCCGTCCGCGCAAGCTCAGGTAGGTGCGCGCTACCCGCACCTCGCTGCCGGGCGGGCCCGACAGCTGGGGCAGCTCCGGCAAGCTATGTCGGCTCTCGCTGGTGAACAGCTGACCCGCCGTGTTCAACAGTCCACGCTCGCCCCAGCGCGCCGCGGCCACGTGTTCCACAACCCGCACCGCCAGCGTATCGGGCCAGCGCCGCTCGATTTCCGCTTGCTGCACCCATTCCAGATTCTCCACCCGGGCACGCAAGGCTTTCAGATCAGCGCTCAAGAAACCCTGGTCAAGGCCCGGTGCCAACGCCTCTTGCACCTGCAGCGCGGTGACCCTTTGAAAGCCCCCCGACACCATCAGCGCTCGCACCGGCCGGTCCAGCAGCCGTGTGGTGGCAAAGAAAACCGCCGCCACCGCAACGACGCCAGTGGGCAGCAACAGCAGCGCCCGCCAGTTGATCCGCGGCAGGCGCAGCGCCGGCCGCGGTGCCCGGCGACGGCGGTTGCCCTTGCTGCGCGGCATCAGGTGCTCCCCCCGTCCGGCGGGGCGCCCACAATTCTGACCTCCAGTTCCAACTGCACGCCGTGTTGAGCAGCTACAGTGGCGCGCACATGGGCGATCAGCTGCTCGATGTCGGTGGCGCTGGCATGGTCCCTGTTGATGATGAAATTGGCGTGCTTTTCGGACACCACGGCACCACCTACAGCGTAGCCCTTCAGTCCCGCGGCCTCGATCAATCGAGCCGCGTGATCACCCGCCGGGTTGCGAAAAACGGATCCGCAGCTGGGTTGTCCGATCGGTTGAGTTTCCTTCCGCCGCGCCACCAGAGACTTGATCTCCGCCAGACTGGTGTCGGGTCGGGCATCGAAACGCAACGTGGCGCTGATAAACCACTCGCCGGCGGGAGCGACTACACTGCGATAGCCCACTTGAAAGTCTGCTGGCACACGTTCTCGCAGCACACCGGCGCGATCCATGGTGGTCACGCCGACCACCTGTTCCCAGGTTTCGCCACCAAAAGCGCCGGCATTCATGGCCAGGGCGCCGCCCACGGTGCCAGGGATGCCGGCAAAGAAGGCGGCCGGCCCCAGTCCCCAGCGCACGCACTGTCGGGCCAACGTGGTGCAGGGCACACCGGCTTCTGCGCGAACGAGGGTCTCGTCCAGGCGCTCCAGGCCATTCAACAGACCCGTGGTACCGATGACCACGCCGCCCACGCCACCTTCGCGGACCAGCAGGTTCGATCCCAAACCCACCCACAGCACCGGAACGTCGTCGTCCAGATCGCTCAGGAAGCGGCTCAGATCCTCGATGGACGCCGGTTTGAAATAGCATTCCGCGGGACCCCCCACGCGCCAGGAAGTGTGGCGCGCCATGGGCTCGTTGGTCTTCAGCACGCCCTCCACCTGGACCTCATGACACAGGGCGTTCATGAGCGCACCTCGACCGGCCGCTGCACGGCGAGGGCTCCCGGCAGGGTCGGTGCAAGACCGCCGATGCTGCCGGCGCCCAGCGTGACCACCACGTCATGGGCCTCCAACACGTCGGCCAGCACGGCGGCGACGTCCTCTAACTGATCCACCACGACCGGCTCCACCGCGCCGCGACTGCGGATCGCGCGGGCTATAGCGCGGCTATCAGCGCCGGGGATAGCGTCCTCACCGGCCGCGTAAACGTCTGTCAATACCAGCCGGTCTACCTCCGACAGGACGCCGGCAAAATCGTCCAGCAGGTCCCGGGTGCGGCTGTAGCGATGGGGCTGAAACACCACCACCAACCGCCGGCCGGGCCAGGCCTCTCGCGCGGCCGCAAGCGTAGCGGCAATTTCCGTTGGATGATGGCCGTAGTCATCGACGAACGTGACCGGCCCGGCAGGGGTATTCACCGTGCCGAGCACCTGGAAGCGGCGATCAATCCCGGCGAACTGACCCAAGGCCGTTTGCATCGCCTCGGTACTGACCCCCAGCTCTGCCGCCACCGCAACGGCCGCCAGTGCGTTGCGCACATTGTGCTTGCCGGGAAGATTAATGGTCATGTCAAGCGAGGCGGTGTCGGGAAGATGCAACCGGAAGTGGGTGCGGACACCGTCGCCGCGCAGGTCAGTGGCATAGACATCCGCCGTATCGTTAAGACCGTAAGTCACAACGGCACGGCCCACATGGGGGAGCAGTTCGTTCAGGACCGGATCGTCCACGCAGAGGATGGCCAGCCCGTAGAAGGGCAGGTTGTGGAGAAACTCAAGGAACCCCTGCTGGAGACGCTCGAAGTCACCGCCGTAGGCGCGCAAATGATCGGCATCCACATTGGTCACCACGGCAATCATGGGCTGCAGGTGCAGAAAGGAGGCGTCACTCTCGTCCGCCTCCGCCACCAGATATTGACCTGCCCCCAGGCGCGCATTGGCATCGGCACTGGCCAGTCGGCCGCCGATCACGAAGGTGGGATCCAGACCGCCCTCCGCCAGAACGCTGGCTACCAGGCTGGTCGTCGTGGTCTTGCCGTGGGTCCCGGCGATGGCAATGCCATAGCGGAAGCGCATAAGCTCCGCGAGCATCTCCGCCCGTTGCACGACGGGGATGCGGCTGGCGTGGGCCGCAACGACTTCCGGGTTGTCCTCCCGCACGGCGCTGGACACCACCACCACGTCGGCGCCAGCCACATGGCCCGCAGCATGACCCACGAACACTTCGGCACCGAGGGCACTCAAGCGCTCGGTCACGGCGCTGGCTTTTAGATCGGATCCTTGCACCGCGTAACCCAGATTCAAAAGGACTTCCGCGATCCCGCCCATGCCGGAGCCGCCGATGCCCACAAAATGCATGCGATTGATTCTGCGCATCCGATCGTTCATGGCGTTGCCTCTGCCAGGCTCAGGCAGGCCTCGGCAATGGTTGTCGCCGCGGCGGGCGTTGCCTGGCCGCGTGCCGCCTCGGCCATGCGCTGCAGGCCTTGCCGGTCGCCCAGCAAGGAGGTCAGCTCCGCCGCAAGCCGCGCTGGGTCCAGCTCGCTCTGGGGAATCACCACCGCGGCGCCGACCCGAGACAGATGGGCAGCGTTCTTGGCCTGATGGTCATCAATGGCATGGGGAAACGGCACCAGCACGGACCCCAGACCGGCTGCGGCAAGCTCGGCGATGGTCAGCGCGCCGGCCCGGCACAGCACCAGGTCAGCCCAGGCGTAGGCACTGGCCATGTCGTCAATAAAGGGCTCAAGGCGGGCTGCGACCTGCAGGCGCTCATAACGCTGCGCCGCTTCCTCATGGGTCGCCCCGCCCTGGTGCCATACCAAGGGCCGTTGCTCGGGCGCGAGCAGAGCCAGGGCCTCGGGCAGGGTATGGTTCAAAATTCGCGCACCCTGGCTGCCGCCGATCACCAGCAGGCGAAGCGGCGCGTCCACGGGCCGATCCCGGAACCGCTCTTGCGGCGGCGCCAGCGCGGCGATCGCCCGGCGCACCGGATTGCCCACCAGTTCGGCGGCCACATCGCCCGGAAAGCTGTTGGGAAAGGCCTCGAACACCCGGCTGGCCAGCCGCGCCAGATATCGGTTGGTGGTACCGGCCACCGCGTTTTGCTCATGGACGACCAGCGGTCGGCGCGTGAGCCAGGCGGCGACACCGCCGGGACCCGCAACGAAGCCGCCCAAGCCGAGCACTGCGCTGGGCTGTCGCCGCCGCAGCACGGCGAGCGCTTGAATCAGCGCCACGCTGAGACGGAACGGCGCCGCCAGCCAGCTCAGCACACCGGCGCCACGCACACCCGCAATCGAGATCCACTCAATGTCGATGCCCGCTGCCGGGACCAAGCGGGCCTCGATGCCGCGGCGCGTGCCAAGCCAGACCACCGGCTGGGCGCGCTCCCGCAGCACATCGGCCACGGCCAAACCCGGGAAGACGTGCCCCCCGGTGCCACCCGCCATAATCAGAATCGGCGCCCGATTCACCGCTTGCCTCCAGGGCGTTTCTTGGGGCGCGACGCCGTGGCCGTTGCGACTTCGTGGTGCACCCGCAGCAGCAGACCGATGGCGGCCATGGTAACCACTGCGCTGGTCCGACCGTAGCTCAACAGCGGCAGCGTCAGCCCCTTGGTTGGCAGAATGCCCGTGTTTACCCCCATATTGATAAAGGCCTGCAGGCCAAGCCACAGGCCTATGCTCAAGCCCAGGCAGCCTTGAAAGGGCAACCCGGCGGCGTTGGCGTCCACGGCAAGCCGAATAGCGCGCCAGATCAACACACCAAACAGCACCAGGGTAAAAACAACGCCCAGGAAACCGAATTCCTCGCCGAGCACCGCGAAAACGAAGTCCGTGTGCGCTTCGGGCAGATAAAACAGTTTCTGCACGCTGCCGCCCAGGCCGACGCCCGACCATTCGCCGCGACCAATAGCGATCAGGGACTGGGTCAGCTGAAACCCGCTGTCAAAGGGATCCGCCCAGGGATCCAGAAACGCCGTGAGCCTTTCCAGGCGGTAGCTGGAGGACACGGCCAATAAGGCCAGAGCCACCACCGCGAGCGCGAAGAAGATCAGGAAATCTCGGATGCGGGCACCGCCCACGAACAACACGCCCAGACAGGTGGCGGTCAGGACCACGGCTGCACCAAAGTCAGGCTCCAACAACAGCAGCACACCGGCCAACGCCACCACCAGCATGGGCATGAGAAAACCCAGGAAGTGATTGGCCAGCGCCTCCTGATGACGCACCGCGTAGCCGGACACGTAAATCAGAATGGCCAGTCGCGCCAGCTCGGATACCTGCAGATTGATAACGCCCAGGCGCAGCCAGCGGGTGGCGCCGTTCACCGTGTGCCCGAAGCCGGGTAACAGCACCAGCACCAACAGTCCCATACCCACCAACACCAGCAGGCCACTGAGGCGGAACCACACCTGGGTGGGGACCGCCAGACAGAACGCTGCCGCGGCAACCCCGACACCCAGCGCACCCGCATGGCGGATCAGGTAGTAAAAGGGCTCGCCCAGTTCGCGGTCGGCGACGGCAATGGAGGCGGAGAGCACCGTCACCAGACCCAAGCCCACCAGAACCGTGGTAAGCGCCAGTATCAAGGGATCCAACTGCACCCCGGCGACCTGCAGCTCAGCCCGGGCGGTCGCGCTCATGAGGCAACCTCCAGCACCGCTGCCCGGAAATCATCGCCACGGGCCGCGAAGTCCGCGTACATGTCCAGACTGGCGCAGGCGGGCGACAGCAGAACCGTATCGCCGGCCCCGGCAAGCTGGCGGGCGGCCGCTACCGCATCTGCCATGCTACCCACCTGGGTGACGGGACATATCGGCGCCAGCACGCCGGCCAGCAGCGCCGCGTCCCGGCCGAGCAACACGGCCGCCTTGACCCGGCCGCGGGCCGCCGCGGCCAGCGGGCCGAAGTCCGCATCCTTGCCCACGCCTCCGGCAATCAGGACCAGCGGCCCCTGCAACCCTTGCAGCGCGGCCACGGTCGCGCCCACGTTGGTGCCCTTGGAGTCGTTGACCCAGGTGACGCCGCGCCACTCCCCGACCCACTCGCAGCGGTGGGCAAGGCCGGGAAAGTTCTGCAACGCCTCCAGCACGCCGGCGGGTTCCACCCCCATACTCTGGACCAAGGCGAGCGCCGCCAGGCCGTTGGCAATATTGTGGGGACCCTTGATGCGCAGCTTGGTGGCCGGCACGAGCAGTCGCTCGCCCCGCGCCAGCCAGGTCACTCCGCCCAGGGTGCGCACCCCGAAGTGCCCCCCCCCGGGCTCGTCCAGGCCGAAGGTCACTCTGTGGGGATGGCCCGCGGCCATGGGTCTGACCAGGGCATCGTCACGATTGATCACGGCCACATCGGCGCGCCGGAAAATGCCCTCCTTGATAGCGGCGTAGCGCGCCACGTCGCCGTGCCGATCCATGTGATCAGCACTGACATTCAGCACCGTGGCGGCGCGACAATGCAGGTCCTGGGTCATCTCAAGCTGAAAGCTGGACAGCTCCAGCACGTACGCCGCGGCGGCCTCATCCAGCAGGGCCAGTGCCGGTGGACCCAAGTTGCCGCCGGCGCGCGCATCAATACCAGCGGCCTGCAGCAGCTGCGCCACTAAAGTGGTGACCGTGCTCTTGCCGTTGGAACCGGTGACGGCGACCACCGGCTGGGTGACCGCTCGGGCGAACAGCTCGATGTCCCCCAGCACGGGGATACCCGCGTCCCGGGCAGCGGCCAGCAGCGGGAGATCAGCCGGCAAGCCCGGCGATACCACCACCTGATCGACACCCTGCAAAAGTTCCGGCGCAAATTCGCCGAGGCGCAACTCAAGCTGAGCATGGCGAGCGCGCACCGCCGCCAGGCCCGGCGGGTCAGCGCGGGTGTCCGCCACGGTCAGGTGGGCCGAACGACCGGCCAGGTAATCGATGGTGGCCACGCCGGTCGCGCCCAGACCCAGCACCAGCGTGTGGGGACTGGCGGCGGACGAGCTCATGAGCGCACCGGGCTTGTCACGGCAATGCGCCAACATCAACGAATCTTCAGGCTGGCCAGACCGACGAGCACGAGAATGACCGTGATGATCCAGAAACGAACGATGACCTTCGGCTCAGCCCAACCCTTGAGCTCGAAGTGATGGTGCAGTGGGGCCATACGAAAAATGCGCCGGCCCGTTATCTTGTAGGAGGCAACCTGGATGATGACTGAGACGGTCTCCACAACGAAGACACCGCCCATAATGAGCAATACCAGCTCTTGCCTCACCACCACAGCCACAAGGCCCAGGGCAGCACCGAGCGCTAACGCACCGATGTCACCCATGAACACTTGCGCGGGATAGGTGTTGAACCACAAGAAGCCCAGGCCGGCGCCAGCCAGGGCCGCACAGAAAACCAGCATTTCACCGGCACCGCTCACATAGGGGATGCCGAGATAAGAAGAAAAATTCACGTTGCCCGCTGCGTAGGCGAAGATGCCCAGCGCGACACCCACCATGACCGCGGGCATGATGGCCAGTCCGTCCAGGCCGTCGGTGAGATTCACGGCATTGGAGCTGCCAACGATGACCAGGTAGCTGAAGACCAGGTAGGCGATGCCGCCCAGAGGGATCATCAGGTCCTTGAAGTAGGGGATCAGCAGCGCCTGCTCGACGCTGGGATCCTCGGCGGTAAGCAGCAGCGCAGTGGCGCCGACCAGGGCCGCAGCGGACTGCCAGAACAGCTTGCTGCGGGCGCTCAGGCCATCGGCATTGCGCAACACCAGCTTCTTGTAGTCATCGACGAAGCCGATGACGCCGAAGGCCAGGGTGACCAGCAGCACGATCCAGACGAAGCGATTGCCCAGGTTGGCCCAGAGCAGAGTGCTTACGGCGATAGCCACGAGAATCAAGGCACCACCCATGGTGGGCGTGCCGGCTTTAGGCAGATGCCCCTGGGGGCCGTACTCGCGCACCGGCTGGCCGATCTGCCCCCGCTCCAGGCGTGCAATCATGACCGGCCCCAGCACAAAGCTCAGCAGCAGCGCCGTCAGCGCACCAAGAATGGCGCGCATGGTGAGATACCCGAACACGTTAAAGGCGGAGTAAAACTGAGTGAGATATTCGGCCAGGTACATCAGCATGGCGCCTGCTCCCGAGCCAACGCAGCCACCACCGCCTCCAGACCCATGCAGCGGGACCCCTTGATCAATACCGTCAGGTCTTCGTTGAGTTGGTCTTCCAGGGTCGCGACGACCGCTGGCACGTCCGCCACCGCAACGGCGCCGCGCCCAAACGCGCTGGCCGCAGCCGCCGCCAGCTCGCCAACGGCGACCAGCCCATCCAGCCCCTGATCGGCGGCGTACGCGCCCACCTGTTCATGGAGCGTGACCGCATCCGCGCCCAGCTCTGCCATATCTCCAAGCACCAGCCAACGGCAGCCTGGCTGGGCCGCCAGGTATTCGATGGCCGCGCGCACGGACGCCGGATTCGCGTTATAGCTGTCGTCAATGAGTCGCGCGTGCCCGCGTCCGGCGACCACTTGCAAACGACCGCCCACCCCGCGGCACGCCGCCAAGCCCGCCGCGATGTCGTCCAAAGTGGCACCTGAGGCGTGGGCCGCCGCCGCTGCGGCCAGCGCGTTGATCACATTGTGCCGGCCCAGCAAAGGCAGCTCGATTGGGCAGCGGGCCTCGCCCAGGCGCAGCGTAAAACGGGAAACACCGCCGTCGACCGTCATGGGCCCCGTCACAGAGCTGAATGCCGACCGGCTCAGGCCGAAGCCCAGGATCCGCGTCGCCGCGGTCATGGCGCGCCAGCGGTCAGCCGCTGGATCGTCCAGGTTGATTACGGCCGTGCCGTCGGCCGGCAGCGCGCGAAACAGCTCACCCTTGGCCGCAACCACCCCATCCAGGGACCCAAAGCCCTCCAGATGAGCCGCAGCGGCGTTGGTCACCACGCCCACTACAGGCTCTGCGAGAGCCGCCAGATACTCAATCTCGCCCGCGTGGTTGGCCCCCATCTCGACCACTGCCGCCTCATGCTCAGCGCTCAGCCGCAACAGCGTCAGGGGCACACCGATGTCGTTGTTCAAATTGCCGCGGGTGGCCAGCACCTGATGACGCACGCCCAGGATTGCGGCGATCATCTCTTTGACAGTGGTCTTACCGTTGCTGCCGGTGACACCGACGACGGGTATGTCGAAGCCCTGGCGCCACGCGTGAGCTAACCGCCCCAGACCCAACCGCGTGTCGTCTACGTGGATCTGGGATAGCTCCAGCGCCTGCGGCCGCGCCACCATGGCCCCCGCGGCGCCCTTGGCGTGGACATCGGCCAGGAAATCATGGCCATCGAAACGCTCACCCACCAGGGCAACGAACAGATCACCACGACTGATGCCGCGGCTGTCCGTGCTCACGGCGGCAAACGCCGCGTCCGCGCCGCGCAGCTCTCCCCGCACGCGCTGCGCCACTGCGCTCAGAGTGCGGGCCATCATGCGCCGCCTCCTAACGCTGCCGCGACCTCGGCCCGATCAGACAGCGGCAGACGCTTGCCGTTAACCTGCTGCCAGGTCTCGTGGCCCCGCCCGGCCACCAGCACGGTATCTTCGGGTGCCGCCCGGGCGATCGCGCTGGCGATAGCGGCGCTGCGATTCAGCTCGATCTGCAGCGCGCCATGTCCCGCGCACCCGGCTTTTATCTGGGCAACGATGGCGTCAGGCGCTTCGCTGCGCGGGTTGTCGCTGGTGAGAATAATGGCGTCCGCCCGCTCGGCGGCCGCGGCCCCCATCAGCGGCCGCTTGCCCATATCCCGGTCACCGCCGCAGCCGAACACGCACCAGAGGCGGCCGCGGGTCATGGGCCTTAAGACATTCAGCGCGGCGGCCAGCGCCGCGGGCGTATGGGCGAAATCAACCACCACCAAGGGGCCGGCGGCACCTGGCGGTCGAAAGGCTTCCATGCGACCCGGCGGTGGGCCACACGCCCCAAGCGCGGCAGCGGCCTGGTCGTGATCCACGTTCCAGGCACTCAGCACCGCCAGCGCCAGCAACAGATTCTGGCCGTTGAAGGCGCCCAGCAACCCAGACTGCAATACGCCGTCACCCCAGGGGGCACGGTAACGGATGGTAAGCCCGGCGGATCCGGCAGCAATCTCACCATGACAAACATCAGTCACGCGAGCCGGAGCTCGGCCATCGGTCGTGATCGCCAACGTGGGAAGCCGACTGGCTAACTTGCTGGCCAGCTGGGCGCCGAAAGTGTCATCGACATTAATGACGGCCAGCTGCAGGCCGGGACTTGCAAATAGCTTCGCCTTGCTGCGGCCGTAGCGGTCCAGATCGCCGTGGTAGTCCAGATGGTCCCGCGACAGGTTGGTAAACACCGCCGTCTGGTAGTTCACGCCGGCCGTTCGACCCTGATCCAGGGCATGGGAGGATACTTCTAACGCGGCGTGGCGGGCGCTGGCGGCGGACAGGTCGGACAGGTGGCGGTGCAGCTGGAAGCAATCCGGGGTCGTAAGGGCACCCGGCGCCAGATCCGGCGGGACGCCAACACCAAGAGTTCCCAGATAACCGCAACGCCGTTCCAGTTGCGCCATGGCGCTGGCCACCAGATAAGCCACCGTGGTTTTGTCGTTCGTCCCGGTCACGGCCGCCATGGCCAACCGCTCCGCCGGTTGGCCGAAAAAGCCCACCGCAATCGTGCCCAGCTGCGCAGACAGATCGGGCACGGCAACGGCAGGCACGCCGGCCGGTGGGGCCAGGCTGGCGTGCGGCTCAAAGGCTATCGCCACCGCGCCGCGGGCTACGGCCTGGGCGGCATACTCGAGGCCGTGACTCCGCTGACCGGCCACGGCGACGAACAGGCAGCCCGGCTGCACGGCGCTGGAGTTCAGCGCAATATCGCTGATGGGCAGCAGGGCATGCACGCCAGCCCGGGCGCCAAGCAAATCGCCCAGGGTTCGGCCTGCTGTAACCGGCGCAGCCATCATGGCGACACACCGGCGCGGGCCATAACGGACTGTGCGGGCTGATCCGGCGCCACGGCCAGCAAACGCAGCGCGCCGCTGACGATACGGGCAAATACGGGGGCCGCCACGTCGCCGCCGTAATAGGCCTCGCCCCGCGGCTCATCAATAGTCACCACCGCCGCCAGGCGGGGATCCGAAGCCGGTGCCAAACCAGCAAACACTGCCAGATAGCGATCTTTGGAATAGCCGCCCGGACCCGATTTCCAGGCCGTACCGGTCTTGCCGGCTATTCGGAAGCCGGGAATGGCCGCGCGCCGCCCGGTTCCCTGCTCGGACACCACGACTTCCAGCATGCCCATGACGTCTGCAGCCGTCTGCCGGGATACGGCGCGCTCGCCCCGGGGAAGATTCTCGACAGCCACCAGCGAAGTGGGCAGACGTAGCCCGCCGGCACCCAGCGTGGCGTAGGCTTGAGCCAGCTGAAGGGCCGTCACGGACAAACCGTAACCGTAGGCCAGGGTAGCCTGGCCCACCGGCCGCCAGTATTCCGGCTGGTTCAGCACACCCGCAGACTCGCCGGGAAAACCGCAGTCGGTGAGTCGGCCGATGCCAAGCTGGGCGAGGACCGACCAGAGGCCCTCCGGCGGCAGATCCAGCGCTATTTTGGCGGCCCCGACGTTACTGGAAACGGCCAGCACTCGCGTCACGCTGATAGGGCCCAGATTGCGCTCGTCCTGAGTCACCACCTGGTTGCCGATCCGAATCAGCCCCGGCGCCGTGTCGATGATCGTGTCCGGGCGATAACGCCCTGACTCCAGGGCTGCCGCGACTACCAGCGGTTTAAAACTGGAACCGGGCTCGAAGATATCCGTCACAGCCCGGTTGCGATAATGACTCACCTTCAGTTGGGCGCGGTCGTTGGGATTGAAGGTGGGCTGGTTCACCATCGCCAGCACTTCGCCACTGGTGACATCCAGCAGCACCACGGAGCCCGCGCTGGCATCGTGCTCGGCCATGGCCCGTTTGAGTTCGCGATAGGCCAGATACTGCAAGCGCAGATCGATGCTGGCGGTCAGGGTCTTGCCGGGCCGAGCCGGCTGCAGCCGCTCCACATCCTCTATGGCTCGCCCCAGCCGATCACGCAACACCCGCTTGGTTCCCGCCGTGCCGCGCAACCAGTAATCAAAAGCCAGCTCCAGTCCCTCCTGGCCCTGGTCGTCGATGTTGGTGAACCCCACCACATGACCCGCGACTTCGCCGGCCGGATAGTAGCGACGGTATTCCCGATGACTGGCCACGCCCGGAATGCCCAGGGCCAGCACCTCGGCTGCCTGATCCGGGCGTAAATGGCGGCGCACGTAAATGAACTCGCGATCCAGATTGCTGGTGATCCGCCGCGCCAGCCAGTTCTCGTCGCGACCCAGAGCGCGGGCCAACTCCGGCACCCGGCCCATGGCCAGAGTGAGGTCCTGAGGGTTGACCCATATGGAGTCCACGGGCGTGCTGACCGCCAACGGCTCGCCGTGCCGGTCGACGATGCTGCCGCGGTGGGTGGAGATTTCTGTGGTGCGCAGGTGGCGGTCGTTACCCTGGGCGGCCAGGAAATCCTGATCCAGAATCTGCAGCTGAAAAGCCCGGCCAGCAATGAGGCAGCCGAACGCCACCAGAGCGCTCAGCACAACCCAGGCCCGCAGCCGGAAATGGGGTGAGAGCTGACCGGCCGGACGACGCGCCATGCTAGGGCCGCTCCGCTACCAGGACGATGTCCTCGGGCGCTGGTGTCACCAGCGCCAACTCGCCACGACCCAGGCTTTCCATACGCGCATGGGTAGCCCAGGTGCTTTGCTCAAGCTGCAGCTGGCCCCATTCGATCTGCAAACGATCCCGCTCGCCATTGAGGCGCTCCAGCTCGACAAACAGCTGGCGCGACTCGTGCTTGGCGTTTACCAGAGCCAGGGCCGAGCCCACCACCCCCGCCACCAGGCCAAGCGTGACCAGGCGACTCAACCAAGCCCGCGGTGCAGACCGACTCATTGACGTTCCGCAATGCGCAACACGGCACTGCGCGCGCGCGGGTTGCGCGCGACCTCAGCCGCGCTCGGACGAATCGGTCTACCCACGGGCCGCAGCTTCGGTCGCGCCGCACTGGGGACATCTGGGAGGCCTCGATACACCGGATCCTCGCGTGAATGATCGCGAATGAAGCGCTTCACGAGGCGGTCTTCCAGAGAATGAAAGCTGATGACACACAGCCGCCCGCCGCCGGCAAGCAACTCCAGGGCCTGGGCCAGGCCCGCAGCGAGCGCTGCCAGCTCCTGGTTGATGTAGATCCGAATCGCCTGAAATGTGCGGGTGGCGGGATGACGTCGCGTGGGCATGCTGCCGTAGACCGCCGCCACCACTGCGGCCAGCTGGCCGGTGGTGGTGATCGGTTGCCTCCGGCGGGCCCGATCGAGCGCTACGGCGATCGCCCTGGCGCGGGGCTCTTCGCCGTAGCGGCGCAGCACACCAGTCAGCTCGGGCACGCTGACTTCGGCTAACCAGGCCGCAGCCGGACGCCCCTCGTTCGGGTTCAAGCGCATATCTAAAGGACCATCCTTAGAAAAACTGAAGCCGCGGGCAGCCTCCGCCAGCTGCGGCGAGGACACCCCAAGATCCAGTAACACCCCGTTAAGCGGCTCGTTGCCAAGCCAAGGCCCCACATATCGACTCAGCTCCTCGAATCCCGCTTGCTGGATTGCGAAACGCCTGTCGCTTGGTTCAACGCGTTCCTGCCCGTGGCGCACCGCCACGGGATCTTTATCCAATGCCAGCAATCTGCCCGATGGACCCAGCCGCTCCAGAATGGCGACGCTGTGTCCACCCCGCCCGTACGTCCCGTCGACGTAGCGGCCATCGCGCTTGACCGCCAGTCCCTCCAGCACCTCTTCCGCAAGTACCGGCTCGTGATCTGACACGTCACGTCAGACCACGGCCAGCTTTATAGAGACAGCTGTTGCAGCTCGGGAGGCAGCTCCGCATCCTGGTCGCTGCCCTCGCGCCAGACCTCAAGGCGCGCGTTCCAGCGTTCTTCGTCCCAGAGCTCAAACTTGTTCCCCTGACCGATCAGCATCGTTTGCCGGCTCAGCTCTGCGAAATCCCGCAGAACCTGGGGCAGCAGGATGCGACCGTGCCCATCCAATTCCAGATCGGTGGCGTAACCCACCATGAACTCCTGCAACTGCCGCGCCACCTGATGCAGGGCGGGCAGACGATTCAGCTTGGTTTCGATTTCCTCCCAGTCGGGCAGGGGATAGATGAGCAGGCAGTGGCTGCGATCAATGGTCACGACCAGTTGGCCGTCGCAACGAGCGAGCAGCCGTTCCCGGTAGCGGCTGGGTATCGCCAGCCGTCCCTTTGCGTCCAGGGTGACTTTGGTTGCGCCGCGAAACATCGCCAGCCCATTTTTCCCCACTTTTTCCCACTTTGCGACACTATAGGGACGGAGGCGTTGGGCTGTCAACCCGCTGGACGGGTTATTTTTGTTGTATCACAGGCACTTAGAGCCTTCCTACCTGTCGCCATTCGGAGACGGCGGGGCTGGCCTTAGAACCTAGAATCAATAAGTTATAACTTATAGCTCGAATGAGGGCGAGATAAAAGGAGTCGGCCGATAAGCCGGGTTCTGTCGTGAGCAGTCATTCCTCTGGGCCCAAGCGTCACCGCCAGGCTCTAGCGACCTACCCGGGAGCCTCGTGCGGGCACACTCAAACGCTCCCCTATTCGGTCTTGCTCCGGGTGGGGTTTACCCTGCCACGCGTGTTACCACGCGCGCGGTGCGCTCTTACCGCACCATTTCACCCTTACCCCGGCGCACCGGGGCGGTATATTTTCTGTGGCACTTTCCGTAGGCTCGCGCCCCCCAGGCGTTACCTGGCACCCTGCCCTGTGGAGCCCGGACTTTCCTCCCATCCCTCAAGGATGGGCGACTGCCTGGCCGACTCCTTCGGCATATTTTAGCAAAAGCTCAGGCCCGCAACGCCGCGTAAAGGGCGTTGCGCTTGACGCCAGTGATGCGGGCAGTGAGCTTGAGCGCCGCGTCTGCCGGCAGTGCCTCGATGAGCAGCGCATACACACGGCGGGCTTCCGCCAGGCCGCCGGACTGCTCTTCGACGTTACCCGCCACCACCAACACGAATTCGCCGCGCTCCACAATAGTGCCCGCCCGCAGCGCTGCGGCGAGCCCGCCCAGGCTGTCCGACACCACGGACTCATGCATCTTGGTGAGCTCCCGGGCGAGCGTCGCCGGGCGCTCGGCGCCAAAGCTCGTTGCCAGATCCGCCACAGTCGCTGCAATCCGATGCACGGACTCGAAGAAGACCAGGGTGCGGGGCTCAGCCGCCAGGGCTGCCAGACGCTCGCGCCGCTGGCCAGCTTTGCGCGGCAGAAATCCCTCGAACGCGAAGCGGTCAGTGGGCAACCCGGACGCCTGCAGCGCCGCCAGCAGGGCGCTGGGTCCCGGCACCGGAACAACCCTAATCCCCCGGCGCCGGCAGGCCTGCACCAGCGCATATCCCGGATCGCTGATCAAGGGTGTGCCCGCATCACTGACCAGGGCAACATCCTCGCCCGCTGCCAGCCGCTCACACAGCACCGGGACACGCTCCGCCTCATTATGTTCGTGCACCGCAATAAGTGGCGTATCGCACTGGAAACTCGATAGCAATTGCCGGGTGCGGCGGGTATCCTCCGCCGCAATGACAGCAACCTCTGCCAAGACGCGGCGGGCCCGGGCACTCAAGTCCTCCAGGTTGCCGATTGGCGTGGCGACCACGAACAACTGTCCCGGGGTTTGATTCATGGGAGTGATGCTGCCCGCGACGCGCCTTCTTAAGCAAGTCGCCGGCCCGAGCAGTCTGATTCTGGCGGCGGTCCTGTGGGGCTGCGCGCCGGAGCCGATCGTTCGTCCGCCGACACCCGACCCCTCGTTGGAGACGCGCGCCCTGGACGCCGCTGAAGCCGGCGACTCCCGCCTGGCCGCTCAGCTGTACGAGCAGTTGGCGGAACAGAGCGGCGGCTCGGCGCGGGTGGACTTCCTGCTGGCCGCCGCCCGGCAACTTCTGGCCGGCAACGATCTGGAGGCGGCAGCTCGGCGATTGGAGATGGCCGGCAGCCCGGTGACTGCAGGCCAGAGTATGGCGCTCGCCCTGCTGCAGGCCGACCTGGCTTTGCGGCGCGGCCAGCCCGAGCTGACACTCGCACGATTGCAGCAACTCCCCGAGCCCCCGCCGGCCGGGATCCGGGCCGACGCTCTGGGACTGAAGGGCCAGGCCCAGCTGGCCCTGGGCCGCTTCCTCGAGGGCATCGCCACCCTCGTGGAGCGGGAGGACTGGCTGACCCGACCCGAGGACGTCCTGGCCAATCAACGGATCATCTGGACGGGCCTGGCCGCCATGCCCTCGAGCGATTCGCCGGCGGTGGTGGGCGATCCAGTCATGGCGGGCTGGCTGGCGCTGCAGCCAACCGCGGTGGCGGCGCGGGGCGATCCCTTTATCCTGCAGCCAGCTCTGGAAGACTGGAGCGCGCGTTTTCCAGGCCATCCAGCAGGCCGGATGCTGCTGGACGACCTGCTGCTCAACGCGCAACTGATGACCCGCTACCCGGAGCAGATCGCCCTGCTGTTGCCGCTGTCCGGTCGCCAGCAGGCCGCCGCCATGGCGGTACGGGACGGTCTGGTGGCGGCCTACCTGTCGGCCTCCGCCGCGGCCCGTCCCCAGCTGCGCATCTATGACACGAACCGGCTGGGCCCGTCAGAGGCCTATCTGCAGGCGGAGCAGGACGGCGCCGATTTCATTGTCGGTCCGCTTCTGAAAAGCGCTGTCGAGGCGGTGCTGAGCAACGCCGGCCGCGTTGCCACGCTGACGCTGAACATGGCGGGGCCGGAACACACGGCACCGCCCAACCTGTTCCAGTATGCGCTGGCTCCCGAGGATGAAGCTGCCCAGGTGGCGCGGCGCGCCATCGCCGACGGCCAGACCCGGGCTCTGGCGCTGATCGCCAACAGCGACTGGGGCATCCGGGTGTTGACGAGCTTTCGCAACGAGTTCGAGACCCTCGGCGGCACCCTGCTGGAATTCAAGGGCTACGATCCGCGCGGCCAGGATTTCTCCGCGGCCATTACGGCGCTTTTGCAACTGGACCAGAGCAACCAGCGACAGCGCCGCCTGGCGGCGAACCTGGGCCGGCCGCTGGAATTTCAGCCCCGACGGCGTCAGGACGTGGACCTGGTTTTTCTGGCCGCGGCCGCCCCCGCCGCCCGCCTGCTGCGTCCCCAGCTGCGTTTTCACTACGCCGACGACCTGCCCATCTACGCCACATCCGAGGTCTACGCGCCCGGCGATCGCCGCAGTAATCGGGATCTAGACGGCATCCGCTTCCCCGCCATGCCCTGGCTCGTGACCCCGGATGAAGCGGCAGCCAATCTGCGCCAGTCGATTGAAGGCTACTGGCCCCAGCGGGGCGCCCGACTGATCCGTCTGTACGCCATGGGCTTTGACGCCTATCGTTTGCTTGCTTTGCTGTACAACGACGATAGCGGCGAGCTGTCTCTGCGGCTTACGGGCCTTTCCGGGCTGCTGACCATGGATCCGCGCGGCCGGATTCATCGGGAGTTGGCCTGGGCCGAGTTTCGCGCCGGCCAACCCGCGCCCCTTCAAGACATGACCGAGCCCGAGGACGTAGAGAGCGAGAGCGCCGCGGGATCCCTTTGAGGGACGACCGCACGCGGGTGGGCCGCGCCTATGAGCAGTTGGCCTGCGACTACCTCCAGCGCGCGGGCTTACGCGTCGTTGCCCGCGGCTATCGCTGCCGCCACGGTGAACTGGACCTGGTCTGCCGGCAAGGCGGAGGGTTGATCATCGTTGAGGTGCGCGCCCGGCGTCACTTGAGCCCCGTCAGCGCCCTTCAGAGTATTGATCGGTTCAAGCAGCAGCGCATTATTACCACCGCGCGCCATTTTCTGATGACCCACCCACGTTGGGCGAACCAGCCGCTGCGCTTTGACGTCGTGGCCATTGACGGTATTGATCGCGCGCCGCGGATCCACTGGATCCGCGCTGCCTTCGACGCCACCTGACGCGGATGGTGTCTTGAGTGGCTTAACGGCAGAATAGCCGCGCCAACGGCGTTTTTTGGGGGCAGCATGACATCAGAACAGCGCGTCCGGGAACAGTTTGCCGAAAGCCAGGCGGTTAAGGGGGCCTCGGAAATTCTGGCGCCACGGATTGTGGATGCCGCCGGACTCATCACCCGTGTGCTTCTGGCTGACGGCAAGGTCCTAAGCTGCGGAAACGGTGGTTCGGCGGCTGACGCGCAGCACTTCTCAGCTGAGATGCTGAATCGCTTTGAGATGGAGCGCCCGGGGCTGCCCGCATTGGCGCTGACCACGGACAGCTCAACCCTGACCTCTATCAGCAACGACTACAGCTACGACGACATTTTCGCCAAACAGGTACGTGCGCTGGGCCGCTCGCCCGACGTGCTGCTGGCGATTTCCACATCAGGGAATTCCGCCAACGTCTGCCGGGCCATTGAAGCGGCGCACGAGCGCGGCATGTCGGTGGTCGCCTTGACCGGCGGCGAGGGGGGTGCCATGGCTGGACTTTTGCAGGGCCCGGACGTGGAGATACGGGTGCCGTCAGCGCGCACCTGCCGCGTCCAGGAGGTTCACGTACTGGTGCTGCACTGCCTGTGTGATCTGATCGACGCGGAACTGCTTGGCGGCTAGCGCTTATGCTTATTTCACGACCTTGAGATGGCCCCGTGGCGGCTCATCGTCACCGCCATCATCTGGCGAAGACGCTGCTTGCGCCGCTTCCTCCTCGGCGAAGATCATGCCCTGACCCGACTCCCGCGCGTAGATACCGAGCACGGCGTCAGTAGGCACCATCACCGTCTGCGCCACCCCTGAAAAGCGCGCCGAGAACATCAGCCGCTCATTGCCCAGGTCCAACCCCTGAGTTGCCTCGTGGCTGACATTGAGGATGATTCTTCCGTCTTCCACGTGCTGGGCGGGCACCGCCACGCCGTCGCGTCGGGCATCCACGACGATATGGGGCGTCAGCCCATTATCACTCATCCACTCATGCATGGCGCGCAGGAGATAGGGTCGTTGCGAGCTGATATCCTGTTCCGCCATCACAGCACGGTCCCGCCACCCGACCTACTGGTGCATCTCCTGTTCCAGCTCCGTCAGGCTCTCCTGGAAAGAGGGTCGAGCGAACACCTCATCCATATAGCGCATGATGGGCCTGGCCTGGCTGGACAAATCCACATCGTAGACGGGCAGGCGCCACAGAATTGGTGCAATAGTGCAGTCCACCAGCGAAAATTCATCGCTCAAGAAGAACCGCTTGGAGGCGAACACCTCGGCGCTGGACAGGATACTTTCGCGCAAGAATTTGCGTGCCCGGGAGACAGGCTTGCGATCACCACCATCCTGGATCTCTTCCGCGAGCGAGTACCAGTCCCGCTCAATACGAAATAACGCCAGCCGGAACTGGGCGCGGGTTACTGGATCCACCGGCATCAAAGGCGGGTGGGGAAAACGCTCGTCCAGATACTCGATAATGACCCTGGAGTCGTACAACACCAGGTCTCGATCGACCAGTGTTGGCACACTGTTGTACGGGTTCAGGTCAAGCAGATCTTCGGGCAGCGAATCTTCTTCGACATCCACAATATCGATGTTGATGCTTTTCTCTGCCAACACCAAGCGGGTACGGTGACTCCACGGACAGGTTGGCTTGGAAAAAAGCGTCATGACCGAACGCCGGTTGGCAATTACCGCCATGGCACGGGTCTCCTCGGGCTTATGCTTCGGCTATATGTCGACGGTCCGCTGAGCGTTAACGCTCGTCAGTGGACGTCGCTCCAAATTTCTCGTTTTAATAAGTAGGCAAACAGCAGGAAAACCAGCAGAAAAGCGATAACCTTGATACCCAGAGAGCGTCGTTGCAACTGCATGGGCTCGCCGATGTAGTCGAGAAAATTAACAATGTCGCGAACCAGCTGATCATACTCTTCAGCGCTGAGCGTTCCAGGCGCAACCGCCTCAAAGCCAACAAATTCCGGCTCCAGGCTGCCTTCATGTTCCTCGAAAACAGCGCGCTGGATGCCCTGCAGCTCCCAAAGCACATGGGGCATGCTGGTGTTGGCCAGGACCATATTATTGACGCCGGTAGGCGTGCCCTCCTCGACATAGAAGGTGCGCAAGAAGTTGTAGAGATAGTCTGTCCCCCGGCTGCGGGCGATCAATGATAAATCCGGTGGGGCTTGACCAAACCAGCGCGCGGAATCTTCCTCGGGCATGGCGTTGATCATCGTATCGTGGGGTTGTTCACCCACGAACATGAGGTTCTCTACCAACTGGTCCTCACTGAGCCCGAGATCTTCCGCCAATCGGTTATAGCGCACGTACTGCGCTGAGTGGCACCCCTGACAGTAATTGACGAAGTACCTGGCGCCGCGCTGCAAGGATGCGGTATTGCTCACGTCGTTGTTGGCCGGATCCATGGGAAAGCTGGACTCCGTAGCCGCCTGGGTTGCGCAAGACAGCAGCCCCGCAAGCAGTGTCAGCAAAAAGGCCTTCGTCCTCATCGCCATGTCACCCTCTGCGGCACTGGCTTGGTCTTTTCCCAGCTGGTGTAAAAGGGCATCAAGATGAAGAACGCAAAGTACACCACGGTAAATACACGTGCCAGATTGGTATAGATCCCGGTGGCCGGTTGCAGGCCTAGATACCCCAGAGCTACGAAGCTGATCGCGAAAAGGCCCAGCGCCACTTTATAGATCCAACCGCGATAGCGAATCGATTTGACACGGCAGCGATCCAGCCAAGGCAGGAAAAACGGCAGCAGCACCGCGGCTCCCATCAGCAGCACACCCCCCAGCTTGCTCGGCACGGCCCGCAGAATTGCGTAGAAGGGCGTGAAATACCATACCGGCGCAATGTGCTCCGGCGTCTTCAGCGCGTCCGCGGGCTCAAAATTGGCGTGCTCTAGAAAGTAGCCGCCCATCTCGGGCGCGAAGAACACCACGCCGCAGAACAGGATCAAGAACACGATAATGATCACGAGATCCTTACTGGTGTGATAGGGGTGAAAAGCAACGCCGTCAACGGGGATGCCTCGCTCGTCCTTGTTCTCCTTGATCTCGATGCCATCGGGATTGTTGGACCCCACCTCGTGCAGCGCCAGGATGTGCACCACCACCAACAGCACCAGCATCAGCGGCACCGCAATCACGTGAAATGCAAAAAAGCGGTTTAAGGTAATGTCGGAAATATAGAAATCGCCGCGTATCCATTCGGCCAAACCTTCCCCCACCACGGGCACGGCGCCGAACAGGGAAACGATGACCTGCGCGCCCCAGTAAGACATCTGACCCCAGGGCAGCAGATAGCCGAAAAAGGCCTCCGCCATCAGGCACAGATAGATCACCATGCCAATCAGCCAGATCAGCTCCCTGGGCTTCTTATAGGAGCCGTACATCAGGGCGCGAAACATGTGCAGGTAGACCACCACGAAGAATGCGGACGCGCCGGTGGAGTGCAGGTAGCGCAACAGCCAGCCCCATTCCACGTCCCGCATGATGTATTCCACCGATGCGAAAGCGTCGGCGGACGACGGCTTATAACTGGTGGTGAGCCAGATGCCAGTGACAATCTGCAGAACAAGCACCACGGTAGCCAGGACGCCGAAGCCGTACCAGAAGTTGAAATTTTTCGAGGCGTAATATTCGGTGGCATGCTCCCGCATCATCTTGGTCATGGGGAAGCGCGCGTCTATCCAGCCGACCAGTGAACGTAACTGGTTCCCCAGGCGGCCTGAGACCTGTGCTTGTGTGGTACTCATTTGCGCACTTCCCTCATGCAGTCGCGGTGTCGGTACCGATCAGCAGGGTACCCTCGGTAACAAATCGATGGGGCGGCACAGCCAGATTGAGCGGCGCAGGGACGCCCTTCCAGACGCGGCCGGCCAGGTCAAACTTGGAGCCGTGACAGGGGCAATAGAACCCTCCCTGCCAGTCGGCCCCCAGATCCGGCGCACCCATCTCGAAGCGGGCCATGGGTGCACAACCCAAGTGGGTACAACTGCCCACAACCACGAGAAATTCGGGATTAATGGAGCGATAGCTGTTTTGCGCATAGGTCGGCTGATCTGACTCATCCGATCCGGGATCACGCAACTCACCTTCGGTCGCGGCCAGCCGGGTGAGCATGTCATCCGTGCGCCGCAGCACCCAGACCGGCTTGCCGCGCCACTCGACTTTGAGTAACGCCCCGGGTTCAACCTTGCTGATGTCCACTTCGACCGGCGCCCCCAGCGCCTGAGCCCTTGCGCTGGGCTTGAACGACGCCAGGAAAGGCACCAGCGCGAACGCGGCGCCCACACCACCGGTCGCAGCCGTGGCCACGGTCAGGAACTGGCGTCGAGTAAGATCCGATTCTTCTGTCATAGAGCACTCCCTGGCAGACAGGCAGGGTCAAAAGCCTTCTTGAGCCTGCTGGGCTCGGGCGATGGTGATGGTTCGTTGAGTCGCTTAACTGCGCCCCTGCAGGCAGTCGACGGGGGTAAAAACCGGCGGAATTATACACACCGGGCCAAAGCCTTGACCACCGGGGCTAACCCGTATGCCTGCTACACTGACCCCATGCCCCCGCCCTGGAAAGTCCTGGTTTTTCTTGGTCAGTCCGTGATCATCGGGCTGGCTGCAGCCTTCGTGGTGGTATTTATCCGACCCGAGATCATCGGCACCCGGCAGGGGCAACCCAGCGGCTATGCCGAGGCGGTAGCGGCCAGCGCCCCCGCTGTGGTGAATATCTATACCGCCCAGATCGTGGACAACCAGCGGAGCCGCCGCGGGACCGTGCCCGTCGTTGGGCGTGGACTGGGCTCAGGCGTGGTTTTCAGCCCGGACGGCTATATTGTGACCAACTGGCACGTGATTAAAGACGCCGACGCGGTTCGCGTGCAGCTGGCCGATGGCCGGGTCGCGCCGGCCGCCATTGTGGGCGCGGACCCGGAAACCGAGCTGGCCCTGTTGCGCATTGCCCTGGAGGAGCTGCCCATCATCCGGCTGGGACGCTCCGATACCCTGCGCATCGGCGAGGTGGTGCTGGCGATCGGCAATTCCTTCGGCCTCAGCCAGACAGTCACCCAGGGCATTGTCAGCGCCACCGGTCGAGGTGAGCTCGGCGTGGCGCTGTTCGAGAACTTCATCCAGACCGACGCTGCCATCAACATCGGCAACTCCGGTGGCGCCCTGGTCAACAGCCGCGGCGAGCTGGTCGGCATTAATACCGCGGTGATCGGTACCGTGGCCCGGGATCAGGCCGTCATTCCCGATGGCATCGGTTTCGCTATCCCGATCAACCTGGTGCGCGGCGTCCTGGACGAGTTGATTACCCACGGTCGCGTGATCCGAGGCTGGCTGGGCGTGGACCCACGGGACCTGGCCCCCGCGCGTGCCCGGCAGATGGGGCTGGCCGGCAGCGGCATTGAGCTGATCAGCGTCAGCGGGCCCGCGGCGGCTGCGGGCCTGCTGCCTGGCGATGTCATCACCCACATCAACGAAGCGACCATTTTCAGCTCGCGTCAGGCCCTGAACCTGGTGGCGGGCACCAAACCCGGGGAAAGGGTGAATATTCGCGGTATGCGCGGCGGTCGATCATTCCAGGTGCAGGCGGTGCTGGATGAGCGCCCGCCATCGCTGACGCGACGGCGGCCTTCCTGAGCCGGTCAACTTCAGCCGGGAATGCGCCGGATCTGTGCGCCCAGCTGCTGCAATTTTTCTTCAATACACTCGTAGCCCCGGTCGATGTGGTAAATCCGATCGACCCGGGTAGTGCCTTGCGCTACGAGCCCCGCCAGCACCAGCGACGCTGAGGCGCGAAGATCAGTAGCCATCACCGGCGCGCCCTCCAGGTGATCCACGCCGCGGCTAATGGCCGTGTTGCCCTGCAACCGAATGTTCGCGCCCATGCGCTGCAGCTCCAGGGCATGCATGAAGCGGTTCTCGAAAATGGTTTCTGTAATGGCGCCGGTGCCAGCCGCCACCGCATTCAGGGCGCAGAACTGGGCCTGCATGTCGGTGGGAAAGCCGGGGTAGGGTGCCGTCGTGATATCCACGGCCCCGGGCCGCTGGCCGCTCATGTTCAGCTGAATCCAGTCGGGCCCACGGGTGATGGCCGCGCCCGCTTCTTCCAGCTTCAGCAGCACCGCGTCCAGATGGTCGGGCTCGACCTTTTTCACTCGCACCGAACCGCCGGTAATCGCGGCCGCAACCAGGTAGGTCCCGCATTCGATCCGATCTGGCAGTACCGAGTATTCCGTCCCACCCAGGCTTTCAACGCCCTGGATGTGAAGGGTGTCCGTTCCGACGCCCTCGATGCGGGCACCCATGCGGATCAAAAAGTGAGCAAGATCCGTCACCTCCGGCTCCCGGGCCGCGTTCTCTATGACACTTTCGCCGCGGGCCAGCACCGCCGCCATCATTAAATTCTCGGTGCCCGTGACTGTGATCTGATCCAGAACCAGCCGGGCACCGGAAAGCCGTTTCGCGCGGGCGCGAATGTACCCGCCATCGATATCCACCTCCGCGCCCATGGCCTTCAACCCGGCCACATGCAGATTCACCGGCCGGGCGCCAATGGCGCAACCGCCCGGCAGGCTCACATCCGCGCGGCCGTAGCGGGCCAGGAGGGGCCCGAGCACCAGGATGGAGGCGCGCATCGTCTTGACCAGCTCGTACGGGGCCGTGAATTCAACAATGGTGTTGGGGTTTACCTCCAGGGTGACGCCCTCATGAAACGCCACGTCCACCCCCATGCGCCGCAGCAGTTTCACCGTGGTGGTGATGTCATTCAGATGAGGGACGTTGCCCAAATGAACCGACTTGTCCGCCAGCAGGGTAGCGGCAAGAATCGGCAGGGCGGCATTTTTTGCGCCGGATATGGGCACCTCACCCGCGAGAGGAATGCCGCCGATGATCTCGAGTTTGTCCACGGCTAGAAAACAGGCGACTTGATCACGCGCTTGCTGCGCACGCTGGCGTCAGCCGTCCGCCAACTCCCCCGGGGTCAGAGTCTTCAGGGCAAGCGCGTGGATTTCGCGGCCGATACGCTCACCCAAAGCTCGGTATACCATTTGGTGCCGCGCAACCTGAGACTTGCCCGCAAACCCGGCGGACACCACGACGGCCTCATAGTGGGTGTTGTCCTCACTCACGACGCGCACCTGCGCCTCGGGCAGGCTTGCCTCGATCAAGGCGGCGACATCGTCGGGGTTCATCCGGTTGTTCCTTCGTGCTGCGGGCTCTAAGTCTAGCCCAACTTGCTTCGGCACCAAACCAGCTGCCGACCTGGCTGGGAGCTGGACTGGTACAATTGCTCACTTTTGTGCGTCGCCCCGCCGTGCCCGCCATGCTGGTGAACCTGCTTGCGATCATAGTTGGCTTTGTCCTGCTGGTGTGGGGCGCCGATCGCTTTGTCGTCGGCGCGAGCGCCACGGCGCGCAATCTCGGCGTGGCCCCCATTCTCATCGGCCTCACCATCGTGGCCTTCGCCACCTCTGCCCCAGAAGTGCTGGTCTCCGTAGTCGCTTCCATGCAGGGTAATGCGGGTCTCGCCGTGGGCAACGCCGTGGGGTCCAACATCGCCAACGTGGGGCTGGTGCTGGGCACCACAGCCTCGCTGCGGGCCATCGAGGTGCGTTCCCAGACGCTGCGGCGGGAGATGCCGGCTCTGCTGGCGGTCACTCTGCTCACCTTCATGCTGTTCGTGGACGGACATCTGGGTCGGGTGGATGGCCTGGTGCTGCTCGGCAGTCTGGTCTTGGTGATGTACTGGCTGGTGGCGCTGGCCTTTCGCTCCAGCGCCAGCGATCCCATCAGCGCCGAATACGCCGCCGAGATACCTACCGATCTGGGCATGCGTGCCGCCCTGGGCTGGTTCACCGTTGGGCTGCTGGTGCTGCTGGTGGGCTCCAACATTCTGGTCGGCGGCGCAACGGGTCTCGCCACCGACCTTGGGGTGAGCGACCTTATCGTGGGTTTGACCATCGTGGCTATCGGCACCAGTCTGCCCGAACTGGCCGTCTCGCTGATCAGCGCGCTGAAGGGCGAGCACGGCCTGGCGCTGGGGAACATTCTGGGCTCCAACATCTTTAATCTGCTCGCTGTGATCGGCATTGCGGGCGCCATTCAGCCGAGCGACTTCAATCCCAAAGTGGTGACCTTCCATTTCCCGGTTATGGTGGGATTGACCCTGGTGCTGTTCGTTATGGCCTACAATTACAGCGGCGAGGGCCGCATCAAGCGCGCTGAGGGCTTTGCGCTGCTGCTGACCTACCTGGCTTATCAGTCTTACGTCATCATGGGAGCCGTGACGGGATGAGCGCAGACCCGAAAATTCCCGATTTAACCGTTATGGCCAGGCGAGTCTTGCAGATCGAGGCAGACGCTATTCTCAGCCTCATCCCGCGAATCGGCGCACAGCTCGCAAATGCCTGCGATATCTGCCTGAACTGCCGCGGTCGAGTGGTGGTTATCGGCATGGGAAAATCCGGCCATATCGGCGGCAAGATCGCTGCCACCCTGGCCAGTACCGGCACGCCCGCCTTCTTCGTCCATCCCGGCGAGGCCAGTCATGGCGACATGGGCATGATTACCGCCGACGATGTCGTGCTGGCCCTGTCCAACTCCGGAGCCACCCCGGAAATCGAAGCCCTGTTGCCGGTGATCAAGCGGCAGCAGATTCCACTCATTGCCATGACCGGGCAGCCCGTTTCCAGGCTCGGCCAGGCTGCCGATGTGATGCTGGACATCAGTGTCGCAGAGGAGGCCTGCCCGCTGAATCTTGCACCCACGGCCAGCACAACCGCCGCCCTGGCCATGGGGGATGCCCTGGCCATCGTGCTGCTGGAGCGGCGCGGTTTCAAAGCGGAAGATTTCGCCCGCACCCATCCGGGCGGCACCCTGGGCCGCCGTCTGCTGATCCGGGTCGGCGATATCATGCGGACCGGCGTCGAGGTCCCCAGGGTGCATGCCGATACCTGTGTCCGCGACGGGCTGGTGGAGATGACCCGCAAGAGCTTGGGCATCACCGCGGTGGTGGACGACCAGGATGTCCTGCTCGGCGTGTTCACCGACGGCGATCTGCGGCGCACCCTGGACCAACGCACTGACGTGCACAAAGCCACCATGCGCGCCGTCATGACGCCCGGCGGCAAACGGGTGCATCCGGACGACCGTGCCATGGCGGCGGTGGACCTGCTGGAGACCCACAAGATCACCGCTCTGGTGGTGGTCGATGACGCCGAGCGCCTGGTCGGCGCACTCAACATCCACGACCTGTTCCGGGCGGGAGTCATGTAGCGTGGCCGACGTGACTCAGCGGGCCCGGGAGATTCGCCTGCTGATCCTGGATGTGGACGGTGTGCTGACCGACGGCGGCCTGTACTTCGGGCCGGACGGCGAGGCCTGCAAACGCTTCCACGTCCATGACGGCGCCGGCATCAAAGCGGTCCAGCAAGCGGGCGTCCAGGTGGCCTGGGTGTCGGCGCGCGACTCCGCGGCCGTCAGATCCCGCGCTGCCGAGCTTGAGGTGGCCCATGTCGTTGAGGGTGAGCGGGACAAGGGCGCCGCCCTTGAGCGCCTGGCCCGGCACCTTGGACTGGCGCCCGCGGCGATCGCTGCGGTCGGTGACGACCTGGCCGATCTGCCCATGTTGCGCGCGGCCGGACTGGCCGTCGCCGTGGCCAACGCCCGTCCCGAGGTCAGAGCAGCGGCCCATCTGGTGACCCAGGCGCACGGTGGCCATGGCGCGGTGCGCGAGGTCTGCGATCTGCTGCTCGGGATTGTGGAGACGTCGGCCTAGGTCCGGCCGCGCCGCCTTCGCGATGCATCTGAGCCTGAGCAGCGTCATCCGCCTGACAATGCTGATACTGGCTGTAGCCGTGAGTTTTATCCTCATTCGTCAGCAGCGTACTCCTGCGCCATCGGAGGCGAGCCGCCCGCTGCCGCCCGGATACTATTTGAGATCTGCGGTGTTGGCCGGCACCGACGCTGCGGGCCAACTGCTCTACAACATCTCGGCGGAACTCATCGAGGAACGGCCGGAGGACAACCGCGTCCTGCTCTCCAAGGTCCAGGTCAACTACCGGCCCGTGGCCGAGGTTCCCTGGGACGTCAGCAGCGACAACGGGGTCGCCCGCATGGACGAGTCCTTCATCGACCTGTTCGGTGACGTGCAGCTCACCAGCAACCCGGAACCGCCCGAAACGGCGACCATCATCCGCACCGACACCTTGCGTCTTAAACCCGATGAGTTCGTGGCCGAAACGCCCGACCGGGTGCGCGTGGAGATGGATGGCCGGCAGCTGCGAGCCACCGGTCTGGTCGCTTATTTGAAGGAGGATCGGCTGGAGCTACAATCAAATGTTAATGGCCAATTCCGTCCTTAGACTCGCCGCCCTGCTACTGGCCTGCTGCGCCGCGGTGGCACAGCAGGCCTCCGAACCTCTGCCCATTTCTCTGGACGCGGATTCGTCATCTTTCGACAGACGTTCCAACACCGTGTCCTTTGAGGGGCTGCGCATTACCCAGGGAGCCCTGGGCATTGAAGCGGACAAGGCCCGCGCCACCGGCCTTGATTTTGGAAACAGCCAGTGGCGCTTTTCGGGCAATGTCCGGATCACTATCGATTCTGCAAAGATTCTGTCTGATAGCGCGGAGCTGCAGTTTCTGGATCATCAGCTGCTGTCGGCTGCGCTGCGTGGTGAGCCGGCACAGTTTGAGGACGTGGCTCAGGAGACGGGCGAACCCATCCTCGGCTACGCCAATCTGTTTGAGTACGACACCGCTCAAGGCACCATTCGCATGACGGAGCAAGCATTCCTCAGTGAGGGGCCGAATGAGATTTCCGGCTGTGACCTTCTGTACGATCTTGGCCGCGAGACGATCACCGCCAGTTCGTCAGAATGCGGCGAACCGGTACGCATGACCATTCAACCACCTCAGAACATCAACGACGGTGAGCTGTCGACCGCGGATCCGGCCGCCGGCGAAGAGTGAGTAGGCTAGAGGCGAGGGGCCTCACCAAGCGCTATCGACTCCGCGAGGTGGTCAAGGGCATTTCCCTTTCCATCGATAGCGGCGAGGTTGTGGGCTTGCTCGGCCCCAACGGGGCCGGCAAGACTACGGCCTTTTACATGATCGTCGGGCTGATCTCCTGCGATGAGGGCAGCATTGCCATCGACGGTCGGGATATCACGGCGATGCCCATGCACCGCCGTTCACGACTGGGGCTGGGCTACTTGCCCCAGGAAGCCTCGGTGTTTCGCAAGCTCACAGTCTCCGACAACATCAAGGCCATTCTGGAAACCCGCCGCGAGCTCAACCGGGCCCAGCGTCAGAGCCACCTGGAGGAACTCATTGAAGAGCTGCATATCGGCCACGTCCGTGACAATCTGGGCATGAGCCTGTCCGGCGGCGAGCGACGGCGGGTGGAAATCGCGAGAGCTCTGGCCGCCGAACCCCGCTTCGTGCTGCTGGACGAGCCCTTCGCCGGCGTCGACCCGATCTCAGTGCTCGATATCCAGCGCATTATTCGCCACCTGTCCCAGCGGGACATTGGCGTGTTGATTACCGATCATAATGTGCGCGAGACACTTGGAATCTGCGGCCGCGCCTATATCCTCAACAATGGCGAGCTGATTGCATCCGGACATCCGGATGAGATTTTGTCTAATCGCCATGTTCGCGAGGTCTACCTCGGCGAGGAATTCCGACTCTAGAGCCAGCCCACATCATGCTGAAGCCTTCCTTACAACTGCGGCTGACTCAGCAGCTGACGATGACGCCGCAGTTGCAGCAGGCGATCCGGTTACTGCAGCTGCCGGTGATGGAACTGCAGACCCAGATTCAGGAGGCTTTGGAAGAAAACGTCATGCTGGAGGTGGAGGAACCTACCGGCGGCGAGGACCCGGTAGAGGGCGATGGCGAGGCCGAGTTGGCTGAGGTGGAGACCGCCAGCGACGGCGATTGGCAGGATACGCAGCCGACTGGACTATCCGATACTTCATACCAGGGCAGTGATTTCAGCGGCCCTCAGGAATACGTCGATCGCTCCGAGGAAACCCTGCAGGATCACCTGCTCTGGCAACTGGAATTAGAGAACTTCGATCCCCGCACAACGATCATCGGTCAGGCGATCATTGACGCCGTGAACGACGATGGCTATCTCACCGACGACCTGGACACCATTCGAACCACGCTGGCCCCGGAAGTGCTCGCCGACGTGGACGAGGTTGAGGCCGTGCTGTCGCTGGTGCAGCGCCTGGATCCGGCTGGCATTGGCGCCCGCAGCGTGAGCGAATGTGTGCTGCTGCAGCTGCGCCAGCTGGAGCGGGACACCCCGGGTCTTAAGCTGGCCAAGCAGATTGCCGCCGAATATCTGGAGCTGGTCGCAGATCATCAGCTGGCTGCTTTGAAAAGGCGGCTGCAGGCCAATGATGAAGCCTTGGATCATGCGCTCGCGCTGGTGCGCGCCTGTCACCCCCGCCCTGGGGCATCGATCAACGCGCCCGCGGCGGAATATATTGTGCCGGATGTGTTCGTGCGTAAGGTGGACGGGCGCTGGATTGTAGAGCTTAACGCCTCGGTGGCACCCCAGCTGCGGGTCAATCAAGCCTACGCCGGCTCGCTGGGGCGCAGTGGCGAGTACGATATTCTGCGTGCCCAGCTACAAGAGGCGCGCTGGCTGATTCGCAGCCTGGAGATTCGCAACGACACCATGCTGCGGGTGGCTACCACCATCGTGCAGCGACAGCACGAATTTCTAGAGCACGGCGAGGAGTTGATGAAACCCATGGTGCTGCGCGACGTCGCCGAGGCGGTGGAGATGCATGAGTCCACCATCTCGCGAGTGACCACCAGCAAATATATGCATACGCCCCGAGGGGTCTTTGAGTTTCGTCATTTCTTCTCCAGCCATCTGGCCAGCAGCGAGGGTGACCAGTCTTCAACCGCTGTCCGGGCGAAGATCCGCCGGCTCATTTCCCAGGAGGATGCCGGTAAGCCCTTGAGCGACAACCGGCTGGCCAAGATCCTGGCAGACGAAGGCATCAAGGTCGCCCGCCGCACCGTGGCCAAATACCGCGAGGCCATGAAGATTCCCTCATCCAGCGAGCGGAAAAAACCCGGGGCGCTACGATCCTGACGAGAGCAGGCACCGCCCAACAACAGGAGCAAAGACACCATGCAGTATTCTGTGACCGGTCATCATGTGAACGTCAGCAACGCGCTACGCGATTATGTGGGTCAGAAGCTTGGCAGGCTGGAGCGCCATTTCGACCAGCTGACCGACATCCACTGTATCCTCACGGTGGAAAAGCTGCGCCACAAGGCGGAGGCGACGGTGCATCTGTCCGGTGGTAAACTGCATGCTTCCGCGGTACAGGACGATATGTACGCCGCTATCGACAGCCTGATTGACAAGCTCGACCGCCAGGTTCGCAAGCACAAAGAAAAGCTCTCGGACCATCACGCCAGAGACGCCATCAAACAACGCCACAGCTGATCTCTTGAGCCGGCCTGCCGTCACAGCACATCCCACCCGCCATGGACGTCCACAGCATACTGAGCCCCGACAGCGTCGTGTGCGGCGCCAGCGCTCGGAGCAAAAAGCATGCCCTGGACCTGCTCAGCCAGCTCCTCGCCGACGCCGCGGTGGGTGTCGGCGCGGCGGAAATCTTTGAAAGCCTGGTAAGTCGCGAACGGCTGGGTTGTACTGCCCTGGGCGACGCGGTCGCCATCCCGCATGGTCGGGTAGCCGGCATCGATCGCAACGTCGGCGCATTTCTGAAGCTGCACGAACCCGTGGATTTCGACGCGCCTGATGGGGAGCCGGTTGACCTGATCTTCGGTCTGCTGGTACCCGAAGACTGCTCAGAAGCGGGGCTGAATGACTTACGGCAGCTGGCTGCCAGACTGTCTGATGGCCAACTGCAGCGGCAGTTGCGCCATGCTCGAGACGCACAGAGCCTGTTCGGCCTGTTGGGCGCAATGGACGGCGATCCAGCTCGGGTCCAAAGGGCCCGCTAGAGGCAGATCCGGTGCGCCTGATAATCGTCAGCGGTCTATCCGGCTCCGGCAAAAGCGTAGCCTTGAATGCCCTGGAGGATCTGGGCTTTTACTGCGTGGACAACATACCCGCCAGCCTGCTGGGCGTCTTCGTCGAGGATCTGCTGAAACGTCGTGATACGGCCTATGAGAACGTGGCGGTGGGTTTGGATGCCCGTAATCGCCCTGCCGACATCGACGCTGTGCCGCGGATCGCCGCCGAACTGGTTCCGAAGGGTATCGGGTGCGAGATTATCTTCCTGCAAGCGGAGGACGATATTCTGCTGTCCCGCTTCAGTGAGACGCGCCGCAAACACCCGCTCTCCAGCGCGGGAGTCAGTTTGCGGGATGCCATTGCCCGGGAGCGACAATTGCTGGGTCCTGTGATCAACAGCGCCGATCTGATCATGGACACGACACGGACCACCGTGTACGAGCTGCGCGATTGGATGAGCTCCCGGGTTGCCCGTCGCGAAGCCACCGCCCTGTCAATTCTGATCGAGTCCTTCGGCTACAAACACGGTCTACCCGCCGATGCGGATTTCGTGTTCGATGTGCGCTGTCTGCCAAATCCCTACTGGGAACCGCGCTTGCGCAACCTGAACGGCCAGGATTCAGCCGTCATTGAATTTCTTCAGCAGCATGACTCTGTGACGGCGATGCTCGACGACATCGAGCAGTTCCTGGACCGTTGGATCCCCCGCTATCGGAACTATGAACGCTCCTACCTCACAGTGGCCATCGGCTGCACCGGCGGGCAGCACCGCTCGGTTTTCTTTGCTGAGCAACTGGCCCGGCGACTCGAATCCCGCTACGGGGACATCGCGACACGACACAACGAACTGCGCTGAAATCCGCTGCCGGCGGCGCGGCGGAGCGTTAGACGCACCCAGACAACCCGGCTAAACTGCTCGCCCGTTTTTTTCACCCACGCCGAGCCTGTCCTATGGACGACATCGCAGCCAAGCCTACCGTCCTTGAGGCGCTGCGCGAGGCGCTGGACTCCGGAACCATGCGCCAGGTCCGGCGCCAGGTGAACGCCCTCAATCCGGCGGAAATCGCCAACCTGCTCGAATCATTACCACTGCCCCAGCGCGAGCTCATCTGGGAGTTGGTGGATTCTGCTGATGAGGGCGACATCCTGGTCGAGGTCAACGACGAGGTGCGCAGCGGGCTCATCAGCGGGATGGCTGCTGAGGACCTGGTTGCTGCGGCCGCCGGGCTGGATGTGGATGACCTGGCCGACCTGCTCGCGGATCTACCAGAGACGGTTAACCAGCAAATCATCCGCTCTCTGGATGCCAGCGATCGACAGCGGCTTGAGGCTGTCCTCGCCTACGACGAGGACAGCGCCGGCGGCTTGATGAACACCGATACCATTACGGTGCGCCGCGACGTGACCGTGGAGGTTCTGCTGCGCTATCTGCGCATGAAAGGCGATATTCCTGAAGGCACGGACGTCATCTTCGTGGTAAATCGACACGGCGAGTACCTGGGGTGTCTGTATCTGACTCGACTGCTCACGGCAGATCCACAGTTGCGGGTGGGCAAGCTCACGCAGACGGAGACGCCGGCTATCCCCGCCAGCACCCCCGCTGCGGAAGTCGCCACCCTGTTTGAAAACTACGATCTGGTGTCCGCCGCGGTGGTGGACGAACGCAATCGCCTGCTGGGCCGCATTACCGTTGACGATGTGGTGGACGTCATTCGCGAACAGGGCGAACACTCTCTGATGAGCATGGCGGGTCTCGACGAGGATGACGACATGTTTGCGCCGGTGCTGCGCAGCGCAAGACGGCGCGCGCTCTGGCTGGGCGTCAACCTGGCCACGGCCCTGATCGCCGCGCGGGTTGTAGGGCTGTTCGAGGCCACCCTGGACAGGGTGGTGGTGCTGGCTATTCTCATGCCCGTAGTGGCCAGTATGGGCGGCATTGCCGGCAGTCAAACCCTGACCCTGATGGTTCGCGGCATGGCTTTAGGCCAGGTGGAGCGCTCCAACGCCGGCTGGTTGATGGCCAAGGAAGTCGCCGTGGGTGCGTTGAACGGTCTGGGTTGGGCTGCCGTGGTTGCCCTGGCCACCGTCGCCTGGTTTCGGACCTTGGAGGTCGGCGCGGTGATCGCCGCCGCCATGGCAATTAATCTGTTCATCGCTGCGCTGGCCGGCGTCACGATTCCCCTGCTGCTGCGACGCTTTGGCGTGGACCCTGCGCTGGCCGGCGGGGTGGTCTTGACCACGGTCACGGATGTGGTGGGTTTTGGCGCGTTCCTCGGCCTGGGGGCGCTATTCCTGACCTGACACCAGACCCCGTTTGATGTCCATGCGGGCATCCAGGGTGTCCATAGGCTGATCAAAAATGAAGGCTCGCAGATCTGCTTCCATGTCCATGGCATCACGGTAGCCCAGGTCCATGAGCTCTCGGGTGAACCCGGATTCGAACAACAGATAACTGATCAGCCGGGCGCCACCGCGGGTCATGGCACCGAGGCCGCCGAGCAGCAGCCGCAATGCGCGCGGCAACTCAGCGACGTGGCGCTGGGCGATCTCGCGCAGATCGCGGGTCGGCAGGATAATCAGGGTCGTCAAGGGCTGCAGCTGGGCCACGGGTCCCCGCAAAGAGCCTGACTCGATCTGCTCCAACATCAGGTTAATGCGCGTCAGCCGTTCCAGGTCGGAATACAGCCCGTCCATAAACAGTGTGTCCAACATGTAACCGGCAATCTCGCCGATGCTGGGATAGGTCACTGCCGCTCCCGCCACCGGCTCAGGATCAGGGTGCTCATCGCGGACGCCGATAACCAGCATGCGATTAGCGCCCAGGTGGATGGCTGAGCTGAGCGGAGCATGTTGGCGCATGGCGCCGTCCCCAAAGTATTCGCCGCCAATCTTGACCGGCGGAAATATCAGCGGCACGGCAACGCTGGCCATGAGGTGATCCAGATTGATGATGGCCGGCCGGCCAGAGCGGCGTGTCCTGGACCATGTCCCCAGCCCCGGTGCCCCCTGATAGAAAGTTACCGAGCGGGCCGAGCTGTACCCGGAGGCCGTTACGGCCAGCGCATCCAGGTGGCCCTGCTGGATCGCTCTGGCGATGCCGGAGAACCGAATGTTTTCGGCCAGCAGGTCGCGCAGGGGCGTATTGTCCAGAAGGGAGCGGGGATTGCGCACCCCCAGACCGCCCAGGGTCACCGCGGCCAACCAGTGCAGGCTGGACTTGAGCATGGTCCAGTTATCGGTGCGATAGACATGACGAGCCTGGAAATTGGCCCAGACCCGCTCCATTTCAGAGACGGCGTCCTTGAAGCGCGCTGCCCGGCTGGCCAGAACCGCGGCGTTGACGGCACCCGCCGAGGTCCCACTGATAACGGCAAAGGGGTTGGGCGCATTTTCCGGCAACAGGCTGGCGATCGCCTTCAGTACCCCCACCTGATAGGCACCCCGGGCACCCGCGCCGGGGAGAATCAACGCCTTCTTACTGACTGCCTCGCTCACCTTCCAAGCGGTCCGTACAGCGCCTTGAGAACCTAGTGCACCGGCAGATCACGCCGCTTCAGAGTGCTGATCGCATCGTCCAGACCGGCCAGGGTCAGGGGAAACATTCGATCGCTCATCAGGTCACGGGTCAACTGAACTGTCGGGGTGTGGGCCCAGCGGGTTTCCGGGGCAGGATTCAACCACACCGCATGACCATAGGCATGCAGCAGCCGGCGGAGCCAGACCTCACCCGCCTCGTCGTTCCAATGCTCGATGCTGCCGCCCGGGTACATGATCTCATAGGGACTCATGGTGGAATCGCCCACAACAATCAACTTGTAGTCATGACCGTACTTACGGATCACCTCCAGCGTGGGAATTCTCTCGGCGTGCCGGCGCCGATTGTCGCGCCAAACGCTCTCATAGATGAAGTTATGGAAGTAGTAGTACTCCAGATGCTTGAACTCCGTGCGGACGGCCGAAAACAGCTCTTCACAGCTTTTTACGTGCTCGTCCATGGATCCACCTACATCAAGAAACAGCAGCACTTTGACCGCGTTGTGGCGTTCCGGAATCATTTTGATATCCAGCAGCCCGCCGTTTCTTGCGGTGCTGACAATTGTATCGTCCAGATCCAGTTGATCTGCGACCCCCTCCCGGGCAAACCGGCGCAGCTTGCGCAGGGCCAGCTTGATATTGCGGGTACCCAACTCCACCCGGTCATCCAGATTACGGTACTCGCGCCGCTCCCAGACTTTCACGGCTCGGCCTTCACGGCCTGACTGCTGGCCGATACGGATGCCCTCCGGGTTGTAGCCATAGGCACCGAAGGGCGAGGTGCCGCCGGTGCCAATCCACTTGTTGCCACCCTGGTGACGGGACTTCTGCTCGGCGAGGCGCTCCTGCAGCGTCCGCATAAGCTCTTCCCAACCGCCCAGCGCCTCGATTCGCGCCCGCTCCTCCTCACTCAAGAAAAGCTCCGCCTGGCGTCGCAGCCACTCCCCGGGAACCTCCGCCACCAGCTTTTCGAACAGCGCCTCGGTGCCCGCCATGTGGGCGGCAAAAATCTGATCAAATCGGTCAAACAAGACCTCGTCCTTCACCAGGGTCGCCCGCGACAGGTAGTAGAAGTCATCCACGGACAGCGTAGCCACCCTTGCTTGAAGGGCATCCAGGAGGGTCAGATATTCGGTGATAGACGGCTTCAGACCGCCCTGGCGGAGCATGAAAAAAAATCTAACGAGCATTGCGCCGGTGCAGAAAGATGAGCTGCTCGAACAAATGCACGTCCTGTTCGTTTTTCAGCAGAGCGCCGTACAGGGGTGGAATGGCACTTTTTTCATCGGAATCCCGCAGCGCCTCCGGCGGAATGTCTTCTGCCACCAGCAGCTTGATCCAGTCCAGCAGCTCCGAGGTCGAGGGCTTTTTTTTCAAGCCGGGCACGTCGCGCAACTTGTAAAACGATTCTAAGGCTTCCTTGAGCAGCGCTCGTTTCAGCCTGGGATGATGAACCGCGATGATCTCACTCATGGTATCCGCGTCGGGGAAGCGGATGTAATGAAAGAAGCACCGGCGCAGGAACGCATCGGGCAGCTCCTTCTCATTGTTGCTGGTAATAACGATGATGGGTCGATGCCGGGCCCGCACAGTTTCCTGAGTCTCGTGCACAAAGAATTCCATCCGATCCAGCTCCTGTAGCAGATCATTTGGAAATTCGATGTCCGCCTTATCGATTTCATCAATCAACAGGACGGGTTGCTGCTCGGACACAAACGCCTCCCACAACTGCCCCTTGATGATGTAGTTGCACACGTCATCCACCCGCGGATCACCAAGCTGGGAGTCCCGCAGCCGGGCCACGGCGTCGTACTCATACAGGCCGTGGCGCGCCTTGGTAGTAGATTTAATATGCCACTGCAGGAACGGCCTATTCAGAGCGCTGGCGACTTCCTCGGCCAGCTGGGTCTTGCCCGTCCCCGGCTCCCCCTTGACCAACAACGGCCGCCCTATCGTCACAGCGGCATTCACCGCCATCATCAAATCATCCGTGGCTACGTATGTGTCGGTGCCTTCGAATCGGGCCGCCATCGGCAACGAGCTCCCTCAGTTTCGCTGTAACACTGCGCGCAGTATCTTCATGGCATTGGTTCGACCGGCAACGCCCTTCAAATCACCCTTGGTGAAGATCACCAGATCGCCCTCCGCAACCAGCGCCCGCTGCAAGAGCAAATCGAAGACACTTTGATAGACCCGCTCCGGATTGGTCTGAGTGATGTCGAAAGAAATAGGATATACGCCACGATACATGGTGACACGGCGCCGGGTGCCCTCCTGGCGCGTAAACGCATAGATCGGGATATCGGTCCTTACCCGTGACATCCACAGGGTGGTGGACCCTGATTCCGTCAACGCGACGATGGCCTTCACGTTGAGATGGTTAGCCGTGTACATCACGGCCATGGCGATAGCCTCGTCCACGTGGGTAAAAACGTCGTCCATCCGGTAGTTGGTGCGCCCGGACACGTTTTCATGCTTCTCCGCACCGAGACAGATCTCGCTCATAGTGGCCACCGCCTGCACGGGGAACGTTCCCACTGCCGTTTCCGCGGACAGCATTACCGCGTCCGTGCCGTCCAAGACCGCATTGGCCACGTCGGACACTTCCGCGCGGGTCGGCGCAGCATTCCTGATCATGGACTCCATCATCTGGGTGGCCGTGATGCTGACCTTGTTGCGCTCCCGTGTCAGCCGGATGATGCTTTTCTGCAGACTGGTCATCTCCGCGTATCCGACCTCAACGGCGAGATCACCCCGAGCCACCATGATGACGTCGGCAGCATCAATGAGTTCACGAATGTTGGTCACTGCCTCCGCCCGCTCAATCTTGGCCACGATCCGAGCATCGCCACCAGCCTCGCGCAGCACTTGGCGTGCCTCGTTGATATCCCGGGCATCCCGGGCAAAAGACACCGCAATGAAGTCCAGCCCCAGCTCGGCAGCGCCGCGGATGTCAGCGCGATCTTTGTTGGTCAGGGCAGGGGCCGAAAGGCCGCCACCCATCTTGTTCAGACCCTTCTTATCGGACAGCACGCCACCCTGCTCGACCCGGGTCCGCACCTCAGTCCCGACCACCTCGACCACGCTGAGAACAATCTGCCCGTCATCCAGCAGCAGCGCATCACCGGCCGCCACATCATCCACCAGCATCGGATAGGCCACGCCCACCCGGCTGCCATTACCGGCTCCCGGATCCATGGCGGTATCCAGAACAAACTCCGACCCCTGCCGCAGTGTCGTCGAGCCGCTGGCAAAAGATTCGATGCGAATCTTCGGGCCCTGCAGGTCGCCCATGATCGCCACATAACGACCCACCTCAGCGGCCAACTGTCGAACCCTTTCGATACGCTGCCGCTGTGCCTCGGCAGCCCCATGGGAAAAATTGACGCGGACGACGTCGGTGCCGGCCTTGATCAACTCACGCAGCACCTCAGACTGGTCTGTGGCCGGCCCCAGCGTAGCGATGATCTTGGTACGCCGCAGGGGGTTTTGGGTTGTGACTTGCACCAACGCTCAAGCTGCTCCATCGGGGATCCGCCGGGGCGCGGATCAAGGAGGAGTCTAGCGGAGCGCAACCGGCGTGGCGAGATCAGCGGCTGGCGCGCGCCCTCAGCATCGCCACAGCGGGCAATTCCTTGCCTTCCAGAAACTCTAAAAAGGCGCCGCCGCCGGTGGATATGTAGGAAATCTGGTCGCGCACGCCAAACTGGTCGATAGCGGCCAGGGTGTCGCCACCGCCAGCGATGGTGAACGCCGGACTGGCGGCCACCGCCCGGGCCAGGGTCTGGGTGCCCTGGGCAAAAGCGGGAAACTCGAACACGCCCAGAGGACCGTTCCACACCACGGTGCCGGCGGCGCCGACCATGTCCGCAAACCGCCGCGCCGTCTCAGGGCCCACGTCCAGAATCATGTCCTGTTGGGACACCTCCCCACAGGGCTTGATGGTCGCCGGGACATCGGCGGCGAAGCGCTCGCCCACGGCCACATCCGTGGGCAGCGGGATCTGGGCGGCACCGAACTTGCCCCGCAACAGGTCGGCCGCGAAATCGAGTTGGGCCTCGTCGTGCAACGACTGGCCGATGGGATGCCCGGCGGCCTTGAGGAGGGTGTTGGCAATACCGCCGCCAACGATGAGTTGATCCACCTGATCGGCCAGCGACTGCAGCACCCCCAGCTTGGACGTGACCTTGGCACCGCCGACGATAGCCAGCACCGGCCGGCGCGGATTCTCAAGAGCCGCCGCGAGCGCCTCCAGTTCCGCGACCAACAGTGGACCGGCGCAGACCGCCGGCGCGAGCCGCGCCACGCCGTGGGTGCTGGCCTGGGCGCGATGAGCGGTGCCGAAAGCGTCCATGACAAAAACATCGCACAGGTCCGCCATGCGCCGCGCCAACGCGTCATCGTTGGCCTTCTCACCAGCATTGAAGCGCACGTTCTCGCACAGCACCGCGCGGCCAGGCGCCACGGCAACGCCATCCAGCCAGTCCCGGGCCAGGGGCACATCCATGCCCAGGCACTCGCTCAGCCGCTCGGCAACGGGTTGCAGGGAGTAGGCGGGATCAAACTGGCCCTCTTCGGGACGCCCGAGATGGGACATGATCATCACCCGCGCCCTGCGCTCCAGTGCAAGCCGCAGGGTCGGCAACGCCGCAACGATGCGCGCGTCATTGGTGATGACACCGTCTTTGATCGGGACGTTGAGGTCTTCGCGAATCAGAACCCGGCGCCCGTCCAGGTCTAGCTCCGCCATGCTGTTCACGGCCAACGCCACGAGCTCGTTCCGGCTCTAAAGACCTGCCAGCACCGTGGAGGTATCCAACATTCGATTGGAGAAACCCCACTCGTTGTCGTACCAGGAGCAGACTTTAACCAGGTTGCCACCCTGGACCTTGGTCAGCGTAGCGTCGAACACGGAGGACGCCGCGTTATGATTGAAATCGATGGACACCAGGGGCGCTTCGTTATACGCGAGGATACCCTTCAGTTCTCCCTCGCTGGCCGCGCGCAGCACGTCATGGACCTCGTCCACCGACGTATCCCGGCCGGCCGTGAAAGTCAGGTCCACCAGAGATACGTTGATGGTGGGCACCCGCACGGCAAAACCATCCAGTCGACCATCCAGTTCCGGTAACACCAGACCCACCGCCGCCGCGGCGCCGGTCTTGGTGGGAATCATGGACATGGTGGCGGAGCGGGCTCGCCGCAGATCCTTGTGATAAGTGTCGGTCAGAACCTGATCATTGGTATAGGCATGGATGGTGGTCATGATGCCCTGGACGAGACCGATCTTCTCGTGCAAGGGCTTGACCAACGGGGCCAGGCAATTGGTCGTGCAGGACGCGTTGGATACCACCACATCATCCGGCGTCAGGGTGTCGTGATTCACGCCGTAGACGATCGTGGCATCCACTTCCTTACCCGCGGGAGCGGACACCAGAACCTTGCGGGCGCCGGCCTTAAGATGCAACGAGGCTTTGTCCTTGGTGTTGAAAATGCCGGTGCATTCCATGACCACGTCAACGTCCAGGGAACCCCAGGGCAGTTTGCCGGGGTCGCGCTCGGAACACACCAGGATCGGGTCCCCGTCGACCACCATCTTGTCCCCGTCCACCGTCACGTCGAAGGGAAACGGCCCGTGAGCCGTGTCATAGCACGTCAGATGGGCGTTGGTATTCGCATCACCCAGGTCGTTTACAGCGACGATCTCAATGTCGCCACGGCGCCCTGTTTCATAAAGCGCCCGCAGCACGTTGCGGCCTATGCGGCCATAGCCGTTAATACCAATCCTTACAGCCATGAAATACTCCTCGGTATCTTGTTGATCCCTAGCTTTGCTTACAGCAATGCGCGCGCGGACTCCACAATGGACGCTGGCGAAAAACCGTATTTTTCGAACAACTGCTGGGCAGGCGCCGACTCGCCGAAGCGATCAATGCCCACCACGGCGCCCTCGCGGCCGACAAACCGCCACCAGATATCCGTTGCCCCCGCCTCCACTGCCAGTCGTGCCGTGACCCGGTCCGGCAAAACGTGCGTCTTGTAATCATCGGGCTGGGCGTCGAAGGCTTCGGTACAGGGCATGGACACAACCCGAACGGGCACACCTTCCCCATCCAGCTGCCGCGCCGCCGCAAGCGCCACGCCCACTTCTGAACCGGTCGCCAGGATGATCAGGCGCGGCTCGCTCGCCGAGTTGAACAAGATATAGCCGCCCCGCCGGATGGCTGCGATCTGATCGCCGCTACGCGGCTGGTGCGGCAAGCCTTGTCGCGATAACACCAGGCTTGTGGGGCCATCAGAGCGCTCAATCGCGTCTTGCCAGGCAACCGCGGTTTCCACCCCATCGCAGGGTCGCCAAACGCGCATGTTGGGCATCACCCGCAGACTGGCCAGATGCTCCACCGGCTGATGGGTCGGCCCATCCTCTCCCAGACCAATGGAGTCATGGGTGAAGACCAGAATGGACTGTATTTCCATCAGGGCGGCCATCCGCAGGGCGTTGCGGGCGTAGTCGGAGAAGGTGAGGAAGGTCCCTCCATAGGGAATGAAGCCGCCGTGCAGCGCCAGACCGTTCAAAATGGCGGCCATGCCAAACTCGCGGACCCCGAAGAAGACGTAGTTGCCGTCGCTGTTCAGCGCTGTAATGGCCTTGGATCCGCTGTAGAAGGTGTTGTTCGAGCCGGTGAGATCGGCAGAGCCACCGATCAACTGGGGTAGCGCCGGACCGAACCCATTTAATGCAACTTCGGATGCCTTTCGGGTCGCCATGTCACCGGCCTCGCCGGCGATCTCCGTGATCACCTGCTCACAGCGGGCCGGCCAATCCGGCGGCAGCTGCCCGTCCATGCGACTGGCAAACTCGGCGGCCGCCTCCGGGAAACGCTCCTGATACCGAGCGAAAAGCTTTTGCCACTCTTGCTCGCGCCGGGCGCCCCGCGCCCTGGCATCCCAGGCGGCGTAGATTTCAGCCGGAATCTCAAACGGGGGCAGGGACCAGCCGATATTGGTGCGGGTGGCTTGCACCTCGTCAGCCCCCAGGGGGCTGCCGTGGGTGGCGGCGGTGCCCTGCTTGTTGGGCGAACCCCAACCGATCACCGTCTGACAGCAGATCAGGCTGGGGGCATCCGCCTGCGCCTGCGCCGCCAGCACTGCGGCTCGAATCGCCTCCGGATCGTGACCGTCCACTTGATCAATCACATGCCAGCCATAGGCACGGAAACGGGCCGGCGTATCGTCTGTAAACCAACCGGTCACATCGCCGTCGATGGATATGCCGTTGTCATCGTAAAAGGCGATCAGCTTGCCGAGCCCGAGGGTTCCAGCCAGAGAGCATGCCTCGTGGGATATGCCCTCCATGAGACACCCATCCCCAACGAACACGTAAGTGTAGTGGTCGATGAGATCAAGTCCGTCCCGGTTAAAACGAGCCGCCAATATCTTCTCGGCCAGCGCCATACCTACCGCGTTGCTGATGCCCTGGCCCAGGGGACCGGTGGTGGTCTCCACGGCGATATCCAGCTCCCGTTCCGGATGCCCCGCGGTGCGAGACCCCAGCTGCCGGAAATCTTTCAGCTCATCCAGGCGCAACGGATAACCGCTGAGGTGGGCGAGTGAATACAGCAGCATGGAACCATGACCGTTGGACAGGACAAACCGGTCACGATCCGGCCAGTGAGGATGTTCGGGGCTGTGTTTGAGAAAATCGTTCCACAGCACTTCGGCGATGTCCGCCATGCCGAGCGGCATACCTGGATGCCCGGAGTTGGCTCTCTGAACCGCGTCCATGCTCAGCGCTCGAATCGCGTTGGCCAGTTCGCGCCGTGACGGCCTCGGGTCAGTCGCCAGACTGCCTGGATCTGTGCTCATGATTAGGGGCTTTTGTTGTTGTCGGACAGGGGAACGGGCTAGCCAAGATTGTCGCTTAACCCCGCCAGGTTCCGCAACCGGGCACCCGTCGCCGGGCCGGGGCAGATCTGGGAGATAGCGCCGGATGCCGGCAGCATCGTTTTGGGTATCATGTCAGCCTCGCTCAGGCCGCCACCGTCCATGTCCGCACACCCGCCAACCCAAAAGCCCACGACCCTGCTGCATCTGACCGACACCCATCTGTACGCGGCGGCGGACAGCACAATGCGCGGCGTCAACACATTAGACACGTTGAACCAGGTGTTGGCCGTCGTGCGGGACAATCCCGTCTGGCCACCGGCAGGTATTCTGGCCAGCGGGGACCTGGTGCAGGACGCAAGCCAAACCGGCTACGAACGGTTCCGAGACTGCCTCGCCCAACTGGGCACGCCGGTCTACTGTGTTCCGGGCAATCATGACGACCCCCGGCTGATGGAGCAGGTGCTCGGCAAACCGCCTTTCCAGGTGAACGGCGAAATCCAGCTGGACGGCTGGACGGTGCTCATGCTGAGCACCTACGTGCGGGGTGATGATGGCGGCGCCCTGGATGAGGCAGCGCTTGCAGCCCTGGATGCGGCCCTGACCCAGCATGCCGAGCGACATATGCTGATCGTCATGCACCACCAGCCGATTGCCATGGACAGCGCCTGGCTGGATCGCGTGGGACTCCGCGACGCGGACAAGTTCCTGGCGGTGGTGGATCGTCACGACAATGTGCGTGGCGTGCTCTGGGGTCACGTCCACCAGGTGTCGGATCGGCGGCGCAACGGGGTGCGCATGTTGAGCACACCGGCCACCTGCGCCCAGTTTTTGCCCAACGCCAAGCTGTTCGCGCTGGACGACAAGCCACCCGGGTTCCGCTGGCTGCGCCTGTACCCGGACGGCACCCTGGACACGGAGGTGGGATGGGTGGACAACTGACAGTCAGGTTACTGCCGGCGGTGCTGGCCGCTGCGGCTGTCCTCGCCGCGCCCGCAGAAAGTCGGCCGGCCGCGTGGCGTGCTGTCAGCCCCGGGGGCACGACCTTCACGCTGCTGGGTTCCATTCACTATCTCCGGGACAGCGACTATCCCCTGCACAGCTCGATTGAGGAGCTCTACGGCGCCGCCGACACGCTCATCATGGAACTGGACCTGGATGATCTCGACCCGCTGCAGATGAGTCAGGCTCTGATGCAGCGGGGCATGGCCCAAGATGGCTTGCTGCTCGCGGATCGGCTCAGCCCCGACACGTTGCGCAAGACCACCGAGCTTGCCGGAGAAGTCGGCCTTCCAGCAGGGCAGCTCAGCGGGTTCGAACCATGGCTGGTGGCGCTCATGCTGACCCAGCTGAAGATGGCCCAGCTGGGCTTTGATCCCAACGTGGGCGTCGAACAGCACCTGCTGGGGCGTGCCCGCTCCGACCAGAAAGAAATCCTGGGCCTGGAGTCCGTGGACGATCAGCTGGCAGTGTTCGACAGCCTGACCGACGCCCAGCAGGCAGAGTTCCTCACCCAGACCGTGGCCGAGATGGGCCAGCTGGAAGACCAGGCCGCCCAGCTTGTCGATGCGTGGCAAAGAGGCCAAGTGGACACGCTGGCCGCCGACCTGTTGGCCGGTCTAGCAGATTATCCGGATCTCTATCGCCGCTTGGTCGTGGCCCGCAATCAGGACTGGGCTTACGAGCTCGCACACCTGGCCCGCGCCCAGCCCGGGGATTACCTGGTGGTGGTCGGCACCCTCCATCTGGTGGGTGAGGACAGTCTGGTGACGCTGCTCGAGCAGCGCGGCTACCAGATCGTGCGTCTGGACACCCCCTAGTCCGCCGCCCTAACGCTCAGATCTCGACCATCTCGAAGTCTTCCTTGCCGGCACCGCAGTCCGGGCAAGTCCAGGAGAGCGGGATATCGTCCCAGCGGGTACCCGGATCAATGCCCTCCTCGGGTATGCCCTTGGCTTCCTCATAAATGAAACCGCAGATCAGGCACATGTAGGTTTTCATAGGCCCAAGGTTATCACTTCCGGTTCTGGCTTCCGGTTCTGGCCGCCGCCTCAAGCCACCGTGCCGCGGCGCTCGTATGCTGACCCATTGAATCCGGTGAAATACCGATCCAACAGCGGGTGGCGAATAGGCGCAGGCACCGGCTCCCCCGCCAGGTGCCGCTCCGCAACGTAGGTGGTGTGCTCCTGACCATCCACCAGCACGTGATACCAGGGCTGGTCCTTGGGCGGGCGGGATAACGCAACCCGCCGGTACCAATCGTCACTGAGCATGAAATAGGGGTCCGCGTCGAACACCACGCCACGATAGCCAAAGCGACTATGGGCAACCACCTGACCGATGCTGAAGCGGGCCGCGCGGCTGATAGAAGGCCTCATGAGTCGTCAGTCATGGCGAGCATGGCTGCTAAACCGTAGCGGCGCACTGCTCGGCCTGCACAGGGACAAATCGGGCCATTGCGGCAGAAACAGGCTCGGTTCGTTAGGAGCGGATCTTCAACAGCGGCCGCAAGAGATCCAGACGCCGTTCCGGATCATTCATCTCCAGATACTGCTGCTTCTGCTCCAGGGGCAAGGGCAGTATCTCGGCAAAGCGATAGCCTATCCAGGAGGCATCGTCGTATTGCTTCGCGATCTCCCGATAGTGGCTACCCAGATCGTCCATGACCTCTTGAAGAATGCGCGCCATGGCCGCGAAGCGCTCCGGCAGCGCCATACGCGGTTCCGGGCTCAAGAACTCAACCGTGCCCATGTTCAAGCCATCTTTCTGTCGCCGAGCGGCATTAATTCGGAACCGCTCGCGACCCTCAGCGGTAACGCCCAGCAACCCGTCACTGCCCTGGTACCAGTCGACAATCTCCGCCATGGTGCCCACATCGTAGGTCGCGGCAGGACCGACCTCCTGGCCCTCGCGAATCAGCACGACGCCGAAGCCGCGATTCTCCTTGAGGCAGCTGCTGATCATGTCCAGGTAGCGCGGCTCGAAAACGCGCAGTGGCAAAGGCCCGCCGGGAAACAACACCGTTTTGAGGGGAAACAGCGGCACCTCGATGGCTGGGGCATCGCGCTGGGGCTCAGGAGGCATGGGACCTCTTGCCGCGCGCGGGCTCGCGGCTCTTCAGCGCCTGTTGGAGTTTGTGCGGTAGCCCGCCGAAGCCACCGTTGGACATGAAAATCACCTGGTCGCCACTTTCCACGTCCTGCAACAGTTGCTCCAGTAACTCGGGCACGCCATGGGCCACGTTCAGCTTGCTGCCCAACATGGACAGCGCAGATTCCGGGTTCCAGTCCAGTTGCTCAGAGGCGAGAAAGTACACCCGATCGGCGTCGCCGAAGGCCTTGCGGAGAGCATCCCGATGCACCCCTAAGCGCATCGTATTAGAGCGGGGCTCCACGACGGCCAGCAACCGTTTTTCGGTCTGCTGGGCCCGCAGCGCCTCCAGCGTGCTGGCGATAGCGGTGGGATGATGGGCGAAGTCGTCGTACAGGGTAACGCCGTCGAAGGCGCCGCGCTTCTCCAGGCGCCGCCGCACACCGCTGAATTGGGACAGCGCCGCCAGCGCCACATCTACGCTGACGCCGGCGTGGACGGCGGCGCTGATAGCCGCCAGCGCATTTTCCAGATTGTGACGGCCGAGCAGAGCCCAGTCCGCCTGGCCGACCTGCTCGCCCTGGCGAAACACCGAGAAGCGGGATTTGGCGCCTACCAGATCGTAGCGGCCCGTCCAGGTGGCCGCCATGTCCGGCTGAGCACTGAATGTCTGCAGAGGCGTCCACACGCCGCGGGCAAGCAACTCGTCGATGTTGTTGTCGGCGCCGTTGACCGCGATCAGACCGCGCCGGGGAACGGTCCGAACGAGCTGATGAAACTGCCAGAGGATGGCGTCCAGATCACTGTATATGTCGGCGTGATCGTACTCAATGTTGGTAATGGCCAGCGTGCGTGGTCGGTAGTGAACGAATTTCGCGCGCTTATCGAAAAACGCGGTGTCATATTCGTCTGCTTCCACCACAAAATACTTCGACTGCCCAAGCCGGGCCGAGATACCAAAATTCTGTGCTACACCGCCGATGAGAAACCCCGGCGCGAGCCCGGCATAGTCCAGGATCCAGGCCAGCATGCTCGTGGTAGTGGTCTTGCCATGAGTACCCGCCACCGCCAACACCCACTTGTCGGTGAGCACATTGGCAGCCAGCCACTCGGCCCCGGAATAGTAGGGGATGCCCGAATCCAGCAACTCCTCGACGGCGGCGTTGCCGCGACCCATGACGTTGCCGACCAGGACACAATCCAGATCGTCATCCAGCTGGCTTTTTTCGTAGCCTTCCTGGAGCCGAATGCCCAGCTTGCGCAGCTGGGTACTCATGGGTGGGTAAACGTTTTCGTCGGACCCGGAAACCTGATGGCCCGCCGCTTTGGCCAGGGCCGCTATGCCGCCCATGAAGGTCCCGCAAATTCCCAGAATGTGGATCCGCATCAGCCTTCGGGGGGAAAAACAACGCCTCGTACGAGCAACGAAAACACGAAGTACCCTATCACGATCGCCACCCCTGCGACATAGGATCTGGAGAGGGCTCGGGCGAAGATGAAAGCCGACACGTCCAATGACCACAGCAGCAGCGCAACAAGCGCGGCGTAGGGCAGCAGCGGCAGAACGCCGCTCTCGTTGGCGGACTCCAGCCATATGAGGAGGGGTAACGCCACCGCGTTAAACAACGTGTAAATGCCCAGCAACGCCGTGGTGCTCTGCAGGAAGCGGGCCGGGAAGTTGTGCAGGACCAGCAGCAGCTTGATGAACGCCAGATATAACACCGCGTCGACCGCCAGGATCGCGAGCGCCCGTGACCAGTGCTCGGAAACCCCAATCACCAAAAATCCAACGCCCAGATACAGCACCAACACCAGGGCCAAAAGGAAACGGGAGGCCGGCAGGTCTTCGGGCCCACGCCGATGCATGATGATGTCCACAAACGCCGAAAACAGAGCGAGCACGCGATTCCTGACACGCCAGCGTCGCGCGTCGATTCAGCGCGACTGGACAATCGATGATAACGTACCGCCCACCCATGTCCGAGCAACAGCCCAGTCACAACGCGCGCCTGGTGGCGTCCGACGATGCGCTCGGGGCGCTCACCAGCGCGATTCGTGCAGCCCCTGCCCTGGCTCTGGACACGGAGTTCGTTCGCGAGCGGACCTTCTTTCCCGAGCTGTGCCTCATTCAGGTCGCTACCGACGGCGTCGTCGCCGCAGTGGACTGCCTGGCCGACGCGCCGCTAGCGGACTTCTATGCCGCGCTGGGCACCAGCCAACGAGCGTGGGTGCTGCACAGCTCCAGCCAGGATCTGGAGATACTTGTCCAGGCGGGTATCCAGTTACCGGCTGAGCTGATCGATACCCAGATAGCTGCCGCCCTGCTGGGCATGCCGCCCCAGATCGGCTACGCCCAGCTGGTGGAGACGCTGCTGGGAACACCGCTCAACAAGACCCATACCCGCACCGACTGGCGGCGCCGGCCGCTGCCCCCGGGAGCCTTGGAGTACGCCATTGACGACGTGCGTTACCTGCTGCCCCTGTGGGAGCGTCTGGACACGTTGCTCAGTGAGCGCGATCGGCTGTCCTGGTTCACGGAAGACTGTGCGGCCTTGCTACAGCGCTATGGCGGCGACGCCGACGAGCTGCGCTGGCAGCGCATCAAGGGTATCCGCGGCCTGGACCGCACCAGCCAGTCAGTGGCTCGGGAACTGAGCGCCTGGCGCGAAGCCCACGCTGCGCACATCAACCGCCCGCGCCAGTGGGTGCTCAGCGATGAGACCCTGGTGGCCATGGCGCGCGGTCAACCGGAAACCAGCGCTGCCCTGAGCCGCTATGACCTGACGGAAAAGTTTCGTCGTCGGCATGGGCCCCAACTGGTGGAGCGGGTTGCCCAGGGGCGTGCGCGTTCCGCCACCCGCGAGCCCCTCCTCAGCACCAGCCTGTCCCAGGCGGAACGCAAAGAGCTGAAAGTGCTGGCCCAGGCCGTCAAGGAGCGCGCCGCTGTCCTCGACCTGGCGCCGGAGATCCTCGCCACCCGGCAGGAACTGACCCAGCTGATGCGCGGCGACACCCCCGCCCGCCTGGCAACGGGCTGGCGCGCGGGGCAACTGGCCGAACTGACCCGCTGACAATCCTCGTTAGGCGCTGCTCAATGCCGCCGTCAAGCGTTGATAAACGGCATCAATATTTCCCTCTGCGGAGACCACCCGCAGCTGTCCCAGGCCGCGATAGTGCTCGATGAGCGGTGCCGTCTGGGAGCTGTACACTTCCAGCCGGTTGCGGATGGTATCTTCGTTGTCATCGGCCCGCTGCAAGAGTTCGCCGCCCGCCTCAATACAGGCATCAAGCTCCGCCTGGGGCGAAAAATACACATTCAGCAGCTTGCCGGTCACCGAACAGGTGCGTCGGCCGGTGAGCCTTTTCATCAGGATGTCGAAATCCACATCCATCAGCACGGCGCAATCCAGGGGCTGATCGATCTCCTCCAGGACGCTCGCCAGGGCGGCGGCCTGAGCCTCGTTGCGCGGATAACCGTCCAGAACGAAGCCTGTGGCCGCGTCCGGTTCGGCGATGCGCGCTTTGATCATGCCCAGCACAATTTCATCCGACACCAGTTCCCCCGCATCCATAGCCGCTTTGGCCACCTGACCCAGGGGCGTGTCGTCCGCCACCGCCTGGCGCAGCAGGTCGCCCGTAGAGATCTGGGGGATGCCGAATTCACTCTGCAACCGCTGAGCCTGAGTGCCCTTACCTGATCCGGGGGCGCCGAGCAGTACGATGCGCATGGGAATTATCCTCTCAGCCAGTGGTCCGCTGGGATGCCGAAGCTAACCTCTGTGCTCCGGCGCCGTCAACGCGAACGGCGCTGGGACGCGAACAGCCGATGGCCCGGTAGCGCGTTTCACACAAGTTTCGTTATCCTGCCGCTCCCGGCCGGAATCCCGCCTGAATGAACCAGGGGAGTGAAGCTTTGAAGAAAAACGCTTTCTATGCCCAGTCAGGCGGCGTCACCGCCGTCATTAACGCCAGCGCCTGCGGCGTTATCGAGACCGCCCGCAAGCACAAGAATCGCATCGGGCGCGTCTACGCCGGCCGCAACGGCATCATCGGCGCCCTCACCGAGGACATGGTGGATACCGACCGGGAATCGGCCCGGGCCATCGCCAGCCTGCGCTACACGCCCGGGGGCGCGTTCGGCTCGGCACGCTACAAGCTGAAGGGCCTGGCGGAGAACCGGGCCGAATATGAGCGCCTGATCCAGGTGTTTCGTGCCCACGACATCGGCTACTTCTTTTACAACGGCGGCGGCGACTCCATGGACACGGCCCACAAGGTGTCCCAGCTGGGACGGCAGCTGGGCTATCCCATCACCTGCGTCGGCGTGCCCAAGACCGTCGACAACGATTTGCCCGTGACCGACAACTGCCCCGGCTTTGGCTCGGTAGCCAAGTATGTCGCCGTCTCCACACTGGAGGCCTCCCTGGACGTGGCCTCCATGGCCAAGACGTCCACCAAGGTATTCATTCTGGAAGTCATGGGCCGCCATGCCGGTTGGATCGCCGCCGCGGCGGGCCTCGCCGGTGCCACACGACGCGACGCGCCCCACATTATCCTGTTCCCCGAAGTGGTCTTCGATGAAGCGGCGTTTCTCGCCCGGGTCGACGCCTGCGTCGAGCAGAACGGGTACTGCGTGGTGGTGGTTTCGGAAGGCGCGCGCCGTCCCAGCGGCCGCTTTCTGGCCGAAGCAGACACCCGGGACGCCTTCGGCCATGCCCAGCTGGGGGGCGCTGCCCAGGTGGTCGCGGACATGGTCAAGGCCAACCTGGGGCTCAAGTATCACTATGCGATCGCGGATTATCTGCAGCGCTCGGCGCGCCATATCGCATCCAAGGTCGATGTGGCGCAGGCCTACGCGGTGGGCAAGGCTGCCGTGGAGCTGGCCCTGGCGGGCAAGAGCGCGGTCATGCCCACCATCGTGCGCACATCCGACCGGCCCTACCGCTGGAGGATCGGTAGCACGCCCCTGTCTCGAGTGGCCAACCGGGAAAAAATGATGCCGCGGCGTTTCATCAGCCGGGATGGTTTTGCCATAACCAGCGCCTGCCGACGCTATCTGGAACCCTTGATCCGGGGCGAGGACTACCCGCCTTACCGCAACGGTCTGCCCGCTTACGGCACCCTGAAGAACGCGCCGGTGCCACCCCGGCTGAAGGAACCGTTTGTGATAGGATAGCGGCCCTTTGGCGGGCCGACCCGCCGGAAAATATAAAAGCAAAAGCCCGGACCCTTGCGCGCTGGCGAGCCGTCAGCGCCGGTAACGGCCAGTTTTTTTCTATGCGGACCTGATTATTGCAGGGGTCCGGATAACGGGAGGAGAAAATCAATGAGTGCTGAGCTTGCACTGTGGTTCTGCCTGGCAGCGGCGCTTGCCGCTTTGCGTATGGATTCAGCGACCCGGGCGTGCACGTCCTGCAGCACTCCCATGCCGGCCGACGCCGCATTCTGCCCCACCTGCGGGGCGGCGACACCTGCCGAACGCGAGCCTAGCTTCGGCGGGGGATTCGTCGATCGCTTGAAGGCGGCGCTCGCCGATCGGTACCGCATCGAACGGGAACTGGGACAGGGCGGGATGGCGATCGTGTACCTCGCTCGCGATCTTCGCCACGAACGC
>JBFFHS010000009.1:0-66781 GCA_041556855.1 Gammaproteobacteria bacterium
AGCTCGGTACCTGGCACGAGTTTCCTTTTCCGCTTGAAGATCACAGCAACCTCATCGTGGCTATTCGCAAGGAGGCCACCGAAGGCTTGATTCGCGACAATGTGGTTCAGGACGAGGCGCAAAGCCCCGATCTGGATAAGAAGGATCTGGCCAAACGCTGCAACGTTCGTTTTGAGCTGCGGCTGTAGCGCCGCACCGAGCTGAGGGTCATGATGAAACGCCGTGACTTTGTCGCCGCTGCGCTTGGTGCCGCCACGGCGGCTTGCGTGCCCTTCGAGCGAGCCGGTGGCCGCAGTGTCACGGCGATCACTACCAGCGGCAGGGACATCAGCCTGACAGCAGCCGAAGTTGGTGAGTTTTCTGCAAGCTTGGCCGGCCCGCTGTTGACGCCGGGCGATGTCGGATATGACGAGGCGCGCCGAGCATGGAACGGTGTGTTCGACAAGCGGCCCGCGCTGATCGCCCGCTGCCAGGGCGCGGCCGATGTGATCCAGGCGGTGCAATTCGCGCGCACCCACAATCTCCTCACCGCGGTGCGTGCCGGCGGGCACAGCATGGCCGGGAAGTCGGTCTGCGAGCGGGGCCTCATGATCGATGTATCGCCCATGAGAGGCGTGCGCGTCGATCCACAGGCGCGAACAGCCCGCATCGACGCAGGGGTGTTGCTCGGCGCCCTGGATCACGAGGCCCAGAAGCACGGCCTGGCGACGACCGCGGGTGTGGTGTCCCACACCGGCGCGGCCGGGCTGACGCTGGGTGGCGGGCTGGGCCGTCTACAGCGCAAACATGGGCTGACCATCGATAACCTGCGCGCCGTGGACATCGTCACCGCGGAAGGCCAGTGGCTGCGCGCCAGCCAGGATGAGAATGCGGATCTGTTCTGGGGGCTGCGGGGCGGTGGCGGAAATTTCGGCGTGGTCACCTCATTTGAATATCGGCTGCATCGGGTTGGACCGACGGTGCTGAGCGTTGCTTTCCTGTATCCCTTCGAGCAGGCCAGGGCCGTTCTGGAGTTTTACATCGACTACATGCGCGAGGCGCCCGATGACCTGTATCTCGGAGCCGGCATGATTAAGCGGCCTGGCGCAGGCGTGGCGACGCTGATCTCGGGCTGCTTCTTCGGGCCAACTGACACGGCAGAGAAGCTGCTGCAGCCGCTGCGTGAATTCGGCAAGCCTTCCGTGGAGAGAATTGGCCCCATCCAGTATGTCGACCTGCAGCGACGTAACGACGACAACAATCCCCACGGGCGTAACTACTATTCCAAGTCCGGTTTTTTCAATGACATCGATTCGCGCCTGATCGATGCGCTGCTCGAGAACATCCGGTTCCCGGAATCACGCGGAACCAACCTGCTCATATCGCCCTTCGGTGGCGCCGTGAGCCGCGTGGCGCCCGATGCGACGGCGTTCTTTCATCGTGACGGCCAGTTCAACATCGAGTTGTCGCTCAGCTGGAGTGAGGCCGAAGCCTCAGAAAAACACATTGCCTGGGGCCGCGAATACTGGCGCTGGTTAGCCCCCTTCGCCAGTCGAGGTTTCTATGTGAACACCGAGATGGACCCCGGCGAACGCCGCTTGCGAGCGAACTACGGGGACAACTATGACCGACTGGTCGCCCTGAAGAATCGCTACGATCCAACGAATCTGTTTCGCCTGAATGCGAATATCAAACCCACTGTTTAAGGACCGGAACGTGAACAAGAACGGGTCGTCGAGTGCCAAGGGGAGCCAGGACGCGAAGCCTCCGCAGCGTTTGCGCAGAAGAGATCTGCTCACGGCGGCAGCCGTGGGCGGCGGGGCGGTGGCCGCCACAGATCTCGGTTTGGGGCGGGTCGCGGCAGCGGGCGCCGAGGGTGCGGTCAAGGATAGCGCCGATGTTCTGATTGTAGGCGCTGGCAATACGGGTATTCCGGCTGCCATCCAGGCAGCCGACCTGGGCGCCAAGGTGCTATTGCTGGAGAAAAACGCCTTTGCGGGCGGGATGCTGACCATCTCCGGGGGGCACGTTAGCGCAGCTAACACCAAACGCCAGATTGCGAAGGGCATAGAGGACTCGCCCCAGCAACATTACCGTGATGCCATTCGCCTGGGCCATTACAAGAGCAACTCCGAGTTGTTGAAGGTTGCGGTGGAGAACGCCGCTGCCATGGTGGACTGGCTCGAGGAGATCGGTGTCGAATTGACGCCCGAATCCCCCTTTTTCGAGGATGATCACGAGCATTACAGCGTGCCCCGCACCTACATGGGGCCCGACTACGCCAGATCTCTGCTGTTCCCACTGCGCCAGGAGCTCGATCGTCGCGTCCAGCGGGGCGACGTGGCGGTGCACCTGGGCACGCGCGTTACTGGGCTGATCAAAAACAACGATGGTCACGTCATCGGCGTTGCCGCTGAAGATGATGCGGGCAACCAACGCGACCATCTCGCCAAGGCCGTGATTCTTGCCACGGGTGGGTATGGCGCCAGTGCCGAGATGAAGGCGCGATTCAACCCTGCCGTCGTGCCGGCCAGGGTGGTTTGCCTGCCGCATGCTACCGGCGACGGCATCCTGATGGCGGAGGAGGCTGGCGCGCAACTGGTTAACATGGACAGGCTGATTGCCTTTCCTGGGACTGTCCAGAATCTGTCCGGAGAACCGACCCGGACGCGCCTGCAATTCCCGCCGGATCACTATACCGACGGTATCTGGGTAAACCAGCAGGGGCAGCGTTTCGTCAATGAGGTCACGGACCATCCCGACGAGCGGGAGCGCGCGTTTCTAGCCCAATCGGGTCTGGTTTTTTTCCTGATCTTCGACGAGCGCATCAGACAGAACCTGGACACGGTCGGTGTCATGTCGTGGGACAAGGAGATGCTTGATAACGAAATCGTGTCAGGTTCTTTGATCGTGCGAGCGGACACGCTGGCCGAGCTCGCGGGGAGGTTCGGTATCGCCGCCGACCCACTGAAGGCAACCGCGAGCCGCTTCAACGACTTTGTTGCCAGCGGTGCTGATGAGGATTTCGGTCGTGGAAGACTGCGCTACCCGCTCGGTCGGGGGCCCTTCTACGGTCTGCGGGTCACGGGCAGCGTTTTGATGACCCATGGGGGCATCAGTGTCAATCATGCCCTGCAGGTCAAGCATCAAAACGACCGCGTCATTCCGGGCCTCTACGCCGCCGGTGAAACTCTGGGTTGCGGTCAACTGATGGGTGAAGCCGTCTTGAGCGGGATGAGTGTCGGACCAGCCATTACCCTGGGTCGGCTCGCCGCTCGAAATGCCTATCAGTACGCGCAGACGCGGCGCAACGAAGATCTACGTCCTGCAGTGGCCCATTCGACCTGAGTCGACGACCGCTGGACACCGTTCCAAAGATGAGGTTACGAAATGGATAATGCTGATCGGCCCACGCGACGCCCACTTCTTGGCTCCGGCCTGGCTTTAAGCCTGGCGCTGACGCTTGCCGCGCCCGGTCCGCTGAGCGCGCAGGAAGCTGCTGCCAGCGGCCCATGGGCGCCCTTGAAGGTCAAGGATATCAACGCCATGGAATGGGATGACCGGTGGCGCATGGGCAACCAGGGCACCAGCCAGGGCAAGCTCCTCTACTCCAATGAGCAAGGCGCGTTCATGCTGTATGTCTATTTCGCGCCGGGCTGGGACGCCATCAACGTGGACCCCCACTACCACCACGGCCACGAATGGGTTTACATCCTGGAAGGCGACTTTCCTCTGTATGAGTTCGTCAGCCCGCTGCAGAAAACCGGAACCCTGGTGAGCATGCGCGCTGGCACCTGGATGTCCCGGCCCGCCTACAGCATCCACGGCAACCGTCCAGAAGTGATGGCTCGACAGAAGGTGCCACCGGGATCGGTGCAGTTAGTCTTTTTTGAAGGCGGTCGAACCATTTCGCTGAATCCGAAACGGTCCATGTACAGCGATGAATGGAAGAAGGTCGAGCAATTCACCCATGCCCATTTTCAGCACACGGCCAGCACGGATGTTATGGAGTGGGAGGAGTCTGCCGAGTTGCCCGGGACGAGTGTGAAGTGGTTAAGCGAGGACCTGCAGGGCGGGTTCCGGTCCCGCTTGCGTTACGCCCCTGCCGGTTGGCAGCATTCGGGTGCGCCCACCCGAAGCTACTTCAAGAAAGCCCAGAGATTTGTTTACGTGCTGTTCGGCGATCTCAAGGTGTGGACCAGCGAGGGTCCCGAGGATGCGGGAGAGACCATCGTGCTGAACAAAGACTACTTTGTCGATCAGCCGCCCATGAGCATCTGGGGATGGCAGGACGGGCCCCTGTCGGAGCGGGGCGCCATGTGGCTTGAAGTCACCTATGCCGAGGGCGCCCGGGTGGGGCGGGGACCCATCGAACAAGCCACGGTGCTGCCATAAGCGCGAGACGTCGCGCAAAACTTGAGCCGAGGGCAGCGCCGACAACTTTTACCGGCAACGGGTTGCCTGTCCGATCCGGACGGCTATCGTAACCAGGTGATGGCGAATCCCAGTGGTGGCTGCACGAGTTGCCATCGAGGACCCCACCTGCCATGCATCTGGACGCTGGCGGGTGAGTTCCCGCCCCGTCAGGCCTGTTTCATCTGAGTCGCAAGCTCAGCGGCAAATGCATCAAAGGTCCGCAGCGGATGGCCAACAGCGGCCTCAGAGGCGGCCACGGCCGCTTCATCCGCCGCGGAACCCCCCGCCTGCTGGGCCAGGAACATCTTCTTCAAGGAGTCCAGCAACCAGGGCGGGATAAACGCTGCGACGGGCTCAGCCCACTTCTCCACGTCGTCTCCGCCATAGTGCACTTCGCGGCCAAAGTGTTTGGCATATGTGGCTGCCGCGTCCGGGCCGGTGACGGTGTCCGGTCCGTGCAGGGCGTATTCGGTGCCCCCATGGCCATCCTCGGTCAAGGCGCGCACCGCGCAATCAGCGATGTCCCGGGTATCCACCCGGTTCTGCCCCGCAGTGCCGATGGGCATGGCATAGACACCGTAATCCCGGATGACCTGCGCGACCGACAGGTCGGTCTGATTAAAAAGATTGGGGCGCAGGATAGTGTATTCGGCACCGCTGTCCCGAATCGCCGCTTCGATGGGCAGCTTGCTGCGAAAATGGGGTATGGCAGGCTCCTTCTCAGGGTTCTGCACCGAGAGGAACACGATGCGTTTGACGCCGGCGGTCTTGGCCGCGTTCACGGCATTCAGCCCGCGGGTCGTCTCCGTTTCACCGTTCGCCGTAATCAGGAACAGCCGATCGACTCCAGCAAACGCGGCATCCAGACCGCTGCCATCCTCCAGATCGCCGATCACGCCCTCGACACCCTCGGGCAGTGCCGCCAGTTTTTCTTCCGAGCGGCTCAAGGCTCGTACGGATTCGCCTTTGGCCAGCAGTGCCGCAACGGTGGGCCGCCCCACATTGCCGGTAGCGCCGATTACCAGAATTGTCATGGTTGTGTTTTTCGGTTTGCCTGCACGTGCAGGCGTGATACATCCTATATAGTGAGGCGGAGAATACAAGAAGCCACGCGATGCCTATCCTGAGCGAGATCGAGAACCGCGCCGGCCTGGCGCGAATCACCTGCGGTTGGAAAAAACCCGAGCTGCCGCTGGACTGGGTGCGGCGCTATTGGCGCGACGTTCACAGTCCGGCGATTACCCGCCGCGCGGGCATCTACGACTACCGACACTTTCAATACGATGATGTGGACGCGCAGTTGTTTGGCGCCGTCCCGGGAATTGACTTTGCCTGCCCCCAAGACGAGCAGCTGATGTGGGTGTCCGACGTGCGCTACCGGGATGAGGCTGGGCTCGCGGCGTTCGATGCCTCGCCGCCGGCGGATGTGAAGCCCCACATGCTCGGCGACATCGAATTGATCGTGCACAAGAGCACAACCTACCGGTCGGTGGGCGCCGATGCATACACCTACGTAGACAATAGCGGCGACGCAACGCCGCAGGGTCCGCCAGACAGGCCCAGCTATGCGATCTTTCTGCGCCAGCGCTCGGTAGAGGCTGACTTCCGGGGCTGTGTACGGGATCTGTGCCAGCACTGGGCTGAGAGCACCGGCGTAGTGCGCGTGCGCATGAGCTTGTTCGAAGTGCCGGACATGGAAGCCGAACGCAAGGCCGGTTATCCCATCAAGACCCATCCGGTCGAGCAGCAGTACCAGGCTATGATCGATCTGGTGATCGAGGATCGTGCTGTCGCGAAGCAGCTCATCGACCCGGCGAGAGGTGTCGATGTGGCCGCAGATATCAGCACAATCCACGCCTATCCGGTGGCCGCATGCTACACCAGCGTCTATGGGGGTCGGCCCACTATTGTCGGGTTGCGGGGCTACCCGGCCCACCAAGCCATCGAGGCCCTCGGCGCGGCGAATCAGAAGCAGATCAGTCTGCTGGAGTGGATCTACGGGCCGGTAGCCAAGGACGGGCCCTTCCAGGTGGAAGGCCAATGAACATGACCGTTGCTGAACGCCTGGTCGCTTTTGCCCAGGACTATCGGGCGGGCGGCGTGCCGGACGACGTGGCTCATGAGGCCAAGCGCCTGTTGCTCAACCAGCTCAAGGCATCCGTGGGCGCCACCGATCACGAGGCCATCCGGATTTTGCACGACTGGGCCACAGCGACTGCCGGTGCAGGCGACGCCCAGATCCTCTGGTTTGGCACGGGCACCGAGCCCGGCCGTGCCGCCCTGGTCAACGGCGCCTTATTCGAGGTGCTGGATTTCCACGATACCTACATTCCCTGTTTCATGCATGCCACGTCGGCGGTGCTGCCCGCTGTGCTGGCCGCCGCCCAGGTGGGTGGGCAAAGCGGTCGTGAGGTGGTGGATGCCCTGGCGTTAGGGATGGAGGTAGAGCTGGCCGTTGCCCGGCTGCTGATGCCCACGGCCTATTACCGGGGGTATGTGCCTGCTGGCCTCACAGGCGGAGTCGGCGCGGCGGCCGCCTGCGGGCTGCTCGCCCGTCTCGACGCGGAACGCTTGCGCAATGCCATCGGCATTGCCATGTGCACCGCCTTTGGCACCTATGAATCCGTTGGCAGCATGACCCTGTCCTACATCACAGGCGCCACGGCCCAGTCCGGTCTCGCTGCGGCGCAACTTGCCGCGCGTGGCTTTGACGCGCCGGCCACCGCCTTTGAGGGCGACAAGGGCATGCTGGAGTCGCACTCGGATGAGCCGCGAGAGAAATTCGCGGAGGTGCTGGATGCCTTGGGCAAGACCTGGCGTATTCATGGCCAGAGCTACAAATCTGTGCCCACGGAAACGATTACCCACGCGCCCATCGAATGCGCTCTGGAGCTCTTGCCGCGCGCAAACGGCCGGCAGGTTGAGCGCATGCGCTTCGGCGTGCAGCCCATTGTGGTGGAGATTTGCGACGAGCGCATGGAGCGCTTCGGCGATCCCCATAGCGAGCTCACGGCCCGCTTCGACCTGTGTTTTTGTGCCGCTGCCGCCTGGCAGCGGGGCCGGTTTACCTTGGATGAGATGCGCGAGCCGGCCTACACGGATCCCGATATTCTCGCGTTGCGCTCCCGTATCGAGCTGGTGCCCGACGAGACCAGGGAAAGCTTCGACGGCTGCTCCCTTCAGATCCAGTTCACCGACGGCTCCAAGGAATCTACCAGCGTGGATGCTTTCCTGGGCAGTCCCGGCCGACGCATGACCGATACAGAGCTGGCAGACATTTTTCGGGCGCAAGCCGAGGGCATTTTGCCTAATGGCCGGGTAGACCAGATTCTTGAAGCCGTCTGGGGCCTGGACGAGGCGCCTGATGTCGGTGCCCTGATGGCTTTGTGTCGCGTACCGTGATGCGGTCAATATGACTACTCTGTCGTTGCCCGGCGGCGAGACGCTCTGGTATCGGTGCGTGGGCACCGGCGTGCCCGTCCTGCACATCCACGGCTCGGCTTTCGGTCACCGCAATTTTGAACGGCTGACGCCGCTGGTGGCGCGGGATTTTCAAGTCATCGACTTCGACCTGCCCGGCTTCGGTCAGAGCCGGGGCGATCCCCGGCCCGGTGGACTGAATGGCGTTGCTGAGCAGGTGTTCGAGTTCATCGACGCGCTGGGCGTGGCCCCGGTCCACGTGCACGGTACGTCCTTTGGCGCCATGGTGGCCATGATCCTGGCGGCCAAGTTCCCCGAGGCCATCGATCGCCTGATCTTGAGCTGTTTCCTGGCCCGTTATGATGGCGCCGCGCGGATGATGCGCAGCACCTGGAAGCGGGCAGCCCGGGACAGCGGCATGGCGGCGGTGGCGGATCTTACGGCGGTGGCCGGGTTTGCCCGCGCGTTCTATGAGCGGCCCGATGCCCAGGCGCAGCTGGCGTCCATGCGCGAGGCCTTCAGCCACACGGATCCGGAAGCCTTCGTGCGCGGCACACAAACCCTGGAGCAGACCGATCTCAGTCCGCTGGCCCGGCAGGTGGCAGCGCCCACGCTGCTGATCGCGGGCGACGAGGACAACATGACGCCGTTCAACCCGGCGCCCAGTGGCGTGGGTTTTGCCCAGATCAAAGACGTGATCCCGGACTGCGAGACGGTGGTGCTGCCGCAATGCGGCCACTACCTGGTTCTGGAACAGCCGGAGCCGGTGGCCGATCTGGTCAAGGCATTTCTCCAGCCACAGGTCACGCAGTGATGGCGAGCCCGGCGATGGCAGCCAAACCGTTTTCCGTGAGCAGTTCCTATCGGCGCTACGTGCTCGGGCTGTTGCTCGTGGTCGCCACCTTCAACTATGCCGACCGCTACATGCTCGGCGTGCTGTTGCCGGACATTAAGGTCGAGCTGGCGCTGTCCGATACCCAGATCGGCTTCATCACCGGCACCGCCTTCACCATCCTGTATGCCGTTCTGGGCGTGCCCATCGCTGCCCTGGCAGATCGCTTCTCCCGCCGCAAGATCATTGCGGCGGCACTGGCGGCGTGGAGCGTGATGACGTGCCTGTGTGGCGTGGCAAAGTCGTTCGCGCAGCTGGCGGTCTTCCGCGTGCTGGTCGGTATCGGTGAGTCGGGCTGCACACCGCCATCCCACTCGCTGATCTCGGATTACTTCTCCAGGTCCGAACGGTCCTTCGCCATGGCCATTTTCGGCCTGGGCTCCCCGGTGGGCGTGTTCATCGGTTTTATGGCCGGCGGCTTGATTGCGCAGGCCTACGGGTGGCGCGTGGCCCTGTTTGCCTTCGGGGCGCCCGGTGTGCTGGTGGCGCTGCTCTTGTACTTTACCCTGCGTGATCCGCCGCGGGGTCACGCCGACGGGTTGTCCCAGATTGCCCGCGCCCCCGATCTGGTAGCCGCATTTCGCACCCTGTGGGCCAAGGGCACGTTCCGCCACATGGTGCTGGGCGGCAGCATGTACGGCCTGATCATGGTGGCGGTGCTGGTCTGGATCCCGTCCTTCTTCGTGCGCACCCATGGGCTTGAGATCGGGACGGTGGGGACGTGGCTGGCCTTTACCAATGCGGTGCCTCACGCGCTGGGCACGCTGGCCGGCGGGTTCCTGGCGGACCGCCTGGCACGGCGCAACCTGCGCGCACCGATTCTGATGTGCGTGTTCGCCCAGTTGGCCGCCGCGCCCTTTTATGCCGTGGTTCTGCTCTCGGAGCAGCCGGTGCCCGCCTTTCTGTGGCTGGTGGTGCCCTCTTTCGTGGGCGTGCTCCAGGGGCCCGTGCTCTATGCCACCATCCAGGCGGTCGCGGACGTGCGCAGCCGCTCCGTGGCCTCGGCCCTGATGATCCTGATCATCAATCTGATCTCCGGCATTGTGGGGCCCCAGCTGGTGGGAATCGTGAGCGATGTGTCAGCCCAATTCGTGGGTGCATCCTCCCTGGGGCTGTCGCTTCTGATTGTCGCTACGATCTGCAGCTTCTGGTCGGCGCTGCACTTCTATCTGGCATCGCGCAGCATCGAGCGCGACCTTGCGACGTCCCCGGGACAGTGACCATTACTCGGCCAACAGAAAGTCGGCAATAGCCGTGTAGAAGCGGCGCCGCGGCCGTTGCAGGTGGGCGTAGTCGCCGCCATCGGGGATGATGACCAGTGCCTTGTCCCCCGTGGGCAGCTTTTCGAAATACTCGGCTCGTTGTATGCCGCCATGCATGTAGGCGGCCTTACCTGCTTCGCTGCCGTAGATCATCAGCACTGGGCAGGGCAGCGCAGCTGGGTCCGCCGGAATGCTGCCGCGGGCGTTCTCCCGGCGGATGCCGTTGGGTGAGCGCGGCTCGTTCGCGGCCACGTAGTCGGCCAGGGCGTGGCGCATTTCCTCTTCGCCATATTCCGCTTCCCGCTCGAAGAAATACTGCCAGCCGCCACTCCACCAGGGTTCTTCCGGCTCAAAGGGGATCAGGTTGCCACCGCCCAGCGCCGGGTCCAGCAGCACCATGCGGGCCACGCTATCAGGGTGCTGCTCCCCGTAACGGGCGGCGATACGTCCACCCCAGGACCAGCCCAACAGGTGCGGGCGGGCGTAGCCTTGAGTGTTCAGCCAGTCCACCACGTCCGCCAGGTCTTCAATGGCCGCGTCGGTATCCACCGTGAGCGGGTCCTCGGGGGGGTCGGATTCGCCATAGCCGCGCAGGGCGAAGGTGACGGCGCCCAGGCCGCGTGCTACCAGCGCGTCCATCAGCGAATAGTCCGCGCCACCCGGGAAGCTCAGGTCGAAGCCCGCCTGCCCGGTGAGATTCGCGCCCTGGACGAGGATGACCACGTGAGCAGGTTTTGCCGCCAGGCCCTTGCTGCGCACCGCCAGTCGGCCGACCCGGCCCGGGATGAATGTGTCTGCCATGAATCCTCCTGGCACCGAATGCTCAAGCAGGGGTCGCGGGGATGTGTTCTTGATGGTGTTTCAAGTACCAGCTGGCCAACTCCTCGCGGGAGGGCCACCAGACCGTGTCCAGGGATTGGGCGTACTCAATGAATTCCCTGAGTGCGCGGATTCGATAGGCGCGACCGGAAACGTGAGGGTGCAAACCCACGTTCATCATCCGGCCATGGGTAGCACCCTCTTCGTTGAGCACGGCCAGTTCTTCGATGAGAAGGTCGCGATACTCATCAGTGGTGTGGCCACGTCGCATCAGCAGTGTGAAGTCATTGATCTCGTTGGAATAGGGCGTGGAGACGATGGGGCCGTGATCCGTTCGCAGCAAGTAGGGCTGGTCGTCATTCAGCAGATCGCAGTAAAAGATCAAACCCTGCTCGGCCAGGATACCCGGCGTGTGCAGGGTGCCCCGTAATGACGACGACAGCCAGCCTTTGGCTGGGTGACCTACGGTTTGCTCGTAGATTTCTAGGGTGCGGGTGATGATCTCACGCTCTTTTGCCGGGTCATTGGCGAAGTCCGTGAGAAGCTCCCCCTGTTCGTAATTGTGGGGTACCAGCTCATAGCCCTGAGCCAGCGCGGCATCCACGATCTGCCGGCGCCGCTCGCAGGTCAGCGCGTTGACAGGACAGCTGGGGCGCACGCCCAGGCTGTCGAACAGCTCGAACAAGCGCCACACGCCGACCCGCTGCCCGTATTCCCGCCAGGTGAAGTTGGGAAAATCGGGAACGTTGCCGGGGAGCACGTCGGGCAGAATGGGGGGGCCACCCGCGTAGTAGGGTTTGTCCGTGTCCTTGAGCAGGTCCCAGGTTTCCAGCGCCAGGGTAATGATCAAGGCGACCCGTTTGCCGCCGGGCCATTGCAACGGTTGTCGTGCTGGGAGGGGAATATAGTCGTACACGGCTGGAATCACCTTATGCCGTCACCTTGAGCGATTGCAGTGTAGCTGGAAACCAAGCAGGCCTTGACAGAAGTGGGCGGCAAGCGTTCATATATTGAACGGTTAGCCCGCAGAGGGAGCACCGGCGGGGGTCTAAGACAATACGATAGCCCCGCACACACCGTTGGAAAGGTCGGATTCATGAGCGCGAAATCCAGCACACAAAGCCGTGGCCAAGAGCCGAAAGTACGCTCTCTGGTTCGCGGGCTGGAGATTCTCAGACTTTTGAATGTGGAGGGCGGGTTGTCAAACGCCCGGGTTGCCGCCGAGACGGGCCTGAACAGAATCACCGCCTATCGTCTGCTGCAAACCTTGCAAGCCGAGGGTTGTGTCCTGCGGGATGACGCCAAACGCTATCGGTTAGCGCCAGGTGTCCTGGAGCTTAGTAGCCTCTACCCCCGACAAAACTGGATCCTCAAGGTCGCTGCTCCGATCTTGGAAGACCTGAGTCGCGAGTTGGGTTGGCCGCTGATTCTGGCCACCAACAATGGCCCCTTCATGGTGATCCAGCATACGACCCGCGACAATGTGGGATTCTGGCTGAAGCTCCAGGGTCCCGGGTCGCGCCTGCCGTTGCTGGACAGCGCCCTGGGTTTTGCGTTTCTGGCTCGGGCGGCCCAGCCGTTGCGCGGCGATTTGATCAACGCTGCCCTGAAGGTCGAAGACGGCGCTTCCGTCGAACTGAGGCGCGATCGCAAGAAAGTGTACGATCTGCTCGACAAGGTCCACCGGGATGGCTATGCCACGCTGCGCGATAGCTGGGAGTCGGAAGCCGTGCCCCTGTCAGCCATCGCGGTCCCCGTGAGCGGGGCCGGGGATACCGTGGCCGCCCTGGGTCTGACCTACTATCAGGCAGCGTTGACCAATGGGGAGGCGATTGGCCGGTTTGCCGCTCCCCTGCGCCAGGCTGCGGAGCGTATCGCGCGCGCCTCGTAGGGCTCGCTAACCGGCAGCTGGGGCCAGATTGCGTTCGAATAGCGAACCATTGGGGTTCGCCTAAAGGGGGTACGCTGCGTATATTGCGCAACTGTGCGTGCCATATACGTGGTTTTCGCAACTTGGGAGAGCCCAGCAGCACTCCGAACAGCGATCGGGTAGCAAACAAGACGGCGCGACACCGTGCCTAGGGGGAATCATGTCTAGATCGAAGCCGCAAGCGCTATTGGTTACGGCCACTGCCACGGTATTTCTACTGACTTCGGGGATCAGCCTAGAGGGTATTGCCCAGGACTCCGAGGGGGCCTTGGAAGAAGTCGTTGTCACGGCGCGCAAACGCGAGGAAGCACTGCTCGACGTCCCGCTGGCGATCACAGCGCTGAGTGCCGGTGATATCGAGGCGAAGGGACTGACCGAGTTCAAAGACGTCATCGACTTCACGCCGGGATTCTTCTTCGCGGAGCATTCGGTTGGTCGCGGCGACCGGTCCAATCGCTTGCTGGTTGTGCGCGGCATGCGTATCAACACGGAAAACGACCATCAGCAGGCCGCCACCGTGTTCGTGGACGGCGTGCCCATGCTGGGTAGCGTCATCGCGGGTCTTGAAGACGCGGAGCGGATCGAGGTGATCAGGGGTCCACAAAGCGCCTATTTTGGCCGCTCTACCTTTGCCGGCGCCGTAAATTTCGTGACTAAGACACCGGGAGACGAATTTACCGGCAAGGTGACTGCTGAGGCGGGGAATTTCGGCACCTCGAATTTCGGGCTGCAGATAGAAGGGCCCATCAGCGACACCCTGTCTTACCGCTTGTCTGGTAGTCAGTGGCAGACCAACGGACATTGGGATCTCGGTAATGATCCGACGATCACGTTGGGGGCACGCAAGACGACCAGCTTCGCCGGCACACTATTCTTTCAGCCCAACGAACGGTTCACCGCCAAGCTGCGCATTCACAACTGGCGTGACGATGATGGACCATCCGCCGCCTTCGGCTACGGCTTTGGCAACGGCGAATCCTATTTCAACTGCAACCCGCCGGGATCCATCTTGGCGCCGCGCAACGGGCCCAACAATTACATCTGCGGTGAGGCGCCGTTTCCACAACCTTCTGAGATTCAGGGCGACTTCGTTCTAACGCCGGAGAAGCAGCAACTGTTGAACGGCGTGGCGGATCCCGGACTCAGCCTGGACGCAGCCTTCATTCCGCCTTTCCTGGAGGGCTTTGGTCTGGAGCGCCGGGCCGAGCAGGCCAGTCTGATCATGGACTATGAGTTCGAGAACGGCATCATGCTGACCTCCGCCACGGCCTATCACTCTAACGAGTGGATGGCTCTGGATGATCTGGACCGACGGCATTACGATCCGCTGCCCTCACAGGTTCAGGACACCGCGCTTCTGAACAGTCGCGATCTGGAAGATTTCAGTCAGGAAATCCGGGTCACTTCGCCGCAGGACAGACGCCTGCGTTGGACAGTGGGCGTGAGCTATTTCGACTTTGAAGGTGTGCGCACCAGTGGTTTCAAAGTTCTCGGTAGCATCCGCTCGTTCAGCTTCGGCAACGTTTTCGATATCACCACAACGGGGATCTTCGGCGCCGTCGAGTACGACTTCAACGACCAGTTTACGCTGAGCGTGGAGGCTCGCCGACAGGAGGATGACCTGACCGAAGCCAGAACCACGGGCGCTGAATCCGCGTCGGGCACGTTCACCAGCACGACTCCGCGGATCATTCTGGATTACAAGCCTAATGCTGACCTCACGCTTTATGCCAGCTACGGTGAAGGGACCCGCCCGGGCGCCTTCAACGTGAACCTGCTCGGCCAGCCCCAGAGCGTTCTGGATCAGCTTGCAGAAGTGGGGATCGGCACCGAGGTGCCGGAAGAGGAACTGGAGAACATCGAGTTTGGCATAAAGGGCACACTGCTGGACGGGCGCGCCCAATTCAGTGCGGCGGTGTACAGCGCGGACTGGGATGCTCAAAGCGCAACCGCGCGCCAGGTCACTCTTCCAGATGGATCGACCGATTTTCTCTCGGGCAACGTAATTGGCGGAGTGATCGATCTGTTCGGCTTCGAAGTTGAGGGTGTTTGGGCGGCCACCGACAACCTCACTCTGGAGGGCACATTCAGCTACAACGAGGCGGAATTCAAAGTATTCGAGGACTGCGGTGATTGCGCCTTCCTGCTGGGAACGACAGACATCTCAGGTCGCGGCAATGTGAAGAGCCGCAGCCCCGAGACCCAGGCGTCTCTGTCGGGCACCTATCAGGCGCGGCTCAATGATGTCTACGATTGGTTCACCCGGCTGGATTTCATTCACACCGGTAGCCGTTATGCGACGGACGCTAACCTGCTGGAGACCGGCGATGCCAACCGCTTCAACCTGCGCGTAGGAATTGAGAACGAGAATCTGCGTTTGGAAGCATACGGAGAGAACCTGTTCGAGGACCGGACCTTTACGAACTATCAGCTGTTGCTTGATTTCTCCCAATTCGGTCTCAATCGCGTCATTACCGCCGGGTTACCCGATGACCGCACCTTCGGTGTCCGGGCGGTCTACACGTTCTAAACGTTCGTAGTTATCGTAAAGCAAGCAGCGCCGGGTTCCCGATTGGGTTCCCGGCGCTTTTTTTTCAGGACAAGAAACCCGTCATCGGGAGGAAGGGGTCGGTCGACATGAGCGAGAGGTTTGCGTTACCCGTCATTCTCGGCTTGTTGGGCTTTACGCTGCTCGGCTGCGCGCCTCGGGATAGCGAGAATGTTGAGCAAATGGGTTTGTTGTCAGGAACGGTTACATCGGATCAACCTTTTAAGGCGGCTCAAGTCACTGCCCGGCACCTGGACAAGAAAGTCATCTATACGGTGTACACAGCGGATGGTAACTACCGCGCTGTGCACATGTTCCCCGGACGCTACGAGGTGCGGGTAGAGAAGTCAGGTTTTGAGACTCCGGCGCAGCAAATCGAGATCGAACCCGGCGGCCGGCATGTTGCTGATTTCAAGCTGCAGGCCGTGGATCCTGAGTCGCTGGCCCAGGAGCAATATGCGGGCTCCAAATTCATGGTCGATGCGCTGCAGCTTGCGTCCTACGATGAGGTTTATCCACCCGGGCCGGGCAGAGAGTTGGTCGAGCAGACCTGCATCATCTGCCACGGCGTCAATTATCTGCCCGGCGGCCCTCGCAACGAAGCGGCCTGGGACGCCGCCTTGGACATGATGATGAACCAGGGTCAGGCCTATGGGGTTGAAGACGGCGCCTCACTGATTGCGCCTGACGTTATTGATGCCCAGGAGCGGGAGGTGCTGCTGGCCTATCTGACCGAAAATTTCGGTGACGACGACCCACTGCGCGCCGTGCGTATTGACGGGGAGTTTCCCCTGGACGAGGCAGCCCTGGCCAAGGCCATGTATGTGGAATATGAGTTGCCCGACACCGAGGACATGACGAATCGTTGGATCCAGGAACCCCATTTCGACGCCGAGGGTAATGTCTGGTTTACGGAGCGCGGGTTTCCCAGCGCCATGACACGGCTTGATCCGCGCACGGCCACGTACACGGATTTCATGAATCCTGATCCCGCCGGTTCACCCCACGGCGTGGTGGTGGATCCGGAGGGTTTCGTCTGGTGGGCGGGGCGCGAAGTCCATCTGGCGCGGCTTGATCCAAGCACCGGAGAGGTTCGCGAATATCCGGTGGAGAAGCCGGGGCTGCACGGCCACACGCCGGTGCTGGACTCAAAGAGCAATATTTGGTTCTCCATGCTGCCGGGGAACCGGATTGGCAAGTGGGACCGGCAGACGGAAAAGCTCACCCTTTACGAAGTACCCACGGCTCGGGCCAGGCCATACGGCATCGTTGTGGCTCCCGACGATCAGGTCTGGTTTGCCGAGTTCCATGTTTGTCGCATTGGTCGTTTCGACCCGGACACGGAGCGTTTCAGCGAATATTCCGGCCCAACCAAGGCCTGCACCATTCGCCGCTTGGGTATGGACTCCAAGGGGATTGTCTGGTTCGGCTTGTTCAGCGCCGGCAAGCTGGGTCGGCTGGATCCCAAGACGGGGGAGGTGACGGAGTACGAGATTCCGGCACAGTTCTCAGAACCCTATGACACCTGGCCCGACGCCGAGGACAATATCTGGATCAGCGACGGCGGTCAGCGGGGCGCCCTGATCAAGTTCGATCAACAGACCGAGACGTTCACCTTTTATCCGTCGCGCTTGAGGACGGACATGCCCAAACTCGCCATCACCCGTGACGGAGCCATCTGGTACAGTGCCCGCTGGGCAGCTCGCTCCTCCGACACACCGGCCACGGTGGGTGTCCTTTACCCGGATATGGACAAGGTCGAGACGCTGGGAGCCTACTACTGAGGTGATAACGCGTCTGTCCTGCGGGCTCGTTCGGTCCCGTCTCAGCCCTCTGGCGTCGAGACTCCCGGATATGAGGGTTATCGCCTGGTTGCTGGTTCTCTGGAGCCTCGCGGCGTCGCTGCCGAGCAGGGCCGAGGAAAAATATGCCCGGCCGGCGTCATCCCTGATGCCCGTATCCGCAGTCAAGGACGGTTCCCCGGCCGAGCTCGCATACCGGCTCCGCCGGGGCTTCGGCTTTCCCAATGCCTATGACGCGGTTGATGAGAATCTCTATTACAACCTCCACTGGGAGGAATTCGTTCCCCACAATGTTGTGCGGCGCGCCGGTCCGGTTCGGCAGTTGGCCGTGGCCCCTGATGTCAGGGTCGGCCAGGTCATCGCGGAGTCATCGCTGGGCAGGATGTCGCTGGATGAGTTGATCGCTGATCCCAGATCCCGCATTCAGGGTTTCATTGTCGTCCACCAGGGCCGGATTGCCTACCAGAGCTACCCCGGTATGCGTGAGGACGATCACCACCTGTGGTACTCCACTGCCAAGTCGGTGGCCGGGTTGCTGGTGGGGCTGCTGGAGGCGGAAGGCAGAATCGACGTCAACAAGCCCATAGATGTCTATCTGCCAGATTTAGCGGACACCAACTGGCAAGGTATTCCCATCATCGACATTCTGGACATGGCCAGCGGGCTGGATCTGGCGGAGAACGATCAGACCCGGTTCAATCCCGGGCACTCGGTGGGTCAGTTTTTCCGGATTGAGCTGGGGGAAATGCGCAGCGTTGACACGCTGACCTCCGATGAAATTCTGTTTGCCGTTAACAGCAAGCGCCCACCGGGTCAGCTGTTTGAGTACTCGTCTCTCAACACCAGGATGCTCGCCTTGCTGGTCGAACGCGTCTCCGGTGCGCGACTGGCGGATTTCTTCACCGATCGGGTATGGTCCAGGATCGGTGCGGAGGGCGATGCCCTGATGGGTGTGAATCCCTGGGGCGGTGCCGCCATTTATAGCTGGCTCTCCACTCGACTTCGGGATAAGGCACGTTACGGCATGCTTTACACGCCCAGCTGGAAGGCGGTGGCGACCCAGCCGGTGGTGCCACCAACCCTGCTCCGCAGCATTCAGCGTGATTGCCGTTCCCACATCTATCAGAGTGGTGTCACGGCGGGTACAGTTGATCTGGTTGAGGAAAAGCGGTGCAACTCGCGGCAATGGGACACCATCTTCGTGGACGGTGATCTCTACAAGGGCGGGGCGCGGGGGCAGGGTCTGTACGTGTCGCCCGCCCGCGACCTGGTCGTTGCCTGGTTCTCGACAACACGTGAGTCTGGTTGGCTGGCCTACGCACGTGCTGTTGCCAAGGCCCTGGTGCCAGATCCCTGACCGGCCCAGACGGGGGGAAGACATGATTAATCGATCAGAACAGTTGATCGCCTCGTTCCTTGCTGGTGGCTTGCTGGCGGGCACACTCTGGGTGGAGAGTGCAGCAGCTGACGGCATAAAGCGCAGCTTGCAGCGCTCCGAGGACATCTACAACTATGCGACCATCGCCACGGACGGTCCGGGACGGGGGTTAGACCTCTACTATCACAAGTGCTGGAAGTGTCATAACGATCACGCCGTTGCCGCGGGGTCGCCAGCGACGATCCTCAACGGCCTGTTCACCAGGCCTGCGTTGTTATCCGGTAAGCCAGTCACGGTAGCCAACGTTGCTGCCAAGATCAGGGATGGTGGACCGTTGATGCCCGCGTACAAATACGACCTCAGCGATCAGGACGTTGCCGACCTGGTCAGCTACCTGGGCGAGGAGGACTGCTGCTATGTAGGTGAGGAACCGCCCGCCAATCCCAGGTATCGCGCTCATCCCTCGCGAGTGGCTCGCTTGGACGGTCCCCGCAAGCTGACCAGTGGACCACGGGGGTCCGTACGCCTCGACTCCGGCGATCCTCTGGAAGGGATCGCCGTGCAGCTGATTGCCGACTCGAATGCCGTACGGACTACGGTCTATTCCGATGCCGAAGGTGCCTTTCATTTTCCGGAGTTGCTGCCGGGAACCTATACCCTGCGGGTCGCTCGACCCCTCGAATTCAAAGCTTTTCAGCGCAACGATCTGCGGATCGACGGAGCGAACCGGCTGGATCCAATTGTCCTGCAACGGGTTGAGGCCATCGAGGGTCTGGAATATACGGAGCTGCTACCACCCACGGATTCCATCGCCGCGCAGCTGACGGGCTCGGAGTGGCTGATGAACTTGCCCGGTACCGGCCAGGAGAAGCGGGTGTTCAGCAACGCCTGTGGTTTTGCCTGCCACTCCTATCAGCAGATCTTCCGCAATCGTTACGATGAGCAGGGCTGGCGACAGATCGTACAGCGAATGACGCGCTATGCGGGGTCCCCGCTTATCGTTCCATTTGCCCAGGGTGAACGGCGGGCAGGAGGCAGTCGCCGCCTGATCACCTATCGGGAAGAAGCCGAGGACATCATCATAGGCTGGCTGGCCAGAGTGCGCGGCCCTGATGCGGTCGACGCGCCCTTCAAGACCTTACCTGGACCGCGCGGCCGCGCCACCCGTGTCGTCATTACCGAATATGAGATGCCCAGCTTGCTGCTGGCGCTGCACGATGTAGACGGGGATTCGCAGGGTAATGTCTGGTACACGTCCCACCGGACGCCCTACATCGGCAAGCTGGAACCCCGAACAGGTGTGGTCACGGAATACCGCGTCCCGAGCACCCCGGGTGCCCTGTCCGGAACCCACACTGTATGGGTCGATGACGATGACATTGTGTGGCTGTCTGAGGGGTGGACCCACAAGCTCACAAAATTCGATCCCAGCACGGAAAAGTTCACTCAATATCCCCTGGCCGTCCCGGGGCGCCCCAAGAACTATCCGGGATTTGGTAATTTCGGCCTGGCTCCAGATGGATTCGTCTGGTACGTCATGGGTGCTGCGGTCACCAAGATCGACCCCGCATCGGGCAAGTTTCTGGAGCGCTATCCCTTTGAAATCATGCGCTTTACCTACGACAATCTGATCAGCAAAGACGGTACCTACTGGGTCGGCGGCCAGTGGCCCGGCAACCTCATTGGCGTGCTCAACATCAAGACCGGCGAGTTGCGGGAGTTTGAGACCCGCTCCAAGCTTTCAAGCCCTGCCAAAGGCGCTTTCGGTTGGGACGGCAAAGCCTGGTTCGGTGGCCGTGGTGGGCAACTCATTGAAATCGACCCGCAGACCGGCCGATCCCAGGAATACTTTCCGCCCACGCCGTACGTGACTTTCTATGAGGCCATGCCTGATAAGAACGGCGAGATTTGGGCAGCAGAGCAACACGGCGGCCATTTCGCGAGATTCAACCCGGCAACGGAGCAGTGGGTGCAATATATGCTGCCAGAGCCTTTCGGGCACAACCGCCGCACCTGGGTGGACCACTCTACAAATCCCGTCACGGTCTGGTATGCCGACCATAACGGCTACATGGTGCGCGTTGAGCCGCTCGATTAGGGTATGGGTGACGAGACATGAGAGAGACTAATGGGCGTTGATCTGCGCAAGTTTCTGGGGGACATCCAGACGCAGTCATCCGGGAGTTTCTTGCGAGTGAAGGGTGGAGTGGATCCGCGCTGGGAACTCTCCGCGGTGCAGAAACGTTTGGAGATGGACGGCGCCTTGCCGGTGTTGCTGTTTGAGCAGGTCGCCGGCTCCCAGATGCGGGTGGTGAGCAATTTATTTGCCCGCAAACGCTACGTGGGGCTTGCCATTGGCGCGCCCGTGGGTCAGCTGGCCCAGCATATCGCCCAGGCGTGGCAGCGCCCCATTCCCTCTGTGACGGTGACGGCGGGTCCGGCGCAGGAGGTTGTTCACGAGTCTGACCAGGTAGACCTGCGTACCTTGCCACTGGTCACGCACTGCGAAAAGGACGCGGGACCTTATCTCACTTCCGGCGTGACCATCATGCGTGACCCGGACTCGGGATTTCTGAACGCTGGGATGTACCGCAGCCAATATCTCTCGCCAACCACGTGCACCATGAACCTAAGCCCGGTCAGCCACGGCACCGAGATCGCCAACGCGGCCGAGGCGCGTGGCTCCCATGTCGAGGCCGCCATCGTTCTCGGCCACCATCCGGCGCTCGCTATCGCCACTCAGCGGCACGGTGTGCCCGGGGAGTTTGAGTTGGACATCATGGGCGCGCTTGTTGGCGAGCCGGTAGAGATGGTGCAGGCCAGGACAGTGGACGTCCTGGTTCCGGCCAGCGCCGAGATTGTGATTGAGGGCAGGATTCGAACGGACCTCTGGGCGGACGATGGGCCCTTCGGCGATTTCGCCTTCTACTATTCAAAGGTCAAGAAGGCGCGGGTTTTTGAAGTCACGGCAATCACCCACCGCCATGACGCCATATTTCACGATCTGTTCAGCGCGGGCCGTGAGCACCCGCTGCTGTATTCCCTCGGCCGGGAAACGGCTGCGTTCAACGAGCTTGAGCCAAAAATTCCCGGCTTGCGCAGCGTGAGCGTGTCGGTGGCAGGCGCCGGCCATCTGCTCTACCTGAGGATTAATAAAACCGAGAATAATCAAGGCCTCGAGGCGGCTCGCGCGGGGCTTGAGACAGGCAAGTTCATCGGTGTGGTAGTGGTGGATGAAGATGTGGACATCGAAGATGATCGGCAAGTCGTGTGGGCGCTCATGACCCGCGCCCGAGCGGAAGCCTCTCTGGTGACCATGCCCGGTCCCAGCATCACCCATGCGGGTATCGACGCCACGCGAACTCTGGATCCCGGCTTTCCCGAGTACGCCCAGCCGCCTAGAGAGCTGTGGAGCAATCTGCAGCTCAGTCGCTTTCTGAAATAGAGCGGCGCCGTGTCGCAATCATTGCAAGGAAGAACGGCGTTGGTCACCGGCGCGGCAGCGGGTATGGGGCGTTCCCACGCGGTCGTGCTGGCCCAGCGCGGCGCCGATGTTGTCGTGCATGACGTCAATGGGGATGGCGCCGAGGAGACCGCCGCGGCTGTGCGTGCCGCGGGTCGGCAGGCCCGCGTGATCGTCATGGATATTCGCGACACCGACGCGCTGGTCGAGGCGGTCCAGGACGCTGCTGCCCATCTCGGCAGCATCGATGTTCTGGTCAACAATGCTGGTGTTGGGGGCGAGGGTCTCTCGCTGGAGGACGTCACAGAGGAGATCTTCGATCGCGTCTTTGATGTCCATGTCAAAGGGGCGTTCTTGCTGACCCGGGCCCTCGTGCCAGGGATGAAGCAGCAGCGCTACGGCAAGATCATCAACATCACGTCCGTTTTTGCCATGGGCGGCAGCGCCTTCGCGTCCCACTACGCCGCCGCCAAGTCGGCGCTGACGGGCTTGACCAAAAGCTGGGCGCGGGAGTTGGCGCCGTTCAACATCATGGTCAATGCCGTCGCGCCTGGTGTGCTGGAGACTGATATGACGCTCAACAGCGTCGGCAAGGACAGGATCAGGGCCCTGGCTGAGGATATACCCCTGGGTCGGATGGCCAAGCCGATTGATATTTCCTATGCGGTTGCCTGGCTGGCCTCGCCGGAAACGGACATGTTGACGGGGCAGGTCATCTCCCCAAGCGGTGGCGCAGCCATTGTCGGGATCTGAGTTCGGCGCGCGCTCTGCCCTCAGGCATCGTACTCGTCCCATCTGCGGATGTAGGCTTTCATGCCCGAGCCGAGAATGACCACGCCGATAATCGAAGCAACGACGGTAACCACGGTCAGCGACATGCCGACCGACATATCATCCTTGAAATAGAAATCCGTCATGGCCGCGACGGCAGACGGTCCGATAGCCAGACCAATGATGCTTATCGCGAACAGATAGATGGCAATGATCTGGCCCCGCATTTCGTTGGGCGTGATAGCTTGGAGGATTGCCGGGGGCATGCCGGTGGGGCCGCCCATGAAAAAGAACGTGAGCGCAAGGCACCCCAGCGCCCAGTAGGGACTGTCGAAGGCCAGCATCAATGCCAGAGGGATGATCACCAGTATCTGGGAGATCAGAAGAATCTTGGAGTAGGGCGCTTTCATCCCGCGCCGCATGAGCCACTGGGTCAGAAACCCTGCGGTCGCCAGCCCGGCCGTGCCAAAGATCAAGACCACCGAGCCAAACCACGGACCAATCTGTCCCTGATTCCACCCATACTGCCGGATAAACATCGTGGGGACCCAACTGAAAATGGAATAGATCGTGAGCACGAAAAACGATGTGCCGATAATTTGGGAGCCATAGGCAAGCCAGTGCTTGCGGATATAGCGGAAGGTCTGTCTCATGCTGACGTCCTGTGTCGTGCTCATCAGTTCCTTACGGGAGGGCTCGCGAACCGTAGCCATGAGAAGCACGATGGGAAGTCCGGGAAGTCCAACGAGTACGAATGCGATCTGCCAGGGGGCCAGTTCCCCCAGCAGAAAGATATCCTGAGCGCCGCCGGTCATCGCGAACTGCACAGCGATGCCGCCAAAGATATAGGCCAACCCGGCGCCACACAGAATACCCGCCGAATACATGTTGATGGGCAGTCCCCTTTTCTCCTTCGGGAAGGAGTCGGAGATAATGGAATAGGCGGCGGGAGAGAGCGCAGCCTCGCCGACGCCGACGCCGACCCGAGCAAGAAACAGCTGCCAGTAGTTGGACGCGAGCCCACACAGTACCGTCATCAGACTCCAAAGACTCACGCCGGCCATAATGAGCCCTTTACGGTTGTGGCTATCTGCTATCCGCCCGAGGGGGATGCCCATGATGGTGTAGAAGATGGCGAAGGCCAGCCCCTGAATCAGGCTGACCTGAAAATCCGTAATCTGAAAATCCGCTCTGATCGGTCCGATGACAAGCGCCAGAATCTGCCGGTCAATGAATGACAGCGTGTAGGCAAGATACAGGACCCCGACCACGTACCACGCGTAACCAGAGGGTGGATAGGAGCCGGTCGGGGCGCTTGGAGAACCTGTTGCTGGCTGATCGCTCACGGTGGCGATGGTATGAACGATTACTCTTGTTCGCCGATAGGGCCCACTAATACCTTACCCATTGGCCCGTGGCGCAGGTAGTTAAGCCCTTCTTGGACCTCATCGAAGGGAAACACGCGATCAATGAGCAGCCTGGCTTTGCTGGATTTGAGCACCTGGCAAAGCGCCGCAAAACCCCGTTGCGATTCCGTCTCCGATTGCATGCTCACCTGGATACCGTGAATCTGGAGGCGCTTGAAGAGAATCTCCATGGGATTGATTTCGCAGCGGGTGCCGCCCAGTGCGCCAATGACGCACATGCGCCCGAACGGCTTGAGCGCGCCAAGACTGCGGGCGAACGACTCACCGCCGACCAACTCGAGCACCACATCCGCCCCGCCCACAGCTTGGATTTTCTCGGCGATCTCGGGGTCATTGGTGTCGAAAACATGATCTGCGCCGAGTTCCAGGAGCTTGGCGCTCTTGTCGGGATGTCCCGATAGCTCCAGAAGTCCCGTCGCGATGGTCTTGGCGCCCATGGCCTTGGACAGGGCCAGCGCGGCCAACCCTACGCCCCCCGTGGCGGCCGTGAGCAGGACCGTCTCGCCTGCCTGGAGCTTGGCCACGTCCGAGAGGGCTTGCCAGGCTGTGAGGAAGACCTTGGTGCCGGCTGCCCCATCCTGCGGCGACCACCAGGGTGGCAACAGCGCCAGCTCGCCTGCCGGGATCGCGACGTACTCCGCCAAGGTCCCATCCCGGGTAATGCCCACGGTGGCGCCCGTGAACACCACGGCGTCATCCACATTGAACTTATGGGTCGAGTTGGCATCCACGATTCGGCCGCAGCCATCCCTGCCGACAGAGAACGGGGGTTTTCCGGCGCCCGGATAACGGCCCATGACGAGAAAGGCGTCCGCTGGGTTCAGTGCCGCGTAGTCGAGTCGGACCAGTACCTCGCCCTCCGCGGGCGAGGGGATCGGTACCTGCTCCAATTGCAGGTTCTTCACATGACCGAATTCGTGAAAGCGCCATGCGCGCATCGTGGCGCCGTCAGGCATTCATTTTCTCCTCTTCCATGAGGCGCAGCTCTCGTTTCAGGACTTTGCCCGATGGCGTTTTCGGTATGTCCTCCAGCTCCACAAACTCAAATACCCGGGGCACTTTGTAGTTGGCCATCTGCTCGCGGCAGAATTCGCGGATCTCCTCGACCGTTGCGGTGGCGCCGGCTTCCAGGACGATGAACGCTTTGGGTATCTGGCCTTTCAGCTGGTCGGGGATGCCGATGACGATCGCTTGCAGCACTTTCGGGTGCTGGATGATATAGCTCTCTACCTCAACGGGGTAGATGTTGTAGCCACCGCACAGGACCATATCGTCTTTACGATCTACGATGTACAGGTGTCCCTCGGTGGGGCCACCGTCCTTGATCATGGCCATGTCGCCAGAATGCCACCAGCCGTCAATCAGGCTCGTGGCGCTCTTCTCCGGGTCGTTCCAGTACATGGGGATCACGCCGGGTCCCTTGCAGCACAGTTCCCCTACCTCGCCGTTAGGCAATATGTTGCCGTCGTCGTCGATGATCTTGATTTGCCAGCCCGGCGTTGGCCAGCCGGCGGAGCCCGGGGTCCAATGATTCAAGCGGGTATGGGTTACTGAGCTGCTGCACTCCGTTGCGCCGTAGCACTCGATGAGCCCCAGGCTGAAGGTCTCTTGCACTCGTCTGCCCATCTCTGCGGGAAGCGCCGCACCGGCACTCTGGCCCAGCCACAAAGATGACACGTCATATTGGCTCTTGTTGCGCTCGTACTCATCTACCAGATAGGTCCACATGGTAGGAGCGCCCATGAAGTGGGTGATTTTGAGTTCCGTTACCGCGCGTAATGTGGTGTCGGCGGCGAAGCGGCGCATCGCGACGACGCAGCCGCCCACATAGAAGACCGGGAGCACGGCTATCACCAGACCTACGTGAAAAAAGGGGAATCCGCCCATGACCACGTCCTCATCCGTCATGGGAACGATCTGATAGGCGCTTATGGCCGTCAAAGACAGCCAGTTCTGATGGGTTGCCGCGGCGCCCTTGGGCCTGCCGGTGGTCCCAGACGTATACAGAATAGAGACGATATCTGTGGGCTCCACATCCACGGCGCTGAACTCGTCGCTGTGCTGTGGCAGCAGCTCATCGAAATCATAAACGCTCTCGCTCTTCAGAGACTCGGGAACGTCTTCCACCAGGATCACTTTTTCCACGGCGGGCAGCTGATCGAGGATGGGTAGAAGATTGGCCCGGGCGGGCTCGGTGGACGCAATAATAATGCGCGCGCCACAGTGGTTGGCCAGGTAGTCGATCTCCTGCCGCTTGTTCATGATGTTAAAGGGCACGTAGATCGCCCCGGTCTTGATGATCCCCAGCACTGAAATAAGATACTCAGGAATGTTGGGGAGATAGACCGCCACTCGATCCCCCTTTTTTATTCCCATTGATATCAATGCGTTAGCTAGAGAATTGACCCTCTTATTCAATTCTCGATAGGTGTAGCTGGTAGCGCCATCGGAACTTATCAGTGCCGTGCGATTGGCAATACGCAGAGCATTGCGTTCCAGGCACTCATGGACGAGATTCATAGATACCCCCTTCTCTCTACAGGGCACTGTGATTTAAGCAAATGCAGGGGCAATTCGTGTCGGAAACGCTGTTGCTGGTTGGAGACGGTTCGCTGCGGCAGCCACCGAGCAAGGTACAGTCTGATCTATCACAGTGTTTTCCATGGAATTAATCTAATTGGTATTTGCTCCAGTTTTCTCGAACGCTTTCCATCACGTCCTGCGCGGGCCACCCAGCTTCCGGAAACTTGCCCGGATAACCTTCTTCTTCCAATTTTCTTGTTGCATCCAAGATCAATTTGGAAACACGGGTTCGGCCACCTGTGCTGACGTCGAATCCAGGGCCCGGTAAAGCAGACAAAAGCTCGGTATCTCGCTCAAAGTCGACTCTTGTTGCAATTGCCCACATGACCTGGGCGGGATCTTCCACGTCAATATCATCATCAACAACAATCACCATTTTTACGATGCTGCTCCAGGGGAAAGCGAGTATGGCTGCTCCAATTTGCTTCGCCATAAAGGCTCTCTTTTTCCTCACTGCAACCGTATAAACATGCCCTCTGCTGGCGGCATCAAAACTCATGCGGGTAACCTGCGGCACTACTTTCTGCAATTGAACGCACTGCTGTCTGACCGACAGGTGACGATAGACTTCCATCTCACCTTCCGGCACATGCCCCGTCATGCTGGTTTCATAGATAGGATTGTTACGATGGGTAATGGCTTTTACCGCTAAGGTGAAGTTATCTTTTACGTCCGAGTAGTAGCCCTGAAAGTCATTGTAGGGCCCTTCAGGCTTCAGATTATCACAGTCCATTTCACACTCCAGGATAATCTCAGCCCGTGCCGGCACATCAATATCTATAGTTTTTGCTCGTACAAGCTCAACAGGCCGTTGTAAAATCGCGCCTGCTTGTGCAACTTCATCAAATCTTCCCGGGAATGGTATTGAGGCGCATAACCAAAGCGCCGGCTCCGCGCCAATTGCAACCGCAACCGGTAACTTTCTGCCCATCTTCTGTGCCTTAAGGGCATGTCGCAAAAGGTGTCGGTTTGGGATCCCGAAATTTACATTTAACTCGTTTTTGCCCCGGACCATAATGCGATAAATGCCCGCGTTACGGCTGCCGTGCTCGGGGTCAATGCTTAAAGAAACGCCCGCCGTAATGTATGGTCCGCCTTCCTTCTCGCAGAATGTCGGAACAGGGAATTGATCCAAGTCAACCTGCTCCCCAGTTTTGACCACCTCCTGGGACGGGGCATTTTCAATGACTCTTGGCTCAAAATCTTCTCGTCTGGTTTCCAGGATCTCTGCAACAAATTGGTCCAAATCCGCTTCCTGACACCCGATGGAAAGACAGATCCTGTCTTTTGAAGCGGTTCCTCCGATCAGAACTGGTATTGATGAGCCTTTGACATTTTCAAATAGAACCGCCCTGTTCTGGTGCCTTGCTAATTCAAGAAAGATAGCGCCCAGCTCTTGGTTGGGGTCCACTTCGGTGGTGACAGTTTTCAACTCTCCGTTCTGGCGGAGCAAGTCGATATAACCGCGGAGATCTTCATATTTAACTAGAGGCTTGAGTTCCGACATGAAAACACAGTCCTTAAATAAAAATTCGAGCGTCGGCAACAACCACTCGATCTGGATTAGCGAAGATGGGGTTCAAATCCATCTCCCTGATTTCCGGTAATTCATTGAGAACGTTGGAGACGCCAGCGATGGTCTTGCACAGAGAAGGTATATCAACAGCCTGACTACCACGATATCCCTGCAGTAATTTGTGCCCCTTTAACTCCATTAACATCTCAAGTGCTTCATCTTCACCAATTGGAGCAAGGCGGTAGGCCACATCCTCGAAAACTTCGACGAAAACGCCCCCCATGCCAACCATTAGCATCTGCCCAAACTGGGGGTCTTTAACCGCACCGATGATTACTTCCGCGCCCGAGACCATCTCTTGCACCGAGATACCGGTTAATTTTTCTATTGGCCAGGAGTTTGTGAATTTGGATTCCATCGCATTAAAGGTTTGTGTTACTGCTTCGTGATCTTTTAAGCCAACCGCAACACCGCCGATATCGCTCTTATGAACCACCTCGTTGGAAACGATCTTCATCACGACCGGGTAGCCAATTGTGTTCGCAGCATCCGTGGCCTGTTGTGCGGTTTCGCAAATGATCTCTTGGGTGGTATCCACCCCAAAATCGGCCAAGATTCGTTTTACTTCATATTCCAGAATGTAACTACGATCCTGCTGGCGAGCTTGCGCAAAAATCTGTTTTGCTTGTTGCACTGCTTGTTGGCTGGGGGGTTCCGGAAGGGGCTCCTTAGCGGTCCCGGCTGCATTTCTTTTGGTCACATAAGCAGCGTAATCGCACACCAGCGAGGCGGAGCGCACTAAGCGACCTGTTGACTCAAATACCGGAATTTTGGCCTGCTCGAGGATTTCCTTATTTTTCGCAGCAATTCTTTCACTCACCCAACAAACATAAACCGGTTTAGGTGAGGCATATTTGCTTCTTAAATTAAGAATGACATCGCGAACCGCCTCAATGTGCTCAACGGTTCTGGTTGCTCGTAAAACGATGATTGGCACTATGATGTCAATCTCGTCGCTTTCTTGAAAAGCGTCGATGGTGTTCTCCATAACCTCACCATAGGTACCCCATACTGGCGTGGTATCAACCGGGTTGCGAGCGCTGGCAAAGTCAGGAATCATTTTCTTGATGCGCTGTTGAGTATGCGCGTCAGTTTCTGGAACGAGTAAGCCTGCCTCCTCCATCAAATCAGTCAGCTCGACTCCCAGGCCGCCTGAGGCAGTGATGATCCCGACGCCGCGGCCTTTTGGTAAAGGCTGCCAACTCAGCACTTTAGAGACATCCAGCAATTCTTGAGCACTCGAAGTTTCTATCAGGCCCGCCTGCTTGAAGGCGGTGGTATAGGCCGTATGGTCGCCCGCTAAGGCTGCCGTATGGGACGCAGCAGCTCTGGAGGCACCTTCCGTTCGTCCGATCTTGCAGACCACAATGGGCTTCTCTGCTGAAATCTTCCGAGCCGACTCAAAAAACTTTCGACCTTCCCCAATCGACTCAAGAAACAAACAGATCAGCTTCGTTTGAGGGTCGTCGGCCAAGTAGTCCAGGACTTCATAATCGTGAACATCGCTTTTGTTGCCGGACACCATGAATTTCCCAAACTGCAGACCTTCATCCCGGCCTTGGGTATAGATCACCTCTCCGCCGCCGCCGCTTTGGGTAACAAAGGAGATCGGGCCGCCCGCCACTGAGTCCTGAAAAGAAAAAGTAGCGTTCAATCCATTATGACAATTACGAATGCCAAAGCAGTTGGGGCCAATGATTCTCATACCCGCTGCGCGAGCAATCTCGAGCATCTTGGCTTCTTTTTCTGCGCCCTCACGACCGGTCTCGCTAAAGCCGGCGGTGGTCACAATCGCGACTTTGACGCCGGCCTTGGCGCAGTCTTCAACAACATCTAAGACCGCATCCAATGGAACTACAATGACAGCTAGGTCGACCGGTTTGTTGATGGCGCTGACACGCGTGTACGCTTGCAAGCCCAACATCTCGCCACCGGACGGATTGACTGGGTAGATCTCCCCTCCGTACTGAAGGAGGTTCTGCAAATAGAAAAAACCAATCTTCCCCTGTTTGTCGGAAGCACCCACCAAGGCGATGCTTCTTGGCTCAAACAGTTGGTCTAGAAAGGATTCGCTCATCTCGTCATTCACCTCTCCGTCCCGCAGAGATCCTGCCTCTTGGCCCGTGGCGTATCTGCTCTAAGGCTTGGTTTGCCTGCGGGAACGGGGGCGGCTCTTATGGGGTCGCGGAAGGTTGATCGTTCACTCAGTGTTCTCGGAAAATTTTGGCAGGAAGCCCCTAAGCTTCATCGTAGCGTTCTGGTGCCGGGGGAATCCATCGGGGGCAACCTGCCGGGGTTGAAGCATGCCTACTCCAATCGGGCGCGCATCTGGGCGACGGCATTTTCTTCCCACTCCAGGGGTTCAGCGCGAGGTGGAAAGCTCTCGAACCGTTCAGGCACCTTGACGGTCCCGTCGATCATGATCTGCTCGCCGTAGGTCTTGAAACCCGTATATCCGGGTATCCCCGATGGGTCTCCCCAGCCGCAGACACCATTCTCTATCGTAATGGCGTCCGAGACCGGCCAGGAACGCGTCCCAAGCGCCCACATGACGTCGTTGAAGTCATAGGGATTGATATCCGGGCCAACCACGATCAGGTACTTGGTCGGCGGGCCGATGGAGAACCCCGGGTTGCCATGCAGGGCCATCAAGACCTGTTTGCCGTAGTAGGGCATCGGCTTGTCCGCGCCGTCGACCGCTAACTGGATGACGGCGACCTCGCGGCCTCCGCCCACCATAACGACGTCCTTGACCAGGAAGCCAAGGCTGCGCAGGAAATTGATGGCAACCGGCTCACAGTTCATGAATTGCAGGCCCGTGTGAGGGCCCTCGTGACTACCGACAGCTTCCTCGCCCATGACCGTGCTGGATCCGGAAGAAGAAAAAGTGGTGGCATCCCAGGTGGGATTCTTTCTGTGGGTAATGCAGTTCACCTGGAAGATCGGGCAGAGCTCGCCACCGAACAGATAGCCGGAGGCAATATCCTCAGCGTAATCGGACATTCGTTCGTCCCGAGGCAGAAACTCACCCTCGATCACCCATTCCGCATGGGCGGGCACCATCAGCCCGGGGATCGTCTCGGCCGGCACTACCGGCACGGGCTTCCCTCTGAAGCTGCCCACGAAATCGTATTCATCCCCATCCCCGGGCCAGCGAAATTCCCGGATCGCGGCGACGATGTGGATATCCGTGGGGGTATTGGTCACGAAGGCAGCAGGCATCGACCGCTGTTTCTTCTTGTAGTTCTCCCGATAATAGCGGCCGGAATTGGAGGTCATGTTGCCTTCGTACATCAGCGTGGCAAACATTTCCCGCTTGACCTTTTCCGGGGCGTAGGGCGTTTCGGGATTGGCATTCTTCCACTCGTATTGGCCGACGCGCAGCTTGCCCAGGTTGTGGCTACCCGTTTTTTCGTCATACAGAATCACAGTGGAATTGCAGGTACTCCAGGGTGCCTGGTTGAATTCCACCCAGCAGACCGGCAGGTGTTTGTGGATGTCAACGTCATCGCCGCGGATGATGACCTCCTTGCAGGGCGCCGTCGCCGGATCTACCACCACCGGGGGGATGCGGCGCTCCTTGATCTGGGCCAGGGCCTGGCAGAAGGTGTCTTTGTTGGCGATGCCCATGCCCCGCAGTACCCTGGCACGGTTGGGCCAGGGGTTGACAATCACCGGCACATCCGGCCGGTTGTTGACAGGGTTCTCGATCAGGCCGATGGGCTTGCCCGGCAGCGTATGCAGATAGCGCACCAGGGCTCTGATCTCCGTCTCTGGCTGCTTTCCAGGCACGCCGTTGCCGATGTCTACGATGTTGTCATAGTCGCCGCATTTAATCGGCTCCTTGATGCGCAACACATAGCCCAGCTCTTCTTCTTCGGCGAGCCATTCACTGAAGGACTCGTAGGGATAGGGCATGATTTCTCCTTATCGGTAGGGCGAAGCCGCTGCCGTTGTGACTTTCCTGCTAGGTGGTGGCTTTCTCCTGGTGGAGAAAGGGTAAATAGAGAGGGTCCACGTCCTGCACAGGCTCCGTGATCTGATCCAGTTCTGCCACTTCTTCCGGCTTGAGCCGCGCCTGAGTCGCCGACAGGTACAGATCCAGCTGGTCCGGTCGCATGGGCCCGCTCAACACGGAACTCACGAAGGGTTTGGCCAGCAGCCACATGATGGCCAGTTGACCGACGGGGTAGCCGCGCGCGGCGGCGAAGGCTTCCAACTGTTCCAGCTTGTCGAAATTGGATTCGTCCAGAGTGTGTTTGTTGATGGTTGGCGGGTTTGCCATCCGGGTGCCCGCAGGCGGCGGATCGCCGCGGCGATACTTGCCTGTTAGAAAGCCACCATCAAGCCCGCTCCAGGGGAGAACGCCGACGCTATGGCGCTGGCAGCAGGGTATCAGCTCCTCTTCGATGCGCCGATCGATCATGTTGTAACGGGCCTGGGCCGTCACGACGGGCCCCACGTTCAGAACCCGGGCCTGCCAGGCAGCATCGCTGATCTGCCAGGCCGCATGATTGGAGAGACCCAGGTAACGCACTTTGCCTGCCCGCACCAGATCGTCCAGAGCGCGCAGGGTTTCCTCCACCGGCGTTGCGGGGTCCGGGATGTGCATCTGATATAGATCCACGTGATCGGTCTGCAGACGCTTCAGGCTGTCTTCCAGGGCGTTGATGATGTGGTAGCGTGAGGATCCGCGATCATTGACGCTATCGCCCATCACACTGCCAAACTTCGTCGCAAGCACCACCTGATCGCGTCTGCCCTTCAAAGCATGGCCCAGGTAGGTTTCCGACAAGCCGCCACCGTACCAGTTGGCAGTGTCGATAAAATTCACGCCATGCTCGAGCGCGTAGTTCACGGTCTGTGTGGATACGGCCTGATCCACGCGTTTACCGAAGTTCCCCGCGCCCAGAGCGATCTCAGACACATGAAGGCCGCTATGGCCCAATCTGCGGTATTGCATCGCTTACCCTGCCGGTTTTTGCCCACTTATTCTCATACTTGATCCTACCGATGGGTGCTTGTCTGCGTCGATCCGCATGCGTTCGCTATGCGAAACACCACCGAGCTCAAGCGCAACCCTTGGAAAAACAATGGCTTTCTTCGAGCGACTTGCAATAGAATCCCAACCCGAATGCCCTGCGGTGCAGGGCTGGGGATTCTAATCAGGCATGAAAAACTCGCTCAGCAAGCAGGGTCGCCTGGACTTCACCGTCTCGCCGAAACTGCAGACGATCTGGGGGTTCCGCGAAGCGACGGTGTTCGCCCTTGAGGGCTGGGGCGCCAGCCTTTTTGTAGCTTCCATGTTTCTCAACGTGGTTCCGGGCATGATTGCCGGAGTCGTCCTGCTGATCCTCGCCGTTTTGTTGCTGCTCTCTCATCTGGGCCATCCGTTTCGGGCCTGGATGGCCATCCGCAACGTTCGCCGCTCGTGGGTGAGTCGCGGCACCGTGACGATTGGCGGGTTCATCGGCTTGGGAACGCTGTATGTCGGCGCACCCCTGGTGCTGGGCTGGGATATGGGTGAGGGATTGGCCAACGCGGTGCAGCTGGTCATGGTTTTGGCAGGCGGCTTCATCCTGCTATACCCGGGGCTTGCCATGGCCGCCTCGCCCGCCATTCCATTCTGGAGTACTGGTTTGCTGCCCGTGCTCTCAATGGCCAACGGGCTGGCCAGTGGCGGGATCGTCGTGCTGATCTACCTCACCATTGAGCCACAGCTGGAGAGCCAGCTGGGTTCTCTCAACGCTGCCTGGCTGCAACAGACTTGTCTGATCGGCGTCGCGCTGATTACGCTGGTTTACCTGGTGACCATGCGCACCGCCGGTACTGCCGCGCACCTCTCGGTGAGCTACCTGGTGAAACAGGAGCCGCTGTTGTTCTGGGTCCTGACGGTGGGGGCGGGTATCGTTCTGCCTATAATTGCGGTCGCGCTTATCTTTAATGCGCCTGTCGCGCCTCTCGGCCTGCTCTGGGTCGGGTTGGTGGCGCGGCTCGTCGGCGATGTCTGTGGACGCTATGCTTGGCTGAAAGCAGGCATTTTCGATGCGGTGCTGCAACCGACCCGGAGAGTATGAACAAAGCAATGTCTGAACAGGGAGCGGCGACCACCGCCAAGGAAGATGCCTGGGTGCCGTCCGTATGCATGGGCTGCTACAACTGCTGTGGTATCCGTGTGCATCGTGTCGACGGTCGGGTCGTGAACATCGAAGGCGATCCGGAAGCGCCTAATTCTCAGGGTCACATCTGCGCCAAGGGCAAGGCGCGGTTCCTGGATCTGTACGATCCCGACCGCCTGCTGCGCCCCCTCAAGCGCACCAATCCGGAGAAGGGCCTGGGGGTTGATCCCGAGTGGGAGGAAATCTCCTGGGATGAGGCTCTGGATACCATTACCGAGCGGCTGGCCCGGGTGCTGGAAGACGATCCGCGAAAATTGGTGATCGCTCATTTCGATATGCCCGGCTATGGCATCAGCAAAGCCTTCGGCGCCGCGTTCGGGACGTCCAATCTGCATTGGAACCGGGCCGACTATTGCGGCTCTGCGCCTCATGTGGCCAACCTGTTGCTGAATGGCTCCTTCAACGGCGAGCTGGACTTTGAGCGCTGCCGCTACATGGTGCTGTGGGGCACGCAGCTCGGCGCGATTGTGGAGACCATCCCGCTGCACAGCGCTAACAAGATGGCGGAGGCCCGCGCCAACGGCGCCAAGCTGATCGTCATCGATCCATTCTGCGGAAATGCGGCGGCCAAGGCAGACGAATGGGTGCCGCTGAAGCCAGGCACCGACGGCATTCTGGCGCTGGCCATGCTCAACGTGCTGCTCAACGAGCATGGGCTTTATGACGCCGGGTTCCTCAAGTCCTTCACCAACGGCCCTTACCTTGTCGGTGCGGATGGCCACTATCTTCGGGACCCGGCAACCGACAAACCCTTGATTTGGGATGGCGCTGCCGGCGAGGCCAGGGTGTTTGATGACCCTGCCCTCAGCGAACCCGCGCTGGAAGGGGAGTACACGGTGGCCGGGCAGGTTGGGCGGCCAGCCTTTCAGGTGCTCAAGGGGCATCTCGAGCAGTACACCCCGGCAGAGGCTGAACGCATCACCACCGTCCCCGCGGCTACCATTCGCCGCCTTGCTCGGGAATTCGGAGAGGCCGCCTCCATCGGCAGCACCGTCACCATCGATGGCCATGAGTTGCCGCTGCGGCCCGCCGGAATCCATTTCAAGCGGGGGTCGGGGGCTCATAAGGGCGGCTGCCATACCTCGCTGGCCATCCACATGCTCAACCTCATGGTGGGCAATCTCGACGTGCCCGGTGGCCAGCGTGGCGTGAATCCGGTCGGACCGTTCTGGGCACCCGAGAAGGACGCCGACGGCATGCTGGTCCCGGCGCAGCACATCGCCAAGTACTTCAAGCCCTATCCGCCGCGGGAACCGCAGGTGCCGCAGACGCTGGATCTGAATGAGTTGTTCCCGGCATCGCTGTTCACCCGGGGCATGTTTGCCTGGGGCATCTCCGAGCCCGAGAAGTTCGGTATTCCCTATCGGGCTGAGGTGCTGCTGCAGGGCCGCACCAACCTGATGATGAACAGTCACAACCCACAGGCGATGGCTGAGACGCTGGCCAAGGTGCCGTTTCAGGTGTCCTTTGCCACCTTTATCGACGAGACCGCCGAGTTCGCAGATATCGTGCTGCCGGACTCACACGACTACGAGCGCTGGGACCTGTTTCCCGCCAACGATCCCTACGCCTTTATTACGCCGGGTCCCGGAGAGTGGTACTGGCTGATGCGCCAGCAGGCCGTGGCGCCGCCCGGGGAAGCCAAACCCTGGACGGATGTCTACCTGGAACTGGCCGACCGGCTGGGTATCATCGACAAGCTCTACGACATTGGTAACGACATCTGGATCATCGACGAGCAGCACAAGCTGGACGCCAGCACCAGACCCTCGGTACGGGAGATTGCCGAGCGTCAGGCCAAGACCCTGCTCGGTGACGACTTCAGTCTGGACCAGATATCCGATACCGCCTGCATGATTACGCGGGCCAAGACCATTCAGGAGGCCTATCCGCGGCCATTCCTGGATGCCCGCGTGCCGATCTACCTCGAGCATCTGATCGACACCGGCGAGAAGGTCAAGCAAGTGACCGATGAGCTGGGCCTTGAATGGGATTTCCGGCCCTATACGCCGTTACTGTCCTACTTCCCCTGCCACGCCCACGAGCATCCCGACGCCGAGTACGACCTGTTCGTGGTGAACTTCAAGATCCCGTTCATCACCTTCTCTTTGAATCATAACGTCTGGATCGACGAGCTGGCGCAGGGTAACCCCTACACCTACAACGTGATGTTGAATCGCGCCACCGCCGAGCAGAAAGGTCTCGAAGACGGGGATCGGATCCTGATCGAGTCGCGCTATGCAAAAGGCGAGGGCACCGTGAAGGTGACCGAGCTGATTCACCCCGAGTGCATCGGCATACCGGCTACTCTTGGTCACTGGGCGCGCAAGCTGGCCTTGTCAAAATACAAAGGTACGGCCTTCAACAACTTCCTGCCCGCTCCCAATGTGGACCACATCGATACGCTCAGCGGGCAGACCGATTCATGCACCCGGGTTCGGGTCAGGAAAATTTAAAGGAGAATGCCAGTGCCCAGGTACGGGATGGTCATGGATCTGGACAAGTGCAACGGCTGCAATGCCTGCGTGATTGCCTGTAAGGTGGAGCACAATACCGCCAACACGGTCAATTTTACCCGCATCCTCGAACGCGAAATCGGCACCTACCCCAACGCCAACCGGCAGTTTCTGCCGGTGATGTGCAATCACTGCGAAGATGCATCCTGCATTGATGTCTGCCCCACCAAGGCGACCTACGCGCGCGACAAAGACGGCATCGTGCTGGTGGACTGGGATAAGTGTATTGGATGCGGCGCCTGTATCCTCGCCTGCCCCTACGAGCAGCGTTTTCAGATCCTGGATAACCGCACCGTTTTCCCGGACGGGCAGACCGCCTTTGACAAGCCTGATACCAACCGCGCTCCCAACGGGGTCACCGCCAAGTGTGACCTGTGCTACCACCGCATCGACGAGGGCAAGGAGCCGGCCTGCGCCGAGGCATGTCCCACGGATGCGCGGATTTTCGGCGTGGTGAGTGAGGACTCGGCGGAGGACGAGACGCCGTTTCAGAACCTCAACGACCTGATCAGCCGGGCGAACGCTTTTTCCCTGCTGCCGGAGAAGGGCACCAAGCCCTGCGTTTTCTACGTCGGCTGAAAACCGCTAGCTAGACGGAAGAGAGCCGCACCGAGCTCTCGTTCACGGCGCCATGCGCCTGCGCGGAGCGGCGCTCCGGGGACACCGCCAGGTTGACCTTGTAGTTGAATCGATCGGGTCGGTAGAGCGCGGCGAGATATTCGACGGGCCTGTTGTGCTGATCAAATATCAGCTCGTTAACGCTCAACAGGGGACTGGCAATATCAACGCCCAGCAGCGGGGCGACTACGGGGTCGGCCAGCACGGCATTCACGGAATGCTGGGCGCTGGTCAGTTTGATGCCGCTGGACTCGATGAGCTGGAACAGCGGCTTGTTTGCCAGATCCTCGCGCGTATATCCGCTACCGATGGATTCGGGAACGTAGGAGATGATGTAGGCAAACGGCTTGGTCTTGTAGCTGCGAATGCGCACCGCCATCTGCACGATATCGCCTTCCCGGCCTTCCAGGTGGATGGCGATATGGGAGGGCGCCTTGATATAGGCGAACTCCAGGACTTCCGCCGCCGTCTGCAGCCCCATCTGATGCTTACTTTCGGTGAGATCGTCTGATGGGATTTCCAGGGGCGCGTCGGGCAGCTGCGGCCTGACGCGGGTGCCCTTGCCCCGTTGCCGCACCACGTACCCGGCATCGGCGAGCTCGTTGAGCGCCCGTTTGGCCGTGATCCGGGAGACGTCATACATCTCCATGAGTTGCTTCTCATTGGGCACCAGCGCGTGAGGCGGGTAGGTGTTGTCGAGAATCTTGCCCCGGAGGATCAGGAAGATCTGGTGATACAGCGGGGTCTTGGAATCCCGCAGCACGGTGAGGATCTCCTCATATTCCCGATCCCGATGTCGATGAGAGGGTGTCATGGTCCCCGCCTGGGCGCTGGTTTCATGAGGGATAAGTTTAGATCATTGTCATGGTATATGTATATACTATTTCAAGGCCTTTCAATTACATAGGGTTAGACGCGTATTTCTGAGATTCAGGTCCTTTACAAAGCGGCTAAAATGGTCGATAGTTATATCATTAGCAGCAGCCGGGGCGCGGCCCGTTCGCGTCGCGGTCATTTTTTCTGCGCCCCAGGGCGCTGGTTGGGATTGAACATGCATTTACCGAATTTTGAATACCTGGCCCCCAGGAATCCCGGGGAACTGGCCACCATGCTGGCGGAGTATGGCAGTGACGCTCGCATCCTCTGCGGGGGCACGGACTTGTTGGTGCAGATGAAGGACTATGCGCACACGCCCAAGTACGTGATCGACATCAACAGCCTGGACTCGCTGGCCACCATCAGCTTCGATGAGCAACAGGGGCTTTATATCGGCGCTACCGCGAAAATGGACGAGTTGCTTCTGGTGCCGGTGGTCAAAGAACGCTATCGGGCCCTGTGGACGGCTACCGAGACCGTCGGCGCCCGGCAGATCCTCAGCATGAGCAGCATTGCCGGCAACATCTGCAACGCCTCCCCGGCAGCGGACACGCCGCCGGCACTGGCGGCCTTTGATGCCGAGGTCAAGATCAGCAGCAGCGCGGGCAGCCGCACCATGCCCCTCATCGAGTTCATCCTGGGCAACAGAAAGACGGCGCTCAAGACTGGCGAGTATCTGGAAAGCATCACGCTGCCGCCGCCCGCCCCTGATTCCGGCAGCGCCTATCAGCATTTTCGGGTTCGCGGCGGCATGGAGATCGCCATGGTGAGCGCGGCCGTCAGCGTGCAGGTGGATCCGGATACTGGCGCGGTCGTTGATTCGCGAATCATTCTCGGGGTGGTGGCGCCGACGCCGATTCGGGCCAAGGCTGCTGAGATGATTGTCAACGGACAGGTTCCGAATGAGGAGTCGCTGCGCTCGGCAGCTCAGGCCTGTGCAGACGCCTCCAAGCCCATCGATGATTTCCGCGCCTCGGCCGACTATCGCAAGGAAGTGCTCAAAGTCCTCTTTGAGCGGGCTTTCGCCGAGGCCTATGAGCAGGCTACTGATAGCGGCGCTTAAGCGCACCGCGTATTGATCGGGAGTAGATTGAAGTGAAGCAACTAGTCCAACTGAAAGTGAATGGCAACACCCACGATGTGATGGTATCCCCCAACGAAACGTTGGCGGATGCTCTGCGCCGTGGTTTGGGGCTGACCGGTACCAAGATCAGCTGCAATCAGGGCGACTGCGGCGCCTGCACGGTGCTGATTGACGGCAAGTCCCGGCTGTCGTGCATTACGCTTGCCATGTCCAGTCAGGGCAAGGAGATTCGCACCATCGAAGGCCTGGAGACCAACGGTGAGTTGGACCCCATTCAGCGTGCCATCCTGGAGAAGCAGGGTGTGCAATGCGGCTTCTGCACCCCGGGTATCATCATGTCGGCGCGGGGCCTGCTGGATGAGAACCCTCACCCCACACGGGAGGAGATCAAGCGCGGGCTGTCGGGCAACTTGTGCCGCTGCACGGGGTACACCAAGATCATCGAAGCGGTAGAAGCAGTGCGCGACGCTGAGTACGAAAAACCACGCCTGGTCCAGGTTCAGTAACGAATTTCGGGAGAACTGCTGTGAGAAACGAACGCGACGTCCAAGAGCAAGTCCTGGCCGATACCGCTGAGCTACAAGAGACGCGAGCGGAAGTGCAGCCGGTTGTGCAGCTGCGAGAGCTGGAGCCGGTGGTTCCCGATACCGTCGTTGAAGAACAGGTGGAAGACGAGTTTGCTATCGTCGGTAAAAGCATTCCGCGCGTGGAAGGTTTCGACAAAGTAACCGGGCGCGCGATGTATACGGACGACATCGATCTGCACGGTCTGGTGTATGCCCAGGTGCTGAACAGCACGATCGCCCACGGTTATATCAGGAAGATCGACACCAGCAAGGCGGAAAAGCTGCCGGGTGTGCTGGCGGTCATGACGGGTCAGGACTGCCCGACTCTCTATTCCGTAAATGAATTGACCCCAACGGAAAGCGCGCTGGCGATCGACAAGGTACGCTACTTCGGCGAAGGCGTCGCTGCAGTGGTTGCCCTGGACGAGCGCACGGCGGCGCACGCGTGTCGGTTGATTGAGGTGGAGTATGAGGAGCTGCCGCCGCTGGTGAATGCCTGGGAGGCGGCCAAGTCCAATGTCATGATCCACGAGGGCGCCGATAGCAACATCAATCATCACGCCGAACAGGCGTTTGGTGATGTGGATGACGTGATTGCGCGAGCAGACGTGGTCGTCGAAGAGACCTTTTACACCTCCGGCACGAACTGTGCGTTCCTGGAGCCCCAGTCCGTCATCGCCGACTACGACCCCGGCGCCGAAAAGCTCACCGTCTACAACTGCAACCAGCTTCCCCACATGCTGCAGCGAACGGTCGCCAAAGTGATGGATATGCCGGTGGAAGATATCCGCGTGATCGTGCCCCATATCGGCGGTGCCTTCGGCGGTAAATCAGAAGCCACCCCCTCGGTGCTTTCGGCCAGCTACTTAAGCCGCAAGCTGGGCCGGCCCGTCAAGCTCACTTATGGTCGCGATGAGGTCTTTTTCCAGAATAAGAGCCGCCATCCCTGCCATTTGAAGATGCGCCTGGGCTTCAAAAAGGATGGCACCCTGGAAGCGCTGGATTTGAGCACCCTGTTGGACGGCGGCGGCCACAGCGGCTGGGGTTTTGTCGTGCTGTGGTTCATCGGCGCCCTGACCCAGCTGCCCTACAAGGTCCCGAATATTCGCTATAACGGTCGGCGGGTCTATACCAACAAGCCCACGCCCGGCGCCCAGCGCAGCTTCGGCGGTGTTCAGGCCAGGACAGCGGTGGAGAGCTGTTTCGACATGGCCGCCGAGAAGCTCGGTATGAATCCCTACCAGCTGCGGATGATCAATGCGGTGGAAACGGGCTACAAGGCTCCGTCGGTCGTCGAATGCCGGCATTCGGAGTTCAAGAAAGCCTTGACCTCCGTCGCCAAGCGCTCAGGCTTCGTCGAGAAACACGGCAAGCTGCCCCACGGCCGCGGCATCGGCATGGCTGCCGGGCACTACAGCTCCGGTGGCGCGTTCCTGCTCTACAACAGCTCCCGCGCCCATTCCACGGCCAATATTCGCGTCGATACGGAAGCAGGCGTCACGGTGTTCTGCGGTGTCACGGATCTGGGCCAGGGCTCCACCACGGTGATGACCCAGGTGGCTGCCGAGGTGCTTGGCGTGCCGGTCCGCAAGGTTAACTTCATCTGCCAGGATACCCTGTTGTCCCCCATGGACAACGGCACTATGGACAGCAGAGCAACCTATGGTGCCGGCCACGCGGTGAAAAACGCTGCCCTGGACGCCAAGCGCAAGCTCCTGGAAGTGGCTGGCGTACAGCTTGGCGTGCGGGCCGAGCAGCTCGAGTGTCGCGACGAGACCATCTACTCCATCTATGACAGCAAGAAGACCATGAGTTTCTGGGACGCGGTCTGGAAGTACCAGGATATCGTCGGCACCGTGTTCGGTACCGGCGACTACACCCCGCCGCAGCCCAAGGGTGATTACCCGGGCAAGATTATCGGGCCATCGCCAGCGTTCGGTTTCACCGCCCAGGTGGCGGAGGTGGACGTGGATCTGCGCACCGGCCAGGTGAAGGTCCTGAAGTACTACGAGGCGACCGACTGCGGTAAGGCCATTAATCCGGCCAGCGTAGAAGGCCAGGTGGAGGGCGGTATCTCCATGGGTCTGGGGCAGGCCCTGATTGAGGAGATCGTCGTGGACCGGAAGGGTCGGATCATGAACGCCAATTTCCACGACTATAAGATCCCCACCACCATGGACATGCCTGACATGGATACGGAGATCGTGGACAGCTACGACCACACGTCCGCCTACGGCGGCAAGGAAGTGGGCGAGGCGCCCACCGGGCCGGTCTGCGCGGCTATCTTGAACGCGGTCTACGATGCCATCGGCATCCGCTTTAAGGAGCTGCCGCTGACGCCGGAGAAGGTGTTTAGAGCCATGCGCGGCGAAGACCCGCGGGGTCCGGAGCTGGAGCCAAATGTGATCGGCTTTGCCAATGCGAACTACAAGGAATTTCTGGAGATTTGATCGATTCTTCGGACGTGAGCGCCGGGCGCAGGCAGATACAGGTTGATGGGGGGGTTTAGCCGCGAGCATTTCGAGCGGCTGATCAACCCCCGGTCTATCGTGATCGTTGGCGCGTCCAACAGGACGGGCCCGGGTTCCTATAACCTGATGGAAAATCTCATCAGGGAGGGGATCGAAAAGGTCATCTATCCGGTCAATCTCAGCGCCGACCAGGTGCTGGGCCACCAGGCCTATAAGCGGGTGTGGGATATCCCCGAGCCGGCAGACCTGGCCATCATCATGGTGCCGCGCACGGCGGTTCCCGAGGCCGTTGCCGACTGTGTCGAGAAGGGCATCAAGACGGTGCTGGTGATCTCCCAGGGTTTTGCCGACGCGGATCAGGTCGGGAGCGAACTCCAGAACCAGTTGGTCGAGCTTACCCGCGGCACGGACACGCGCATCGTCGGCCCGAACACCATCGGGATTGCCAACTCCTTCGACTACTTCCACACGTCGTTTCAGCGCTTTGACCTGGAGCCAAAGCGCAATGCTCTGGTGTGTCAGTCGGGCATGTTCGTATTGGCGTCCGGCCACTTCACCACCGGCTTAGGCCTGGGCATCGACATTGGCAACGCCGCCGAAGTGGACTTCACGGACTTGTTGCCTCACCTTGCAGCTGATGACCGAATTGACGTGATTAACCTGCATATGGAGGGCCTGGCCGACGGCGCTGAGTTCGTCAGGCTCGCTGCCCAAATCACGCCCAACAAGCCCATCGTGGCGTACAAGGTCGGTCAGAGTGAGGAAGGGGCCAGGGCGGCCGCTTCTCATTCCGGCGCCTTATCCAGTGAAGACCACGTGGTCAGCGCCGCCTTCGATAAAGGCGGCGTGCTCCGGGTGCGCGATCTGGACGAGATGACTGAGCTCAACAAGGCGTTGTTGACCTATCCCAAGATCAACGGTAAGCGTTTTGCAGTGGTGACCATTTCTGGCGGCGGGGGCATTACGGTGGTGGATGCATTGAGCCAGCACGGTCTGGAGATTGCCACCCCTTCCGAAGCCGTGATGGCTGAAATTCAGACTCGGAATCCGCCCTGGATGCCCGTCGGCAATCCGGTGGACACCTGGATGGCGGTTCTCAAGCAGGGATTGGCCGGCGCGAATCTGGATATCCTCAATCTGCTGCTGCAGGACGCCAACGTGGATGGCGCCGTCGTGCTCCTCAATGCCTATCGCTCTACCGGCTACGAGTCGCTTCGAGAACTCGTGGACGGCATCGTAGCGACCCAGCAGCGTTTTCCTGACAAGCCGATTGCCCTGTGGGCCTTCGGTATGAACCGCCATGAAGTCATCGAGGAGGCGGAAAAGAGCGGCGTGGTGGCGGGCTTTGGCAGCCCGGAAAGCGCCGCACGAGCCCTGGCGGGCCTTTATCGTTATCACCACGAGATCAAAGGCCGGACGCTTGCGGCTGCGCCCGAGTTGGACGATGTTGATGCCGACCGGGCAGCCGCTATCCTGCAACGCGCGGCAGCAGATGAGGTGGAGGTGCTGGGTACCGAGACGCTGGAGATTCTCGAAAGCTACGGGATCAATACGGCCAGGGCCGCCCTGGCTGCCGATGAGCGGGAACTGCTCGAGATCGGTGCCGCCCTGGGTTACCCGTTAGTGATGAAAATCGCCAGTGAACAGATCGTTCATAAGTCCGACGTGGGTGGAGTCAGACTGAACATTGCCGACCCTGAGGAACTGGTGGAGAGCTTCAGGGAGATGTGTGGGGGCATTCAAGCCCGGTTCAAGGATGCAGTGATCGATGGTGTTCATCTGCAACGGCAGCACAGCGAGGGCGTGGAGACTATTATCGGCGCCTCCCGACACGCAGGGTTTGGTCCGATCATCGTATTTGGCTTGGGCGGCATTTTCACGGAGATCCTCAAAGACGTGTCCTTTGCCATGGCGCCGGTATCACGCTCGGAAGCGGAAACCATGATCAGCAGACTTCGGGCACGGGCTGTTCTGGCTGGCGCGCGCGGCGGGGACGCAGTTGATACCGATGCCATTGTCGATGCCATCGTCAGAGTGTCGACATTACTCATGGATTTTCCGCAGATTACCGAGCTTGATATCAACCCATTTACCGTACAGGGGTCGACGGGGATCGCGCTCGACGCTCGCGCCATATTGGAACGCCCTTGAGGCAGCAGGCTGGCGCTTGGATGGAAAAAAAGTTTGATGTTGTCGTGATAGGTGGTGGGGCCGGCGGCATGTGCGCGGCGGCCTTGCTGGCTCACGCGGGGCTCAAGGTGTTGCTGACGGAGAAGCGGCGCTATCTGGGTGGTCGCTTCTCCACCGTCGATCACGATGGTTTTCAGTGTGCTGCCGGCGGAATTGCCGTCCAGGTCAATGGGCAGCTGGAAAGCGTGTGCCAGGAAATCGGTGTCGAGTCGGGCGTCAACCCGGTCACCAGCGCGGCGTACTGGATTGCTGGCGAATATCACGAAATACCTCTGGAGGGCGGGAGCCTGCGAGCCACCATCAAGGCTCTGGCCGATTCCGAGGACGAAGCCGCGCGGGTGTCCGCCGCCGTATCAGACGCGTTCCGCTGGCTGCCGCCCTCGGACGCAATCACCTTTCGGGAATGGCTGGACCAGTACACCAGTAACGAGCGCATCCACGGTATTTTCCAAGCCACCATCGCCTCCCTGTTGACGGTGAACGCAGACGAGTTGCCCGCCGCGGAGTACTTCAATCTGATCAAGGCCATCGCGCCATTGCGCTTCGGTTATGTGGAGGGCGGCAGCCTTCGATTGTGGGAACGAATGGCGGATTTCATCAAACAGCGGGGTGGGGAGGTCTGGACCCGTTGCGCGGTCGCGAAGATCGCCGTCGAGCAGGGGCGCGTCAGCGGGGTGATTTGCCGCAAGGGCGGGACGGACGTCAGGATCAACGCCCCCGTGATCGTCAGCGACACCGGCCCGGAGCGCACCGTGGAACTGGCCGGGTCGAAGCACTTCGAACGCAGTCACCTGGCTCGCTTGCAGACCGACCTCACGCCCACGACCATTTTCTGGCTGCACTTCGCCAGCGAAGCGCTGCTGGTGGACTATTCTGCGATCGCCGTGTGCGGCGCACGGCGCGTCAACATGCTCGATGTGCCGTCCATGGAGTGCCCCGGTGTTGCGCCGCCGGGCCAGCACTTGTATACGGCCGGGGCCGCGCCGCTGCGCCAGGGTGAGCCTTTGGATGTGGCCGCTGAGATGGACCTGATCCTGGCGGACCTGCGCGACATCATCCCGGAGTTTGACAGCCGCTGCCGCGTGCTCAGTAAGAGCTGTTTTCGCGGCAAATGGCCCGGTTACCGGACCAAGCCCGGCTCGCCCTACCCGGTGCGCACGCCGATCAGAGGTCTGTATAACGTTGGGGATGCCTGCGGGCCGCGGGGTTACGCAGGCTCGATCGGCGCGGCCTACTCCGCGAAGCTGGCGCGGGATGACATCTTGGCGTCGGCGTCTCAGTAGAGGCTGAGTCCCACACCCCGCGCCCCAACCGGGCAGTGGTCACGGCTGCTGTGAGCATTGAGCCGCAGAGGTCCGCAGTTCGATGATCTTGGGATGGGCAGGCTTTATGTGGAGGGGATCATGAGCCCACAGAGCAGATCTTGGTTTCGTACGTTCGCCAGTGTCGCTTTGCTGGTGGGGACCCTGCCTACCTATGCCGACGTGTTGCCGGGCATGGGTCAGCTGTCCGGCGCCGTTTCCGGGGGCAGGGCCGGCCTGCTGGCGACGGTCTATGCGCTCAATCTGGAAAAAAACGTGGGCTACATGGTCTATGTCGTGGATGGCAGCTATCGCGCCGTGAATCTTTTTCCGGGGCGCTACCAGGTGACCATCAGGCCGGCGGTGGGCCAGGTTTTCAGGGATGGTTTTGCTCCCCAGACCGTGGAGCTGGACGTGGAAGCCGATGCGCGGGCCACGCTGGATTTTGTGCTCAAGGACGCTCAGTTCGAGCCGGACTACGTGGGCGGCATGTTCTACCGGGGCGGCTGGAGCCCCACGCCCGGTACCGCACCGTCGCCGGAAGCCAGAGTATTGCCCTACGACGAAATTTATCCGCCGGGTCCCGGCCGGGACGTTATGGAGCGGACCTGCCACGGCTGCCATACGCCCAATATGTTTTCCTACAACGTGGCACGCCGCTATCCTACCGGCCGGCCGCTGCACGACAAAGCGACCTGGGCCATCACCGTGGACCGCATGCACAAGGGGGTCGCCTTCGGCGTTGCCGGTCGGCCGTCCTACTTTGACGAGCAGCTGCTGTCCGCCAAGGAACGGGATCTTCTGGTCGATTATCTGGCAGATAACTTCGGACGCGATTCGGAGCCGCGGGTCATTCAGCTGGAGAGCGAGCCGGAACTGGACGAAGCAGCGTTGGCCCGCGCCCAGTTCATCGAGTACCGATTGGGCAACTCAGCCGGCAATCCCATGCGCTTCACCCAGCAGATTGACTTCGATGGTAAGGGCAACGTGTGGGTGGCCGATCGCGGGCCCCCGGGCAGTATCGTGCGCATCGATCCCCGCACCGCCGAGTGGAAGGATCACATGGGCTACGGCGGTGGGCACGGCATCGCCGTGGACACCACCGACGGCACGGTGTGGTTCTCCAGCATGTTCAGGCTTGATCCTGAGACGGGTCTCGCCGACACCTATGACGTGAAGGGTGGTCCCCCGCTGCGCGCCAACACCCATATCTTTGATTCCAACGGCGATTTGTGGATGTCGGCGTTGGCTGCCGGCGTACTGTCCAAATGGGATCGCAAAACCGATTCGATCATTTACTGGGATGTCCCCATATCCCGCAGTCGGCCCTACGGCATCATCGTGGATCACAATGATGACGTGTGGTTCGCCGAGTACCACAACAGCGGCATTGCCCGCTTCGATCCGGAAACCGAGACCTTCACTCACTTTCAGCTCAGCAACTTTTTGCCCACCAACATGCGGCGCCCGGCGGTGGATTCCCGCAATCACATCTGGCTTGCGACCTGGGGCAGCCGCGGTATGCAGGAGGGGGCTATCTACCACCTGGATCCGGAAACGGGGGAAGTGTCCGAGCATAAGCTGGATATCCCCTTCACCAACCCGTACACCGCTGAGGCCGACGAGTTCGACAACATCTGGATAGGTACTGACAATTACCTGGTCAAGTACGACCCCAAGGCCGATGCGTTTACGCGCTACCCTGTGACTGTGCGCACTGATATTCCAAAAATCACCATTGCCCGTGACAGCGCGATCTGGTGGACGCCGCGCAATGCAGGCATTTCCGGCGGCTATGGTGGCTCTGCTTCGGTGCTTTATCCGGACAAGGATCAAATCAGGACGCTGGCCGCTTACTTCCCCGACGGCAGTGCCCACAATCGCTTGAAACACTACAAGGGTCCGCCGGGGCCCAAGGTCACAGGGGTAGAGAAGATCTCGCCCTGCGGGGCCCAGAATGCCGGTGAGTACGCACGCGTAATGGGATTGGCTCAGGATCTGGCCGGCTGCAAGGACAGCAGGGGGTCGGAGGCCTACGAGTAGCGTTGTGAGGAGATGCTCGCGCTGGTCCGCCGGGCGGGTTGCAGGGCTGGTGATGTTGGCTGCCGTGGCCGGTATGGCCCACGGGGGGGCGCGGCTGGATCAGATTCGCGAGCGTGGCTATCTGGTCTGCGGGATCACGACGGAAGTGGCCGGGTTCGCTACGGTCGACGGGCAGGGCCGGTATTCGGGATTCGAGGTGGATATCTGTCGCGCAGTGGCGGCGGCCCTGTTCGGCACCCCGGAGCGAGTCAACTTTCTGGTGGCCGGGTCGGTAGGCCAGTTCAAGCGTCAAGAGGATATCGATGTCGTTGCCCGGCGCTTGACCTGGACGCTGACCCGCGAAGCCGATCATGGGCTGCTGTTCGGGCCAATCATTTTCTTTGACGGCGCCGCCTTTATGGTGCGGGCCGGCGCGGATTTTCAAGAGCCGCAACAGCTCACCGGCCGACCGATCTGCTTGCGCGGGGATTCCGAGACCGAGCAGGCTCTGTGGACCTATGGGCAGAGCACAGCCTTTGAACTGACCTGGAGGCCCTTCGCGAGCAGCACGGAGGCGGCCCGGGCGTTTTATGCTGGGGCCTGCGACGCGCTGGCGGGTGATCTGTCCGAACTGGGTGCGGAGCGGGCGGCCCAGGATGCCGGGTGGCAGCGCTATCGCATCCTGCCCCATCTGATTTCCAAAGAGCCGCTGGCGATGCTGATGCGGCAGGGCGATGAGGATTTTTTCCTGATCGTCAGATGGACTTTCTTCGCCTTGCTCGAGGCCGAAGAATTCCATGTGACACAGAGCAACGTGGACTCGCTTGTCGAAAGCGGGGTGGGAAAGGTGCGCGCACTCCTGGGCGCTGATACCGGCAGGGCGCTCGGACTCGACGAACGCTGGGTTGCTGCTGTTATCCGGGGTGTCGGCAACTACGGCGAAATTTTCGCGCGGCACCTGGGAAGAAACAGTCCGATCAAGTTGGAGCGTGGGCTTAATCGGCTCTGGACGTCTGGGGGCTTAATGTATGCGCCACCGGTACGCTGACTGAGCATCCAGGGTAAGCTGTTGCCACCATGATAACTGTACTGTTGATCTTTCACGGTCTTGCAGCAGTGCTCCTGCTCGGAGCGGTGACCCATCAGGCGATCGTTGTTTGGCGACGCAAGGCCATGCCGCCAGTCACATTTTTGAGGCGGTTGGTCAACGTGCAGGGCGCCTCCTACACCAATGCCACTATCGCTCTTTACGTTCTGGTGATGATCCTGGGCGGGGTGATCTATCCCAGCTACGTCCTGGACGTAAAGGGCAGCCTGACCGATGCGCGCATGTTGAGCGCCATCGGCGCTTTCGAGATCAAGGAGCATCTGGCTGTCATCGGGCTGGCCCTGCTGCCCGGGTACTGGTACGTCTGGCAGCGAACGGCCGCCGAGCAGCTGCTGGCCCGCCGTCTTAACACGACTTTGTTGAGCGGAATCGTCTGGTGGAGCTTTCTGATAGGGCATATCCTCAATAACATCAAGGGCCTATTATGAAAAAGACGTTGGCTCTGGCGGTGTTTACCGGGGTTTTCGCCGCGGTCTATCTGGCCAGCTTCCTCAATAGCTGGACCTGGTTTCGCTACTATCCGCTGACCGGCCAGTTCACGATGGCGGATCTGCCGCGAACCGCAGGACCTGCCATGGGCTGGTATGCGTGGATTGCCCAGGGCGTGCTGGCAGCGGCCGTGGCGACGTTGCTGGTGCTAATGCTGCCGCGTCGCTGGACAGACCGGGCTTGGGCGGGGCTGGGCGGTTTCCTCGCCCTGTTAGTCGTGATGTACACCTTCTACGTGGAATGGCACTGGTTTCAAGGGTAATGGCGCGGGCATTACTGGTTGCTCTCATTATCGTGGCTGGTATCGATACCGCCTTGAGTAACGGCGATGAATTTTTCCGGGACGACGCCTTCTCCGACGACAAGCCTTTGGCGACTCAGGTCATCTTCAGTGGTAGCGTGAAAGACGCCGCCGGTCGTTACGTGGAAGACGCCACCATCACCGTGGCCGTCACGGTGGCCACGCCGCGTGGCGAAAGGCGCATTGCTTACAATGCGTACACCAACAACATCGGTCGCTATCGGACCCTGGACGTGGCCAGCGTCGTGCTGGTTATGGAGGAGGTCGAGGTCACGGTCGATCCCCGGACGGTGGAGCTCAGCGTGGCAAAGCCCGGATACGAGGTCACCCGGCGCCTGGACCGCAGCCGCGCGGGACAGGCCAGCGGTGTTTTCGAGGTGGATTTCTGGATGGCCAGGACAGACACGGAATAGAACTAGGGCCCCACTCTGACGTCTGCACCGACAGATGCCGCTTATGCAGAGTTCGCGCACGCTAAACACATGACCCTGCCAACCATTGCCCTTTCCAGCCTGGTGCTGGCTTTCATACCGAGCTTAGCCCTCATTGTCATCATGCATTGGTGGTCCCTGAAGGCCCTGACCGCGGTTTATGCCAATCTCAGAATGCTGGTTCAGTTGCTCGTCATCGGCTACGTGCTTAATTACATCTTCGCCACCGAGCAGCCTCTCATCATCGTGGCCGTGGTGCTGGTGATGATTGGTGTCTCGGCCTGGATCGCGCTGCGACCTCTGAAGACTCATGACGCGCGCCGCTATCTGGGCTCGCTGGCGGCAATAGGCGCGGCGGGTCTGACCATGCTGGTGCTGATTACCGAGGTGGTTCTCGATATGCCGCGTTGGTTCGAGCCGCGCTATGTGGTGCCGCTGGCCGGGATGATCTTTGCCAACGCCATGAATACGGTGAGTCTTGCGGCGGAGCGCTTCGAGGCCGAGCACGGCAGGGGCATCGACTATCCCACGGCCCGGCGGGTGGCCCTGGACGCGGCGCTGATACCCCAGATCAATGCGTTACTGGCCGTGGGCCTGGTGTCCTTGCCGGGCATGATGACGGGTCAGATTCTGTCCGGGGTGGATCCCCTGGTGGCGGCTCGTTATCAAATCATGGTGATGTGCATGATTTTTGGCTCGGCGGGACTGGCGGCCGTCATCTACTTGCTGTTGCAGCGGCCGGATGAGTAATCCGTCACGGGTCTGATCAGCCAAGCGGCTTGTCGTTAGATTACCGTTGCAGACGTTCTGATCAATCGGTTCAGGCATCCTCGCGGTTTTTCAGGGTTTCCATGTGCTCGATTAGCGCATCGACCGTTTCCTTGAGCAAATCCAACTCTTCCACCGAAAGATCTTCCAGACGCTCCAGGTTGTATTCAACCGTATCGATGATTTGACTGGCAGGGCGCTGCAAGGGGCGCATGAAATAGCTGGTGATGGTGGCAACGATGGTCCCGAAAAAGATAGCCGAGCCAACGATGATCCAGATTCCACCGATCAAGCGCGCCAGATCCGAATCGGGTGTGTTGGCGATACCGGCGGTGGAGAACGCAGCAACGCCCCAGTAGAGCGCGGCACTGAAAGAATCAATGCTGCTGCCTGGCACATCCCGTTCGATGAGATAGAGGGCTGCGGCAAACAGAACCCACAACACCAACAACAGCAGAATGGTCTGCAGAAGGTAGGTTTCGCTGGCGATGGAGCGCAGATACCTGCCCATGCGAGGTGTATGGGCAACCTGCAAATGCACCGACGGCTTACGCCGCCGGCCCTTGCTCTTCCGGCGTTTGGTTTTGGCCATCCTTTCTGCCTCGCTGCAGCCCGCTTATCAAACCCCCTCACGCCGAGCAGCGAGCGAGCTGATCTTGCTCTTATCGGGATACAGCACACCGATACCGCCGTTGGCTATGGCCCGGGTGCTGTACCAGACGTGCCCTTCGCTGGATACATCCATCTTGGGGAAGTCGCTGCTGCGCGGTGAGGGATAGTAGGTGAAACGCTCCGTGCGCGGATTAAACTGCACGATCGCCCCGCCCTGGCCGGCGTCGCTCATCCACACCAGATCGGTCTTGCGGTCGCGCCAGACGTCGTAAGGCTCCGAAAAGCGAGACGCCATGTCGTACTCGTCCCGTTCGCCGGTGCGCAAATCCAGCTTGCCCAGGCGCCCCTGGCTGAATACGCCGTACCAGACCACGTCCTGGGAATCGATCCCCAAGCGCCGCGTGACGCAGGGGGGGTCCACCAGCGCCGGGTATTCGGTGAAGCTTTGCTTGTCCGGATCAAACACGGCAATGGCGCAGCCATAGAGCTGGGCCATGACGGGCTTGCCGTTGGGGGCGACGTCCAGCCCGTAGGGCATGGAATTCTTGGTGGGCACGCGCCAGACCTCCACCGTCTCGCTGGCGCGGTCCCATTTGCCCAGGCCGTCGCCGTAGATCAGGGTGAACCAGACGTTTTCCATGGCATCCAACACCGGGGTGTGGCCCCCCAGAAAGCCCAGTTCGCCCGTGGGGTCGTAGGGGAAGCGGGTCATGTCGCCGCTGGCGGGATCCAGCCGGCCCAGATGACCACCGTCCACTTCGGCCCAGTACACGTAGCCCTGGGAGTCGATAGTCAGCCCATGGGGGTCGGCGGCCGGTTCCGGCAGCTCCCATTCGGTGATCTCCCCAGTACGCGGGTCCAGCCGGCCGAGCGCATTGGGCAGGGTCCGCTCCGCGTACCAGACGTTGCCCGAAAAATCGATGTGCACCTCCTGCAGCCAGCGTTTCGGCCTGTCCTCGTCCAGCGGCAGCACGTATTCCACCCATTGGGCCTGTGCGAGGGCTGCCTCATCCAGGGGGATCTCGATGTCGGCCTTGATGCGCCGATCGGGGCTGTCCTCGCCGAAGTGGGTGGCCAGGTATACGGCCATCTGCTTGTGCTGCTCTGGGCTCACCTGGCCCGGCGGAATACGGTTCACGAGCATGGCGCCTATGGTGGCGTCCCACTCTTCCTCGTTGCGATGAAAAAAGGCCAGGTAGCTCTTGCCATGGCATTCGATGCAGGTGCTCTCGATCAACGGTTTGATGGGGTCGTCCGGATACAGCTCGTCGTAGGGAACCAAAGGCGCTGAGCTGAGCCGCTCACCCATGGCCATGCCCATGAAACGGCCCTGTCCCGGCGTCTCCGCCTCGGCCCGGCGCAGGGTGAAGTCCGCGCTGGCGACGCCGCCGGCGGCAAGATCAACCGTTTTGCGGTCGCTAGTGAACCCGAGCTTCTCCACCCACACCTGATACCGGCCGGGGAACATGGCGACGGTCTGATATTGCCCGGCGGCGGTGTAGACCATGTAGATGATGTCCCGGTCCGTATGCCGCGCATAGACCTTGGCTGCCTTGAATTCGGCGGGTGCAGTGACGGTACCGCTCAGACTGGCCAGCTCCGCGAGCGGGTCCTGTTCGCCCGGTTGCCCGCAGGCTGTCAAGAAGCCTGTGAACAGCAGGGGCAGAACGATCCGGACGGGAGACGCTGTTGTTGTCATGGGGTGCTCCTCGTAGTCAGTGCCACCCTTCTAGGGGGCGGTCGCGGTCGTCACCACCGAGACGCGGTCGCCGAAAAAGGTGCCCAGGTAAAGCTTGTCCCCCTCTACCAGCGCCACCGACGGACCCGGGATGCGTCTCTCAGAGTGCGCGTAGATCGTCTCCACTGCAAGGGTCAACGGGTCGATCACGGCGACGGCGAAGGGGAACGCACAGGATACGTTGCCAAGCTCCCCGCAGCCGCGGGTGCCGAACCAGGGCGTGCCCGTATGGCCTGCGACCAGCAGCAGCCCATCGGCCGTCCAGGTCAGGTTGTCCGGCTGCAGGGGCAGGGGGATTCGTTGGCGGTTGCCGCCGTCGGGGTCGACGGCGGTGAGATCCTGGCCATAGGTGGATGCGACAAAGATCCGTCCGGAGGCGGGATCGGTTTCGATACCGTTGGGAAATGCGGCGTCGGTGCCGGGGATGACCCGCCAGCCATCCTGGGGATGCCAACGTGCGGCATAGCCTGTATCAAGGCGCAGCAGCAAGCTGAAATTAAGCAACCGGGTGCGCGGCGGTTTGAACATGTGGCTGATGACGAAGCCGCCGTCGGGGAGGGCGGCGACGTCGTTGGGCGTGAGGTACGCCGGCACGTCGACGCAGCCCTGCCAGATCAGGCCTGGCACCGGGCCTCTAGTGACCGCAAAACGTTCAATCCGCACCGCAGGGCCCCCGTTGACGACGAGCAGCGTCGTCTGGTCGCCGCTGGTGCTCAGATGAAAGCCCCGCGGCTTCAGCTGCTCAGGTGGCGGTCCACAGATGGCGCGCTTGCGCTCGTCGCTCGGCGGTGCCACTGCGGGTTGAAGGCGGACCACGCGACCATCGCGACGATTAAGCGCCGCCACGTGACCCGGTTCCATGCCGTTCCCCAATTCGCTGATTAGCAACCAGTCGGTGCCGGGCAGAAACGCCAGGTCTTCGGGTTTCGCAAACCCGCAGACCACGTGGATGCCGGGGCTGGGTGCGCAGTCCGGGATGGCGGTCGGCTGGGTGCAACCTGCCAACAATGCCGCTGCGCCCAGGGTCATGGCCATGATCGGCGGCAGCGGCAGACGGTAGGTGCCGGAGGCTTCTGGGTTGCGACCCCTGTTATGGCCGTTCTTCAAGACTGAAAGCCACGCAAAAAACCCTGCAAGTAGACGGCGACCAACCGCTAGCATGGGGCTTATCGTACCGCCTCGGGGATACTGGGGTGGAACATTCCGCTCTGCCGAGAGTCCGATAAAGGCGGTATCATCGCGCTTGCCACTGCAAAGGACACGCCTATGAGAGTTATATCGCTGGCCGCGCTGGCCGTTGCCTTCGCGGCGGCCACGTCCCCGTCGGTTGAGGGGGCGTCGGAGGATACAGCGATCACGACGTTCGCCGGCGGCTGTTTCTGGTGCATGGAAGAGGCCTTTGAAAAGGTAGACGGTGTGGTCGAGGTGGTCTCAGGTTACATGGGCGGCAGCGTCGAGAATCCGACCTATGAACAGGTTTCGGCGGGCCGCACGGGCCACGCGGAGGTGATCCAGATTACCTACCGCCCCGATCAGGTCAGCTACGCTGAGTTGCTGGATGTGTTCTGGCGCAATATCGATCCGACTACCCCGAACCGACAGTTCTGTGACGGCGGCAGCCAGTATCGGGCCGAGATTTTTTTCCATGGTTCCGAACAGCAGTCGCAGGCGGAAGCCTCCCTGGCGCAGTTGCGCGACACCAAGCCCTTTGCGAAGCCGATCGTCACGGCCGTCAGCGCCGCCAGCGAGTTTTACCCGGCGGAGGACTACCACCAGGACTACTACAAGAAGAACCCGACCCGCTACAAGTTCTATAAGTGGAACTGCGGGCGGGCGCAGCGGCTGGAGGAACTCTGGGGAGCCGGCTGAGGGTATTGTTAGACTGCCGCTTCGATCACCGCCACTCGCGCGGGCTCTGCCGTCGGGTGCACGGCTTTCAGGGTAAGGCCGGCCTGCTCGAACAAAGCGCTGTACTCCGCCACGGTTCGTTCCCGGCCGTGGGTGAGCAGCATCATGCCGACGTCCTGGGCCTTGATGGGGTCCGGCGCATTGCCCGGCTGGATGATGGCCTCGACGACCAGCACCCGGCCCCCCGCCAACATGGCGTCGCGGCAATTTCGCAACAATGTCACGACTTGCGCGTCTGTCCAGTCATGCAGAATTCGTTTCAACAGGTAGAGGTTCGCGCCGGCCGGCACCGCGGCGAAGAAGTCGCCGGACACCAGCTGGCAGCGCCGCAGCAGGTTGTCATTCAGAAAAGACGGCTCCTCAAGCACCTGAGGCTGGTCGAAGAGCACCGCCTGAATGTCCGAGTAACGCCGTAGAATCGCAGCCAGTAGGCCACCTCGGCCGCCGCCCACGTCCACCACGGTGTCGTAGGCGCCAAAATCGAAGGCCTCCGCAACGCACGCATCTTCCGGCTCCGAGATCAGGGCCATGGCTGCGTCGAACAGGCTGCCTGCTTCCGGATTGGCTGCCAGGAAATCGAAGAAGGGCATGCCATGGGCTGCATCGAAGGCGGGCTCGCCGGTCTTCAGCGTGTGAGGCATCTGCAGGTAGGTGGCCCAAACGATGTCCTGCCAGGGTTGCCGCAACAGGTCGCGAATGGATGCCGGTCCACTGGCCAGCACTGAGGAGAGCGGCGTCGGATGGAAGCGGCCATGCTCGTCCTCGGCGAAGATCCCTTCCGCCGCCAGCATCCGCAGCAGGCGATGAACGGCGCCGGCATGCAGGTTGAGGGCCTCGGCCAATTCAACGGGGGTGTGGGGATGCGCTTCGATGTGGTCGGCGATGCCCGTCTCCACCACCAGGGCGATTGCGCGTGCCAGCTGTGCCTGCCCGGTGATGTGAAGAATCCGGCCGGCGGGAGACATGGGCTTGCTCATGGCGTCAGCCGATTGCGCTGTTGCTGCGCACCTTCGCGGACGAACAGATAGGCGGGGAGGGCGCAGGACAGCCCGACGAGAAGATTGAGGAAGATGAACAGGCCCGGGTGCGGACCTTGGCGCAGACGGCGCTCCTGGAGCATGAGCAACCAGAACACAAAGGACGCTACCAATAGATCGGTGGTTAAGCCGCTGGCGGCGGGATTGGCAAAGACGGCGGCCATGAAAGCCGGCAATCCCAAGCCCTCCGCTGTGAAATGCTGCATGAAAAACAAGTACGGGCCGATGGCGCCGAGGATGGCCAGGATCAGATACGTCGTCCGCATGACAGCTCCCGATAACGACCGGTCTAAGACAGTACCGCTGGTTGCGCGTGCTCAGTCCGTTGCCAATGCCTCCGGCGCTGGGTCGGCGTGCCGCTCTTGCCAGGCCTGCCGCCGCTCGGCGAGTCGGCTCTCGATCAGAGTGATCTGATCGGGGCTGAGGATGGAATAAATTGCGTTGCGCATCTCGGTAACGGTCCGCACCCACTCAGCCGCCGCCTCCGCAGCAGCCTGGGCAGCAGCCTCCGTGTCCGAACTGTACTGCGGATTCTTTGGCGCCACGTCCATCAGCGACCAGGCGACCGCGATGCCCTGGCGGGTGATGGTTTTCAGGCGCGGACCGTAATCCTTAAGGATGTCGGCAAGAACCGCCTGCTGCTCGATGCTCAAGCCCAGATCCTCTTGCAGGCGAGCCAGCAACCGCTCCAGCGCGGTGGCGTCGCCGTAAGCGTAAGGGCTGGTGCCGCCGACGCCGTCCTCAACCTCGGCAAGCAGGGGCTGGGCGACCAGGATCAGCAGGGCCAGGATCAGGCGGGCGGCGGTCATGGGGTTGAGTGTACGCCAGGTGGAGTGCCTCATAAATTGGGACGCCTGGGCAGGCGGCGGGGGAAGCTCCCTGCGATTGCTGGCCAGCGCGCTGTGCAGGCGAAGCACCCTGGCGGTGTTTTTCAGATACGGTCATCACCTATCGCGCCCGTATAATGCGCGCCATGCTGCGCGTGGATGACCAAATCACCATTCCCGAAGCCGAGTTGGCGTTTTCAGCCGTACGTGCCCAGGGTGCCGGCGGCCAGAACGTCAACAAGGTGGCTACGGCCGTTCACCTGCGCTTCGATTCCCAGGCGTCTGGGGCGCTGCCTGCCCATATCAAGGCGCGCATTCTGCGGCTCAACGACCAGCGGGTTACCCGGGACGGGGTCATCGTGATCAAGGCCCAGAGTTCGCGCAGCCAGGAGCAGAATCGCGCCGCGGCCTTACAGCGGCTCAAGACACTGCTGCAGAGTGTGCTCCGGGAACCAAAGCCGCGCCGTCCGACGCGGCCGACGCGGGCAGCGCAGCGGCGCCGCGTGGAGGAGAAAAAACATCGCGGCCAATTGAAACACAGCCGCGCGAAAGCGCGCCTCGACGATGTTTGAAGCCGTCGTCCAGTTCTTTGTCGCCTACGCCGGATGGATTGCTGTGGGCTCCCTGTGCAGCCTGTTGGTGGGTATCCTGTCGCTGCCTTTTCTGGTGTCGCGGATCCCGGCCGACTATTTTTCCCACAGCCATCGGCACCGGATGTCGGAAAGCTCGCGGCATCCTCTCGTTCGGCTGTTTTTTGCCGGCATCAAAAACGCTATCGGCGCCGTCTTCGTGCTGGCGGGACTGATCATGCTGGTGCTGCCGGGCCAGGGTTTGCTGACGTTGTTCGCAGGCTTGATGATCATGAACTATCCGGGCAAGTTCGGCGTGGAACGCTGGCTGATCCAGCGTCCTTACGTCATGCCTGCCGTAAACCGCTTGCGAGCCCGCTACGGGCACCCGCCTCTGCAGGACCCCTAGAGCCTGCCAGCCGGCATTGTGCAAGGGCGGGTGGTCAGCCGTTGGGCAGCAGAATGATTTTGCCGTTGCGCTGCTCACCCGTTTCCGCCTCGTGGGCAAAGGCCTGCTGAGCCTGGTCCAAAGTATAGGTGGCGGCAATCCGGGCGCTCAGCTTGCCGGCGGCAATCATCCCCGCCAGCCGGGCGTACTCATTCGCGAGCTGTTCGGGTGTACGTTGCACGGACATGTTCATGCCCACCAGCTTGATCTCGCGCAGGAACATGTCCTGAAACGCCATCTGGGAATTCTCGCCGGTCATAAAACCGTAGTTGACCACCGTACCACCCGGTGCAAGGCATCGGGCCACGCCGACCGTGGCGGTGCTGGCCACGCAGTCGATACCCACGTGAACGGGCTCGCCCCCGGTGGCGCGGCTTACCATGGCGGCCAGCTCGTCCGGGTCGCCGGGATCTACGAGCACCGCATCAGCGCCCAGGTCCTCGAGCTCGGCGATCAAGGATGCGCGGCGCACCAGATTGATGGTCTTGACGCCCTTCTCGCGGGCCAGCACGATCAGAAAACGTCCGCAGCTGGAGTTGGCGCCGTTTTGCAGGAGCCACTGGCCGGGCTTGACGCCGTACTCCTCGAGCAGGATCAGGGCGGTGCGGGCATTCACGGTCATCAGGGACAGCTGCAGAGCATCGCCTTCCGGGGCCGGGATGCAGTCGGCCGCGCGGACCGCGACCTGCTCGCGAAAGGTACCGCAGCCCACCGGCAAAAAGACTCGATCGCCGTTGCTGAAACGGCTGACCTGCTCCCCGCATCGGATGATCCGTCCGATACCCTCATGGCCGGGCCAGCGCGGCATGGTGTACCAGCGAAACCCGGGATCGCCGTTGATCAGCTTGAGATCTGCCAGGTGCACCGGTGCCGCTTCCACTGCCACGATGACCTCGTCCGGCTCAGCCTGAGGCGCGGGGACGTCCACCAGACTGACGACGTCGGGTGGGGCGCCGTAGGCGGTTTGTTGCAGGGCTCTCATAGGCGTGCTCCCGGCCTCAGGCGGTGGGGCGCGTCGGGAACTCAGGCAGGCCCGCTGCGGGGCAGGACCAGCTGCTGCGGGAACCCATGTAGATGTGCGCTTGCGGCTTGAGCGCAGGTTCCGCATCCAGCGAGCCGGCTGGGATGAAGACGGCGTCCATATCCGGGATAAAGCGGGGTAGCCGTGATCCGCAGGTTCGGCAGAAGCAGTTGGTGAACCGCGCGGCCTCGGGCACCTTGTAGCTGGCAATAAGACCCTCGCCACTGTGGAAGGTCAGCTGGCCTGCCACGAAGAGGTTGGTCGCGTGGCCGGTGCCGGTGGCTTTCCGGCAGCGCCCGCAGTGGCAGTGGTAGAACCGCTGGGGCGTGCCGACCACGGAATAGGTCACCTCGCCGCACAGACAGCTACCGGTCAGTTTCTGTTCGTTCATGGCAGCCTCATTTGTTCAGGTTATCCGCCGAGCGTGTTGTCACCGCTCATCCAAATGGAAATGCGTTGAATTCCGGATCGCTCGAATTGGAACAGCGTCAGGTTGTGTACCTCTACCGCGCTGCCGTCCGCGTCGATACGCCGCACCGTCAGGCGTGTGGCGACTCTCCAGGCTTGGGTATCGACTGTGTGCTGAAAATCCCCGTGCCAGGATTTTTTCACCCGTTTGGCGCGCCGCTCGTAAGTGGCTCGAATAGCCTCAAGGCCTTCCTGCACAGAGCCGTGGTTGACGACTTCCAGGACGCAAGCAGCGGTGAGATGAGCCAGGATGGCGTCCGTGTCAAAGCGATCCACGTCCCGAAAATAGTCTTCGACGCGGCGGATCAGATCCGCTTGGTTAGCATGAGTCATGGGCGAAGCGTAGCATCATCCGCCGCGGCAGTTCCCCCGCTCGCCGCAGCAGTGCGCAGACCGGTCTGGGGCGCCGTCGCGCCGGCCCCTTAACGATCAGCCGAGCCGCCGGCCTGAAGACCAGAGACCAGAAATTGACGCCGTCGCCATGGCTGACAATCTGTTTACCGTGGTCGCCAATGACCTGAACGAGGGGTTCTTATTGGCAGCGTCTTGCGCGCCTGTTGCAGCCGTCTTGCGCGCTATTTGATGCCGTCCACCTTGTCGGCATGGATGCAGCGATACAGCTTTGCCGGGCGATGGGCGCCGTCGCGCTGCTGCCCGCCGGTCGGCTCGATGAGCCCGAGCGCCAGGATCCGCTTGCGGAAATTTCGCTTGTCCAAGTGCTCGCCAAGGATGGATTCGTAGACCTGCTGTAACTGGGGCAACGTGAACTCCCGGGGCATGAGTTGGCAAGCGATGGTCGAGTCGTTCAGCTGGGCCTTCAGGCGCTGCTGCGCCAGCTTCAGGATGTGGGCGTGGTCAAAGGCCAGGACCGGCAGCTCGGCCAGTCCGAACCAGCCCGCCGCCCTGGCGTCGCTGGCGGCCCGAATCCGGGCACGGTCTGGGGGGAGGAGTGCGGAGTAGGCCACCGTGATGACCCGTTCCCGGGGGTCCCGGTCAGGCGCGCCGAAGGTGTAGAGCTGCTCCAGATGAACGCCCTGGATCCCCGTTTCCTCCTGCAGCTCCCGGCGCGCCGCCGCGTCCAGGGACTCGTCGATCTCCACAAAGCCGCCGGGCAGGGCCCAGGCCCCCCCATAGGGATCCTCGGCCCGCTTGATCAGTAACACCCCAAGCTCGTTGTGGCAAACGGTAAAGACCACGATGTCGGTGGCCACCGCTGGGTGGGGATGGTCGTAGCTGTACATGGATAGACTTTGTGTAATCAGTACACAAAACTAATACATCGGTGCGACTGAGCGCAAGGACGAACCGCAGACGGGCGGCGCGCTCAGGGTGTCAAGTCAGATACTCGGCCGTCAGTTGGGTAGACGCGCTCCACAAGCGTTGCGCCATGGCCGCATCTTCGGAGTGTCCGCCGGGTCGGTGGGGATTACAGTTTTTGAAAAACAAGCCGCTCACTTCGGCAAGCGCAGGATTCGTGGCGACATAGCAGGTGGTTGCCGCGCCTTGGGGAATCGAACGCATGAAGGCCCAGCCGAACAACCTTGCGGTAGTGATCTTCCACCAGGGCATGTGCCGACCCAGGTTGGTCATGATGACGCCCGGACTGACAGCATTCGCTGTACAGCGGCTGTTCGCGGCGCGAAAACGGCGCGCGAGCTCCAAGGAGAACAGGACGTTGGCCAGTTTAGAGTGGCCATAGGCTAAACCGGGGGTATAGACGCCTTCCAGCGAGAGGTTGTCGAACAGGATGCCGGCCTCCGGCGCTGATCGGGTGGCCTGCCCGCTGGCCAGAACAACGACCCGCCCCTGAGGTGCGGCCTCAAGCTGTGACCGAAGCCCATTGACCAGAATGAAATGGCCGAGATGGTTGACGACGAAGTGGCGCTCCACAGCGTAGACCAGCTCACGCTCGGGTAGCTCCATGATGCCCGCATTGCAGATCAACATGTCCAGAGGCCTGTTCAGCGCCCGTACCGTGTCCACAGCGGACCGCACCGATGAAAAATCCGATAGCTCCACGGCCAAAGGTGTCGTCTGCCCGGCGACGCTGGCGCACGCAGCGGTGGCTTTGTCCAGCGTGCGGGCTGCGCCGATCACGTGGGCGCCACGCAGCGCCAGGACGCGCATGGTTTCATAGCCCAGTCCCGAGTTCGCGCCGGTCACCAGCGCCGTCTTGCCACTCAGATCCAGCCCGGCAGTGACCTGTTCGGCCGTGGCCTCCGCCGTGAAAGCGCTCCTTGGCACGTCCTCCGGCAGGGGGAGCGGCTCGTCAGAGCTGCAGGCCACGAGATTGGCCGTGACGGTGGCGCCGGCGGCTGCAAGGAAATCGCGCCGGTTCACGGGTGCCCCTCAGGGCGTTGTTTCCAGGGCTGTGGGCCGGCCTGGCCGATACGTCTCGCCCAGAGCCCAGATGCTGCCCATGCCGATCAAGGTGAGGATGACCATGTAGAGCGGCACCGGCCAGTAAGCACCGCCGGTCGCAGCCAGCAGCGCTGTAGAGATGAACGGTGCCAGGCCGCCACCCAGCACCTGACCGACCTGATAGCCCAGCGAGGCTGCCGAGTAGCGCACGTTAGCCACGAACAGTTCGGCGAAATACGCGGCGATGGGACCGTACAGGGCGCCGAAGGCTAAAAGCCCCGCGCTCATGGCCAGCCAGATCAGGGCGGGATCGGCCGTATTCACCATCCAGAACATGGGATAGGCATACAGCAGCATGAAAATGCCCCCACCCATGAGCACCGGCAGCCGTCCCACCACGTCGGAGAGGCTGGCAAACGCGATGCACGCGACAATCTGCACGGCTGAGGCGATCAGCACGCCGGTCAGCATGACGTCCCGGGGCACGCCCAGGGTGGTCGTACCCCAGGACAGCATGAAGGACACGATGATGTAGTAGGGGCCGCTGACCAGCACGAACGCACCGGCCGCCAGGACGATTTGCCGCGGATAATTCTTGATGGCGGTCAACAACGGAATGTGGGCGTCGCTGGCTTTCTCCTTCACGCTTTGAAAGACGGGTGTCTCATCGATCTTCAAGCGGATATACAACCCCACCAGCACGGGCAGGATGCTGAGAATAAAGGGCACCCGCCAACCCCACACCAGGAACTGGTCCCCGCTGATGCGCGCCGATAGTCCCAGGACCGCCGTGGCGATCAGGAAGCCAAAGGGCACCGCGGATTGGGGGAATCCGCCCCAGAAACCGCGCCGGTTCTCGGGCGCGTATTCCACCACCATAAGCACGGCGCCGCCCCACTCGCCGCCGTAGGCCAACCCCTGGATGAGCCGCAGCACGACCAGGAGGATGGGGGCCAGAATGCCGACCTGCTCGTAGGTGGGCAGCAGTCCAATCAGGGTGGTGGCCACACCCATAACGATCAAGGTGAGCACCAGCATGGGCTTGCGGCCCAGCCTGTCGCCATAGTGCCCGGCGATGATGCCGCCGATGGGGCGTGCCAGAAAGCCGATGCTGAAGGTGGAAAACGCCAGCAGCGTGCCGATGATGGGATCGTCACCGACGGGAAAGAATAATTGGCCGAAGACCAGGGCGGCAGCGCTCGCGTAGAGCAGAAAATCGTAGCCCTCCAGGGCTGTACCGATGAAGCTTGCAGCAGTGACTCTTTTGATGAGGTGTCTCCCCTCGCTTCGCCGCCACTCATATAGCACGGCAGGGCCCGAATGTCCCCCGCCCGGCGGTTTTAGAACGCGATGCCCTTGGCCCTGAGCTTGTCCGGCAGACCAGCGGCTGCGGCCGCCACGCCAATGGATGTTCGTCGCGGAATGGTTTTTGGCCCAGGTGCCTCAGCTACGACGGCGCGCCTGCTTCAGCTTTTCATAGAGCTGCCGTTCACCGCTGGACAGCGTTTCCGGGAGGTGGACGGCGATGCGCAGCTTTAGATCACCGTGCCCGGAATCACCAAAACGGGGCAGGCCCTTGCCGCGCAGGCGCAGGATGTCATCGGGCTGCGTGCCGGCCGGCACGGTGACCTGGGCTTCGCCATCAAGCGTCGGTATGTTCAGCTCCGTGCCGAGCACCGCGTCGACCACATCCAGGGTGACGCCCCGCCATAGATCGGCGCCGCGGCGCTGAAAACGCGGGTCTGGCGCGGCGACGACCTGCAGCAGGAGATCACCCGCGGGCTTGCCCGCTTGACCCGGGTGGCCGTGGCCGGCGACGCGTAACACCATGCCATCCTCGATGCCGCGGGGGATACTGACCTTCAGGGTTTCCATTTTTGCTGTCTGGCCCCGTCCGCCGCAGGTGGGACAGGGTTCTCCCGGCTGGGCGCCTCGGCCCTGGCAGTCCGAGCAGACCGTGATCTGCTGGATACGGAAGCTGCGGCCTTCTTGCTCATTGCGTTCGCTGGCTGAGACGCGATGCCCGGTCCCGCCGCAGGCGGGGCAGGGCGGCGCCGGCGTCCCCGAGCGCGTCCCGTAGCCATGGCAGGTGGCGCAGGGCAGCTGGCGGGAAAAATGCACATCTTCCTTGCCGCCTTCAGCAATGCGTTCCAGCGGCACCTCCAAACGGATGGTCAGATCCTCGCCGCCGGCGGCGCGCCGCCGGCCGGCAAAGAAGCGGTCGAACACGCTGTCGCCGCCTGGTCCGAAACCGAAACCGAAATCGCCGAAGATGCTGCCCAGGTCTACATCGCGGAACAGGTCGTCGCTGGTGAAGTGGGCGACCCCTTCTTCACCGGTGGCGTCATAGCGGGCGCGCTTCTTGGGGTCGGATAGCACGGCATAGGCTTTCGCGATCTCCTTAAAGCGGTCTTCCGCATCAGGTGCCTTATTGCGATCCGGATGCCACTTCATGGCGAGCCGATGGTAGGCGTCCTTAAGGGTCTTTTTGTCGGCGTCCCGGGGAACCCCCAGAATGTCGTAGTAGTCGCGCTGGGCCATGGGCCAATCAGAATCGCTGTTGCTCCTGCAGCATGGTAGTGGGACGAGGCTGGAATGACTATCGCCGCCGCCGTGCCGGCCGGTCGTCCATCACCCTGCCCTTCCCCAACGCAGTGAATGTCGCCGTGGCCGAGCCACGTCCGGCGGACGCTACTGCGACAGGACTTTCACCATCAGCAGGGCGTTGCCCGTGTGGTGGATCAACGGGTGGGGCACCACGGGCTCGCGCGCCACGACTTGATAGCCCAGGCGTTCGTAGAGCCGCTTGGCCCCGTCATTCTGCTCAAAAACGATCAGGCTGAGTTTGTTCAGACGGCGCTCGCGAGCATGCTGTTCCGCCAGCGCCATGAACCGTTGCCCGATTCCCCGACCGCGCCACTGCGGATATACAGCGACTCCACAGACGTAGTAGCTGTTGTCCTCTTCCAACCTGCTGTAGGGGGCGAGCACGGGGTCCGCTTCTTCATAGTCGGGGTCCACTGCCATCGGAAAGGCAACGAGCATCCCGATCAACCGCCCGTCCACCATGGCTACCGTGCAGTTGTGGTAGCTGAACACCGACTCTTCCCGCTGATACCGACGGGTGCCCACGTCCAGGATGTCTTCTCCGGGTGCCGCCAGGGTCGTCCAGATGTAGTCCGCCACGCCGTCCGAGGAGATGCTGTACAGCTCGGCAATCTGGCGGCACTGCGCCTTGGTGGCGGGCAGGAATTCGACACTGGTGTCCATGGACGCTTGATTTTATCGCGCCAGGGCCCGGTTGGCGGCACTCTGGGCGCTGCCGGCCAGGCGCCGGGCTTCGCTCGCCTCCCGGCGGGCGGCGGCCGCCTCAGCCTGGGCGCGGCGTACGTCCTGCGCCAGCCGGGTGACCTCCCGTTCCAGTCGAGTGATGGCAGCCTGGGCGCGCTGGCCAGTCTCGGCGCTGGCCAGGGAGCCAGGGCCCTCGGTGGTCCGCGCGGCGAGCCGGGTTTGCAGGGCAGCGACCTGCTGCTCGAGCTGAGCCATGCGCTGCGCCAGCGGGGCAGCGGGTTCCTGAGCAGCGGTTCCGGCGCCCAAAGGTATCAACGCCAGGCTGACCAACAGCGCGGCAAGCCTAATTCTTTCCACGATGATCTCCTGGATCCTATGGTTGGGGCGGGCCAGCGGGCGCGGCCGGGATCCGACCCGTGTGGCGCATCCACTGCCAGCGATATTCCACGGCTTCTGCTTCCACGGCCGCATAGTCCTGCACATAGCGTTGGGCGAAGTTTGAAATGCCCCAGCGCCGATACTGAATCACATGCATCAGCTCATGGACCCACAATTTGGGATCGGCAGCGTGGCCGTCGTCCTTGAACACAATCACGTAGTCCAGAGTGATAGCCGGCGAGTTATGAAAACGAAGCATGCCCTGCTGTAAGGATGCGCCATCGCCGCCGCCGACCCGCCAGCGAACCTGGTCGAGAATCGACTCCGGCACGTAGCCTGACAGGGCAGCGCGCACGTCATCGGGTATGGCTGCCGCGCCCTCAGCAAGCGCCATGTCCCGTGATGCCGTGATCCATTCGGCCAGCAGGGCAGCGGCCACGTCAGCGAGGCCGTTGTCGCTCTCGGTGCCCGTGAGTCCGGCCGCAAGGAGCATCAGTACCCGCAGTGCGTTCATGAACGAGTTCGGTTCCAGACCAGATAGCTGATCAGGCCAATGCACAGGAAGATGAACGGTAGCACGGTTTGCCAGCCCCATTGGATACGGGTCGCCGCAAGCGCTGGTGCTGGGCTAAGCTCGCGCCATGGTTCCCAGGGCCAGAAAAATCCCTTGGCACAGACGATTGGCCCGCGGGCTCGCCGCCGGGCTGGCTCTCCTGGTGGCGCTGACCTGGGGCTTGGTGTTGAGCCTGCGCTGGCTGGATCCGCCGATCACATCATTCATGCTGCAGGACACGAGCGGCCGCGCCCCGGTGTTATACGAGTGGGTGCCCTGGTCAGATCTGGGCCTGGCGGCTGCGCTGGCAGTGGTCGCGGCCGAAGATCAGCGTTTTGCTCAACACTTCGGTGTTGATTTGGAGTCTGTCCGGGAGGCCCTCGC
>JBFFHS010000010.1:0-61963 GCA_041556855.1 Gammaproteobacteria bacterium
ATATCGTTACCGCGCGCCGGTCGTCCCCGAAGGTACCCTTTTTGTGACCATCTCTCAGTCCGGGGAGACGGCCGATACTCTGGCTGCGTTGCGTGGTGCCCGGGAGATGGGCTATCTGGGCACGCTGGGAATATGCAATGTGCCCGAGAGTTCGTTGGTGCGCGAATCCGATATGGTGCTGATGACCCGCGCCGGTCCCGAAATCGGCGTGGCCTCGACCAAGGCGTTTACCACCCAGCTTACGGCGCTGGCGCTGTTGACAGTATTACTCGCGCGGCACCAGGGGATGGACCGGGACAGCGAACGACAGCTGGTAACACAGCTTATGGAACTGCCGCGCATGATCGAGCGCGTGCTGGAGATCGATCCCGCCATCAAGTCCATGGCGGAGCACTTCGTGGATAAGCAGCACTCGCTGTTTCTGGGCCGCGGAGCGCTGAACGCCGTCGCCATGGAGGGGGCCCTGAAGCTCAAGGAAATCTCCTACATCCACGCCGAGGCCTATGCCGCGGGCGAACTGAAACACGGCCCGCTGGCGCTGGTGGACGAAAACATGCCGGTCGTGACGGTGGCGGTGCGCAATGACCTGTTAGAGAAGCTCAAGTCCAATCTGGCGGAAGTCCGGGCCCGTGGCGGAGAGTTATTCGTGTTCTGCGATCCCACCGTCAGTTTCGAAGAGGGGGATAACACCCACGTGCTGAAACTGCCGGAACACGCCGGACCGCTCCAGGCGCCTATTCTCTGCACCGTGCCATTGCAGCTGTTGGCCTATCACGTGGCTGTGCTGAAGGGGACCGATGTGGATAAGCCGCGCAATCTGGCCAAATCTGTCACGGTCGAGTAATCCCGCCCTTTTGTTGCGGCACGGCCACGGCGAGCGTGCAGGCTCAGCTGGGTCGACTGGGCTGAGTGGTGCGACGGTTACCCCTCAAAACAGGATCAGCTTTGCCGCGCGCGCGGCGTAAACTCGCAACGCTTGCGAAACGTCAAGCCCCTAGTCGTGCTCATGATAGTGGGGATGCTCGAAATCCGTCGGGTGGTTGTGGCCCTCCACCGCTCGGGTCCACTTGTAGAGCTCCGGTTTTTCCCGGTGTAACACGGCAAGGGCCCGATCCCGGTTCTCGTCGGGGCTGGTCCAGGGATTGAAGTGAAAGTAGTTGAACAGCTCGCTGCCGGTGCGCCCCAGGGCCAGGCAGCCGCGCTGACTGGCGAAGGCGCCGTGATTGATATAGGGCGGGCGCCAGAAATAGCCGCCTGTGGGTAGATCGCCGAACTGCAACATCCAGGACGTGCCGAAGATGTGATAACCCTCCTCGGTGCAATCGTGATAGGAGATGTTGTCCTGGCGGAACTTCGGCGTCATGCAGTAGAGAAAGGTGTTGGCCTTGGTCAACGGATCCTGCCGCAGCACCTTCACCAGACATCCTGAGGCCACGCCCGGGGCCCGCCGCGCGGTGGCGATCCAGTCCAGATCCTCGTAGGCATTGACGTTCACCAGGCCCTCACGGATGGCCCGCTCATGATCCTCGGCGGACTCTTCGAAGCTGGGCTCGGCGTAGTTGAAGAACATCAGCGCCTGGAAACCGCGGCTCGACGACAGAGCCGGCATGCTCACCCCGGCTGGAATGAAAAAATACTGTCCCGGCTCATAGGTGACGTCGCCGAACTGAACCTTGCCCGCCGTGATCATCATCTCCATTTCCGTGTAGCTCAACCCGGGCGGGCGTTTGTAGCCGGATTCGAATTTGGCCATCAGTGAACAGGCTCCCGTGTCCACGTCCAGGCTCAAGGTCTTGTAGTGCATGCCCTTGGAAAAGCCCGGCAGCGTCATACGCTGGAAGGACACGGTGGTATCGACGAACGGCTCGATATGGGGTCTGGCCATGGATGCTCTGCCGGTTGTTGTTTGAGGGACCTATTCTGGCCGGGTATGACGAGGCACTCAAGCCCGTCGGCCCGCTGGCATCGCGCAGCGCCGCAGAACTGGTACGCGAACAGCTGATGCAGGGGTGCCCAGCCGAGCCGCGCTAGTAGCCGGTAACTGGTTCCGGCGTCACCCAGGAGCCCTGGACAGTGATCTTGTGGTTGTCCGCAAGGCGCTGGATGTAGTCCAGGGCGAGGCCGGTGATCTGCTCATCGGCGCAGGGATTGGGCAGAACCGCCGGCGGCTCGCGTCGCAGCCGGTCCCAGGCGTCGCCTCGGATGACGGTCTCCAGATAGCCCAGATTCTTGCGAATGAAGACGATGTAGGGGTTGCTGCCCTCCACCACCGCTTCGATATAGCGATATGCCCGGTTGAACGTGTGATCAAGACGGTGGCGCGCGGAACTCTGATAGAAGTCCAGCGTCCTCACCAGCAGATCGCGCCCCGAGCGATAGCGAACCACTGCCCCTTCCGGGCGATCTTCGATGGCGAGGCCGCCCAGAACAAACTCGGGAAACAGTCGGTCACGACATTTTTCCAGATAGCAGCGATCTGCCATTTGGGCCATTAGATCAGCGGTCCCCAGCAGATGACCCACCAAGCTGTCCCGGGGATCGTCCAGTTCGATAGTGTTGAGATTGACCTCGTAACCCGTGAAATGGACGATCTGGCGGGCGATGGCAACCACGTTTCGAAGGCCGACCTGGGGCAGATATTGCTCCAGGAAAGCACTGCTGCGGGTCACGTGACTCTGCGTGAATTCGGCGCCGTTGAGATACAGCACGTCCCGTTCCCGGTGTCGCAGATAACCCGCGTCGTGGAACAGCGCCGTTACCAGTCCCATCATGGCCCGGTCGGGGCCAAGTCGTTCGCCGGACTCCACTGTCTTTTCGTAGCCTGCCAGCAGACGGGCCGTGGCCAGGCACATGTCAAGGGTGTGCTGGATGTCGTGGTAAGTGGTTTCAACGCAGTGGTATTCATGATGTTCGCCGTTGAACAACTGTTCGAAGTCGTGAAACGCCAGCCACACGGGATCGAAAGACGCGGTGGGGTATAGATCGTCAAACATGTCACCCACGGCATTGCGCACAGACACCACCGAGCTGACGTCCACCGTATTGGTGACGTCATAGGTACTGCGGCGCTCTTGCAGCGTATCGTCGGGGGGCATGGGGAATCTCGGACTGGTGAACTTGCGAATTTTACGGGATCGCTGCGGGCCAGGCGACCGTCTGCGCGACATAAGCGCAGAATCAGGTCACAGTTACAAATTATTTTAGATCGAATAAGGCCCAAACGGGCGTGTGGTCGGAGGGACGCTCCCAGCGTCGCGGGGCCGTATCAATACCGCTGGCCCGGCAGCATTGCGCCAGGCCGGCGCTGGCCAGAATCAGGTCGATGCGCAGGCCGTGATTGCGGCGAAAGGCCCCGGCCCGGTAATCCCACCAGCTGAAGCTTTTCTCCGGCTGCTCAAACAGTCGGAAGGTGTCAATAAAGCCCAGTTCCAGCAGGCTCTCAAGGGCAGCCCGTTCCCTGGGGCTGCATAACACTTGCCCCGCCCAGGCGGCCGGATCATGGACGTCCTGATCTTCCGGCGCGATGTTGAAGTCACCCAACACAGCGATGTACTCGTAGCGAGCCAGCTCTGCCTTGAGGTACTCATGGAGCGCTGCCAGCCAGCGCATTTTATAGTCGTACTTTTCTGAGTCGACCCGCTGGCCGTTGGGCACATAGAGATTGATCAGGCGTAACTCGCCAAAGGTTGCGGCCAGGACGCGCCGTGCCGGATCCGCAAAGCCCGGCAGCTCCGTGATCACATCCTGAGCTGGCAGTCGGCCGATAATGGCTACGCCGTTATAGGTTTTCTGCCCGCTGAAGAGAACCCGGTATCCCAACCCTTTTAGAGTCTCGCCGGGAAACTGGTCGTCTGGCAGCTTGGTTTCCTGCAGCGCCAGCAGGTCCGGGGCTTGGTCGCCAAGCCACTCTTCCACGTGGGGTAGCCTGACTCGCAGGCTGTTCACGTTCCAAGTGGCCAGCTTCAATGGGCCGGTCCGGGGCGGATGCCCGACTGTTCCAGGAGCGGCGCCAGGTCCGGTTCGCGGCCGCGGAACTCCACGAAGCCGTCCAGGATGTCGCGCGAACCGCCGCGACTGAGAATCGCGCTCAAAAAACGGCTGGCTGTATCCGGATCAAAGCATCCGGATTGCTGAAAGGCGGCGAAAGCGTCCGCCGCCAGGACCTCGGCCCACTTGTAGCTGTAGTAGCCTGCCGCATAGCCGCCACCGAAGATGTGAGAAAAGCCGTTTGCAAAACGGTTATAGGCGGGCACTTGATACGCGGCCACCCGATCCCTGACCGTCTTCAGGACCGCTTCAACCTGGGAGGGCGCGTTCGGGTCGAACTCGGCATGTAGTCGGAAATCGAACAGCGCGAACTCCAGTTGGCGCACCATCTTCAAGCCGGCGTGGAATGTCCGGGACGCTTGAAGGCGTTCCAGCTGCTCCAGCGGTAGCGGCTCGCCGGTCTCGTAATGGGCGGATATCCAGGGGACCACATCTTCAAGCCAGGCGTAGTTCTCCAGGAACTGGCTGGGCAGCTCGACCGCATCCCAGGGCACACCGTTGATGCCTGCGATGGACGGGTAGTCCACTTCCGTGAGCAGGTGATGCAGGGTGTGGCCGAACTCGTGAAACAGGGTGACCACGTCGCTATGGGTCAGCAGCGAGGGGTGCTCCGCCGTTGGCGGATTGAAATTGCAGACCAGGTAGGCAACCGGATTGGTCAGCCGCCCGTCGGCCTTGAATCGCACCAGGCACTCATCCATCCAGGCCCCGCCGCGCTTGTTCGGCCGAGCGTAAAGATCTACAAAGAAAGCGCCGATTTCCGACCCGTGTTTATTGAGCACGCGAAAGTAGTGCACGTCCTCATGCCAGGTGTCCGGCTCCGCGCCCGCTTCGATCCGGATGGCAAACAGCTGCTGGGCAACCCTGAACAGGCCGTCAAACACTTTGGCCAGTGGGAAATACACCCGCAGCGCATCTTCAGAGAGGTTGAAGCGATCCTGCTTGAGCTTTTCCGCATGGTAGGGCACGTCCCAGGCCGCCAGGGTGCGACCGGCAAACTCTGTGAGCTCGGCGAACTCGGCTGCCGCCACAGCCCGGCTCTGGTCCGCCAACTCGCCTAGAAACTGCATGACCTCCTGGACTGAGCCTGCCATCTTGGTAGCCAGTGACAGCTGCGCGTAGTTGTCGAAACCCAGCAGGCCAGCGGCCCGGTGGCGCAGGCCCAGGATTTGATCCATGAGGGGCGCATTATCCAGGCCCGCGTCGTGGTCACCCTGGTCGGAGGCTCGGGTCACCCAGGCTCGATAGAAGTGCTCGCGCAGGCTCCGGTTATCTGCGTGGGCCATGATGTCCATGTAGGTGGGTGGATCCAGGCTGAACAGCCAGCCGGACAGGCCATCAGCCTGAGCTTTCGCTGCCGCTCGGTTCAAAACGATCTGGGGAATCCCGCTGACCCGCTCGCTGTCCGTCTCGTGGTAGACAAACGCTTCCGTGGCGTCCATCAGGTTCTGCTCGAATCTGGCCTGCAGGCTCGCCAGCTCCTGCATAACTTGCTTGAATGACTTCTTGGCCGGTCCGCCTAACGCCACCCCCGCCAGATGGAAATCCCGCAGCGCATCACCGATGAGCTTGGCTTTGACCGGGTCCGCCTTGACGACGTCTGCTTCGGCCAGGCTAAGGTAGCGCTGATACAAGTCCTCATTCTGTCCGAGATCGGTATAGAAGGCGGTGGTCAGGGGCAGGCAATGGTTGTAGGCCTGGCGCAGGGCAGGTGTATTCACCACGCTGTTCATGTGGGATACAGGACCAAAGGTGCGGTGCACTCTATCTTTGACCCGTTCCAGGCTGATCACCCAGTCAAAGGTTGGCTCATCTGCCGCGGCCAGGCGAGCAAGCTCAGCCCGGGATTGATCCAGAATCGCGCTCAGTGCCGGCTGGACATGCTCCGGCCGGATTGCTGAAAAACGGGGTAGGCCGTCATCGTTTAAGAGGGGATTGTCTGACATATGGGCTCCTTGCCGCGCGCTAATCTAGCACAAAGCCGGCCGGCCCCATTCGCCGGGTGAGTTTGCTAAGCTGCGCTGCCTTACGCAGTGCGAGTTGGGCCATGACGGAACGATTTGACTTGATTGTGCTGGGAGGCGGCAGCGGCGGTCTGGCGACGGCGCAACGCGCGGCCGAATACGGCGCACGGGCCGTGGTCATGGAGCCGGGCCGCCTGGGCGGCACGTGTGTCAACGTGGGCTGCGTGCCGAAAAAGGTCATGTGGAACGCCGCCAGTCTGGCGGAGAGCATGAATCTGGGGCCCGGGCTGGGTTTCACCATCGGTGCCGTGGAGCATGATTGGGCCCGTCTCAAGGCAGGGCGAGATGCCTATGTTGCCCGGCTTAACGGCATCTACGAACGCAATCTGAGTCAAAAAGGGGTCGCATGGGTGCCCGCCGCGGGCCGCTTTACCGGACCCGGCCAGGTGGAGGCGGGTGGTGTGATGTATACCGCGCCCCACGTGGTGATTGCCACCGGGGGCTATCCGCTCGTGCCCGACGTGCCCGGTGCCGACTTGGGCATCACTTCAGACGGTTTTTTTGAGCTGGACCATCGGCCCGGCCAGGTCGCCATTGTGGGCAGCGGGTACGTGTCGGTGGAACTGGCCGGGGTGCTCAGCGCGCTGGGCAGCGCCGTCACTCAGTTCCTGCGTTACGATCGAGTGTTGCGGTCCTTTGATCCGCTGCTGTCTGATGAGGTGATGGCCGCCATGGCCGGCCAGGGCATTGAGTTCATCGACCATGCAGTGTGCAGCGGACTGGAACGCACCGGGGATGGCATCAGCTTTCATTGTCGCGACGGCAGTCGTTATGAGGGCTTCGATTGCCTGATCTGGGCCGTTGGCCGCGAGCCGATGACAGCGGCACTGGAACTGGACGCGGCCGGCATCGCCATCGATCGAGATGGATTCATTCCCACCGACGGCTACCAGAATACCAACGTGCCGGGGACTTACGCCGTCGGTGATGTGACCGGTCGGGCCGCGTTGACACCAGTGGCTATTGCGGCCGGTCGGCGGTTGGCAGATCGACTATTCGATCAGCAAGCCGATGCCCACCTGAGCTATGAAAACATCCCCACGGTGATTTTTACTCATCCGCCCGTGGGAACCGTGGGCCTGACCGAGGCACAAGCGCGCGAGCGCTACGGCGCGGATATCAAGATCTATCGGTCCCGTTTTGTGCCCATGCTCTACGCTCTGGCTGACCATAAGGCATCTACCGCGATGAAGCTGATCACAGCGGGCCCGGAAGAACGCATCGTGGGCTGCCATATCGTGGGTACCGGCGCGGACGAGATGTTGCAGGGCTTTGCTGTCGCCATTCGCATGGGTGCGCGCAAGGCCGATTTCGACGCCACGGTGGCTATTCACCCCACCAGTGCCGAGGAACTGGTTACCCTGCGCTAGCTGGCTGTGCGCAGCTGCGCCAGGATGGGGGCGGTATCGGGACGGACCTGGCGCCAGATAAAGAACGACTCGGCAGCCTGCTCGATCAGCATGCCCCAGCCTTGCGCCGCCCGACCGGCACCCTGAGCCGCAGCCCACGCGACGAAGGGCGTCTGCTGCAGGCTGTAGGCGAGGTCGTAACACAGGCTGTTGGCGCCCACGCAGGCACCCGGAAAGGGTGGTTGCTCACCCTTCAATCCCGCCGAGGTGGCGTTGATGATCAGCGCGTAGGGTTCCTGATCTGCCAGATCGGCAAACCCACAAACACTCAGGCGATCATCATCGAACAGCTGTTGTAGAGCTGTGGCGCGGGCTAGGGTGCGGTTAGCGAGCACGACGGCCGCTGGCGATTGGTCCAGGATCGGTCCCAGAATGCCCCGGGTAGCGCCGCCCGCACCCAGAATCAGGACCCGCGCGCCGCCAATGCCGTAGCCCAGGTTGGCGGTCAAATCCCGGATCAGCCCGATGCCGTCGGTGTTGTCCCCCCGAATGCGCCCGTCCCTGGTGAAGGTGATGGTGTTGACGGCGCCGGCCCGTTCGGCTTCGGCGCCGAGATGCTCAGCCAGGGCAAAGGCGGCCTCCTTGTGGGGCACGGTGACGTTCATACCCCGGCCCCCGGCTGCGGCGAAGCCGCGCACGGCGGTCTCAAAATTGGCGGGTGCCGCGTCGATGGCTTCGTAGCGAATGTTCTCGCCGGTCTGCTGCGCGAACAGGCGGTGGATGGCCGGCGAGCGACTGTGGCTGATGGGATGTCCCACCACAGCGTAGCGGTCCGGGGCGGGCGCGGTCATATTCTTGGGTCGGCTTCGGGTCGGGTGGCGGGGCGGGGCTTGGATTTTGGCTGGTTTCCGGTACCTTTCCAAGGCGAGTCCGCAGGACAGGTAATAAATCACCCCCACCACAGGTCCCCTCCTATGCCTGAATCAGACCCCGGCAGCGCCGCCAGGCTGAAGTTCGATCGCCTGGTGGCACCGTGGCGGGACGACCTGTTTCGTTACGCCTTCTGGCTGAGCCGCGACCCGGATCTGGCGCAGGATGTGGTCCAGGATGCCCTGGTTCGCGCGTGGCGGTCCATTGACAGCCTGCGGGATGAGAATTCAGTAAAGACCTGGCTATTGACGATTGTACGTCGCGAGCACGCTCGCTTTTACGAGCGCAAGCGGCTGGAAACCAAGGACATTGACGACTTGAGCATGGCGGAGAGCGCACTGATCGCGGTTGGTCACGATACCGATGTGGACGACATGCGGCGGGCTCTGTTCAACCTGGAGGAAGACTACCGGGAGCCACTGGTGCTGCAGGTATTGCTGGGATTCTCAACCCAGGAGATTGCCGAATTGATGGCCATCAAGCCCGGTGCCGTGCTGACTCGCCTGCATCGGGCGCGGAAAAAGCTTGTCGCTGATGTTCGCCCGGAGCTGGAGGCTCTGGAGGAATAGCCATGGAGTGCACGCAAGTCAGAGAGTTGATCGGTGCCGACCCCGCCACCAGCGACGCTGTCGCGGAGGAACATCTGAAGGCCTGTCCCGCGTGCACCGCCTACGCCCAGCGCCTGCGTGCCAGTGAGCAGCTCATTGGTGAGGCGCTGCGCTTCGACGTGGGGGCCCTGCGGCAGCAGGTCGCGCTGCAGCAGCAACCCCGCCGCCGTCCGCCATGGGCCGCGGTGTCCGGCGTAGCCGCAGCGCTGTTGGCGGTCGTCGCCATCTGGGCCCTGTTACGCCCGGTTGGTAACGGCGGTCCCCTGGCCGCGGATGTTGCGGAACACTGGTACCATGAGCCGTACTCCTGGGTGGTCACCGATGTCAGCGTTTCAGATGCTAGGCTGGCGGAGGTGGTTAAAGACACGGCGAAGTTGAATTGGGCGGGTCTTGGGCCCGTGACCTACGTCCAAGCCTGTCTGTTTCGCGGTCATCTGGTGCCCCACCTGGTCGTCCAGGGTCAAGCGGGTCCAATAATGGTGCTGTTGCTGCCCCATGAGGCGGTCGAGGGTGCCGAACCGCTGGAGATTCCTGAGCAGGGTCTGGCGGGTGTGATCGTACCCCACGGGCCGGGCAGCATTGCCATCCTCGGCAGCGCCGATGAGCCCCTGGAATCGGCGCAGAAGAATTTAGTGGCTGCCGTGGAGTGGAGCATCTAGGTGTCTGCTTGCGGCGAATCGAAACAATGAGCCCAGTGGGGGCTCAATCCTCAAGGAGACGTTTGTCATGTCTGAGCAAAAAGTGAAACCCCTGGCGCTAGCCGTTGGCGCCGCCCTCGCGGGCTCTTTGGCTACGGTTTCTGTGGCCAATGCGGATAGCAATCCGTTTGGTATGAACAGCCTGTCCGCAGGTTATCAGCTGGGTGCGAGTGAAGGCTCCTGTGGCGAAGGGAAGTGCGGCGGCGACAAGGGCGGCGAAGGCTCCTGTGGCGGCGACAAGGGCGGTGAAGGTTCCTGCGGCGGTGACAAGGGCGGTGAAGGTTCCTGCGGCGGCGACAAGGGCGGTGAAGGTTCCTGTGGCGGCGACAAGGGCGGTGAGGGTTCCTGCGGCGGCGACAAGGGCGAAGAAGGCAAATGCGGCGAAGGCAAGTGCGGCGGCGCGGTTTAGTCTGCGCTGCTTGAGCCCATCAGGCTAAAGACCCGCAGACGGGAGTGTGCGGGTCTTTTTTCCTGGTGCTGCGCCGCTGCCCTTGGTCTGAGGGCGTCAACGAACTTTACCTGAGCTACCACGACGAAGAGTGGGGCGTGCCTGTGCACGATGATCGCACCCACTTTGAGTTCCTCATCCTGGAGGGCGCTCAGGCCGGCCTGTCCTGGTCCACTATCCTGAATAAACGGGCCGCTTATCGGCGTGCCTATTACGGCTTCGAGCCGCTCCGGGTGGCGCGCTTCAACCGGCGGTCCGTGGCGCGGCTGTGCAACGACGCCGGTATTGTCCGCAACCGACTGAAGATCGAAGCCAGTATCACCAACGCCCGCGCCTTTGTTGCCATACAGGAACAGTTCGGCAGCTTTGACCACTATGTGTGGCGATTCGTGAACGGTGCACCGCTGCAACATGGCTGGCGTGAGCAGAGTCAGGTGCCGGCGACGTCGCCCGAGTCAGATGCGCTGAGCACGGATCTCAAGGCCAGAGGCTTCAAGTTCGTGGGCTCAACCATTATCTACGCCCATATGCAGGCCACTGGGCTGGTCAACGATCACCTGCGGACCTGCTTTCGGTATGGGGAGTGCCGGGTGCCGGGCTGAACTACGGCGCGTCGACGGTCACGATGGTCAGGGCGGACAGCCCCTCCGGCGTGTTGTGGGAGATTGCTCCCAGATAGCGTGTGGCGGGATTCAACTGCCCCCAATTCAGATCCAGCAGGACATCATCGCCGGCCGCTACCCACTGCGGCGCTGCGACCGCCAGGTTGCCTACGTTGTCGTTGATACCAAAGGACCAGGCAAACAGCTCATAATTGGCGCCCGGGCCGCCGGCGATCTGATCCGTTTCGAAGCCGTGAATGAGCACGGCGTACAGCCCGGGAACCGGCAGCACCAGATTGATCTCCTCAGCCGATGTAAAGCTGCCGCTCTGTGCCACTTGGGTGCAATCATTGCCGGGGCAATAAAACAGGTACAGATCCAGATCGTCGGCACCGTCGGTGAAGTCATCGAAGAGGGCGAAGCGCGCGTATGCTTGATCTGCCGGCACGTTGATGAGCTCTAATGCCACACCGTCTTCAAACCGAAAGCTGAAACTGTTGTTGGGATCATCATCCACAAAGCCTGGCAGCCGCAGCGGCGCGCGCAGGCCGTGCACGCCCGCCAGATATGGGCCTGCGTAGCCGAAGCGGACAGGGAAGCTGAGCTGACCCGTGCGGCCCCGACCCGAAACGCCGGCGGGCGCAGCCAAAGCGACCGGATTGACGGCGATGGGACTGGCCACGTTGTGCACCCCGTCGGACCACTGCAGCCGGCCGAATGCCCACTCATTCAAGGGGGCACCCTGACGCTCGATGGTGACGCCGAAGCTGCCCGTTTCACCCTGCCCCAGCGTGAGGGTGGTGGGAGAGACGGTGATCGAAAAGCCCAGCGGCTCGCTGACCGAGGCGGTATATGTAGCGGGTTCGCCCAGGTTGGTGACGCGGCGCACGATGGTGTCGCCGCTGATGAGTCGGCTGGACCCGATGGAGGGTAGATTAAGCGCTTCGGGGGCAAAGCTCAGGCCTGCTGCGGCGAGCGTCGCGCAGTCTACCGCGGTAAAGGGCGCGTTCTCGGTGCCGCAGAGATAGGCGGCGTAGTCTAACGTGTTTGCCGGAAAGACCAGTCCGGGATCCATGGCGGCATTGGGCTGCACGTGACCTGCGCCCACCTCGAAAGGGTCGGCATTACTACCATCATCGCGTGTCAGGCCGCTGTAGGCGCTGGTCGTGAGCGCCGACTTCAGTGTGTCAACGGACCAGGCTGGATTTGCCTCGCGCAGCAGCGCCGCAATGCCAGCAACCTGAGCCGAGGACTGGGAAGTACCGGACAGATACTGGTATTGCTGGCCTTTTACGCCGTTTGCGACCCGTGGCGTTTGCCCAGCCAGAATGCTCTGTCCGGGCGCACTCACATCCGGTTTGATGAAGCTGGGTTCAATCAGGTTCGGGCCCCGGCTGGAGAAGTTGGACAGCACATTTCCGGTTTCACTGCGCTGTAGGAAATTACCCTTCGCCAGCTCAACGCGAATAACGTCACCCGCGATCAGCTCATCCACCAGCAGCTGACCGTCGCTGGAGCTGATCATGACGGCCGGGATATCTACCGAGCCCGGATCGCCCACCATCAGAATGGGTTCGCCGGCGTTGTTGTAGACCACGCCGGCTACGGCACCGGCCGCCGCAACCCGGTCCAGCTTGCGCTGGAATTCGCAGCCGCCGCGCTCGATCAGCGCGATGCGACCACTGAGATCGATGTCGCCAGACAGTTCCTCGCAGGCGTCGCGAAACGACCCAGCCGCACCGTCCGCGAGCGTGTCCGCGCTGTCCTCCACGAGAGCCAGCTCCGCCTCAATGGGACCACGCTCAGCGATGCTGGGCGTGAAATCTGCTTCCACGTGGGCATACAGACCGTCCAACGATGTGGACTCGGTAACCCGCAGCGCTTCAACAAAGCGCTGCCCGGTCTGAGTCGAGGACCCCACGGTCAGCACCCAGGGAGCCCCGCCCGGAGAGTCCACGGTCCCTGCCGATGGGCCGCCGTTGCCCACCGCGACGCTGGCGAAAATCCCGGCATCAGCTGCGTTCAAGAGCGCAACGGCATCCGGCGCCGCCGGATCCAGGTCGGCGCTGCCCACAGCGTAGTTGATGATGTCCACGCCGTCGGCTACCGCCGCGTCGATGGCCTGCACCAGATCAGAGGTGGCACAGCTGGCGCGGGTATCGCCGGGCTTGAGAAAACAGGCCTTGTACACGGCCACTCGCGCGCGGGGCGCGACCCCGCTGATGTCGCCCAGCCGCGTGCCGAACAGCCGGGCTGTGACGGGATTCCCCGCGGCGATGGTGGCGATATGCGTGCCATGTCCATCCGCATCCTGGGGCGAGAGAAACTCGCCGGGGTCCATCTCGTTGCGGGCCATGAAGCCGGCGGCGAAGAACCGGGCTCCCACCAGCTTGTTGTTGCAGCTGTCGAGGGGAAACCCGTCTCCGCTCTCGCAGGTACCGTTGAAGTCCACCACAGGGTCAAACACCTGCACCCGGGGCGGGTTGTTGCGGAAACCGCGGCACAGCCATAGGCCCAGCCAGGAGGTTTTTGCCCAGTCGGACTCGCATGCCCGGGGCGTGCGGGTTTCGAAATCCTGCAGCGCCGGGTGAGCGGCGGCCACGCCGCTGTCCACGATGCCGATAATCACATTCTCCCCGGTGAGCCCCAGCGCGGTGCGCAGGCCCCGGTCGTTGTTCAGCAGCCCCAGGAATAAGGCGCTGTTGTTGGTGGTCAGCCGCCGGGTGGTATCCGGCCAGATCCGGGTGACCTGCGGGTTGCGCCGCAGGCGTCCGAGCTGCGCTGCGGACAGCCGGGCGGCGAAGCCGTTGAAAGCATACTGATAGCCATGGACCCTGGTGCTCAGGGCTCCCGCATCGACCAGCACTTGCTCTTGGCGCGCGGCCAGTTTGGCAGCGTAGGCCGCCACGGTCACGCTGGTGCGGTCCAGCTTGCGGCCCAGCGCCGGTCGGGTGGCCGCCAAGCCTGGCTCTGTGCCCTGGTATGCCACAACGGGTGGGCCGGCGACCTGCACCAGATACACCTGGTCGGCGTCCCGGGCTGCCGCGAGGGGTTCGGCCAGGCGCAGCGCGCCGCTGGGAACGGCGCCAGACAGGGCTCCCAGGGCGGGCGCGGTGGCCAGCTGGATCAGCAGCAGCGTAGTAAACCGGCGCATGAAACCGGGATTTCCTTATTTTTATCGGTAAGTTAAGGGTTATTCTTAAAACCCTATCACAACCAGGGCGGTGATTTAATCTGGGCTGCCTGCCAAGGCCCAGGCGCGGTCTTCAGGTTCGCTATAATGCGTGGCCGTCACAGCAACAACGAGAGGCTCCGGCCCATGAGCCCACCCTTTTTCAGCACCTTTTCCGCCATCGCTGAGTTCTTCGTGACGCTGGCAGTGTTTTACGTGGTGCTGCGCAACTTCAAGGGCCATGGTTTCGCCTGGAAGCTGGCCGGCGCGGTGGCTATTTTCGAGTTCTCCGTGAATATGCTGTACATGATCAGTCGCATGCAGCAGGAATCGGCGAGCGGCGCCACCGGACTGATGGCCGCCTTTGCGGCCGGCCACGGCTTCCTGTCGTTGCTGGTCTATATTGCGTTTGTGGTGTTCTGTTTTCTGGCCTACCGGGCTTTTAGCCGGCGGGAATTTTTCTTTCAGGCGAACCCGGCTGTCACCTATTCATTTCTCGCCCTGTGGATGGTCAGCGTGAGCAGCGGTTGGGCACTGTACTACCTGCGCTACTTCGCCTAGAGCACCAGCAAGCCAACCACCAGCAGGGTACCGATCCCGAGCGGTACCCAGAGTGCTCGCCCCAGCACCAAGACCCGGAAGCCGGCCGCGCCGCGAGCACCGCTCTCCCGTTCTCCGACCCGGTACACCAATACCAGGTGGGAGGTGATCAGAATCAGGAACGCAAACCCCAGCATGATGTGGAACAGATCCACAATGGTGTAGCCCAGCGTGTCGCGGGCCAGAAAATACAGGATCACGCCGGAGAGAATCACGGCGGACATGGTGAAGAAGCTGGTGAGCCCAAGCTGATATTGCAGCACGTCATTGAAGCCGCGTACCCGCTGGTAGTGGCGCCATTGATAAAGGCTGTATGGCACGGCAAACACCAGCCCGAGCCACCAATGTGCCGCACCCAGCAACGCCGGATTGGACAGGAATCCCCGGGCGAAAAACAGCAGAAAGCCCGACAGGGATTCGAACATGACCAGGTTGAAGACCAGGTTCAGCATGGGCGCTCGCCAGCGGGCCCAGCGGGCGATCATGGGATCGTGGGCGGTGCTCATGAAGGGCGCACAACCGCACCAGTGATGCCGTCACGTATCTGCGAAGGGCGGGCCTGGCCGCCCAGCGGTCCGGCCAGTACCCAGTCGATCTGCTCGCCGAGCTGCCGTCGCACCGCCAGGGGGCTGCGCAGCGGCGGCCTTCCCGCCCGGTTGGCGCTGGTGGATACCAGGGGACTCCCGCAGCGCAGGCACAGTTCGGCGGCCAGGGGATGATCGGTGACCCGCACGGCGAGCTTGTCACTGTCTCCGGTTAACCAGCGCGGCACCCACTCGGCGGCAGAGAGCAGCCAGGTGATGGGGCCGGGCCAGCTGTCCCGGACCGCTGCGTCCAAAGGTGGTTCGGGCAGGTTCACCATATCCGCCAGCTGGCCGAAGTCGGCCGCGATGAGGATGAGTCCCTTGTCCACGGGGCGGTTCTTGATGGCCAATAAACGCGCGATCGCGGCCCTGTCCAACGGCATGCATCCCAGGCCGTACACAGCCTCGGTGGGGTAAGCCACGATACCGCCCATCAGCAGCACGTCGGCGGCGCGTTGCAATCTCAGGTTAAGCACTCAGGTAGCGGTTTTTCTCTCGGCGCCCTTTTTCTTTGCAGTTTTCTTCTTGGCCTTCTTTTTAGGCGTTTTCTTTTTGGTCGCCTTGGTCTTGGATTTCTTGCGCGCCGCCGCTTGCTTTAATGGCGCCGGGCTGTCCGTTTTGGCAGCCGCCTTCTTCTTGCCGCGCCGCGCGCCCCGCGCCGGCGCTTCCGCCAGCAGCGTCCTGCACTCCTCGAGTGTCAGGCTCTTGGGCTCCCGGTCCTTGGGAATTTTGGCGTTCTTCTTGCCGTCGGTGATGTACGGACCGTAGCGGCCGTTCAACACTTGGATGCCTTCGTCCTGGAAATCCTGAATGATGCGATTGGCGTCCGCCAGTTTCTTTTCCGCAATGACCACCAGCGCTCGCTCCAGCGTGATGCTGTAGGGGTCCTCGCCGCGAATAGAGGCGAACTTGTCGCCGTAGCGCACGTAGGGTCCGAAGCGGCCGATGTTCGCCGACACCGGTTCGCCCTGGGGCGTCTCCCCCAGCTTACGAGGCAGCTTGAACAGCTCCAAACCCTCCTCCAGGGTGACGCTGTCCATCTTCTGGCCCGGTCGCAGGCCGGCGAATTTCGGCTTGTCGGCATCGTCCTTGGTGCCGATCTGAACGAAGGGGCCATAGCGACCCATGCGCACACTTACCGGACGGCCGCTCTTGGGGTCAGTGCCCAGCTGACGAGCCTGGGAAGCCTGCTCCCGGGTGACGGTCTCTTCTTTGTGCTCGACCAACTCGTGGAACGGCTGCCAGAACTCGTCCATCAGCGGTACCCAATCCGCTTCGCCGCGGGAGATGGCGTCCAGCGAGTCCTCCATGCGCGCGGTGAACTCATAGTCCACGTACTGGCCGAAGTGCTCAGTGAGGAAGCGATTGACGATTCGGCCCACGTCGGTAGGAATGAATCGGCGGCTGTCCATCTCCACGTATTCCCGGTTCTTCAGCGTGCTGATGATGCTGGCATAGGTTGAGGGGCGGCCGATGCCGTATTCCTCCAGGGCCTTGACCAGGGTGGCCTCCGAGTAGCGCGGCGGCGGCTCTGTGAAATGTTGCTCAGTCAGAACCTGCTGCAGGTTGAGCCGGTCGCCCTCCGCCATCGGCGGTAGCACCCTGTCATTATCATCGGGTGCGTTGTCGTCGAGACCCTCCTGATAGACGGTCATGAAGCCAGGCTTCACCAGTACTGAGCCCGTGGCCCGAAACGCCGTATCTGCGGCCGGCGCCGTGCCCGCCACCAGATCCACCCCCACGGTGTCGAAGACGGCTGGGCTCATTTGGGAGGCGACGGTGCGTTTCCAGATCAGGTCGTACAGACGCAGCTGGTCCCGGTCCAGCGCCTGCTGCAGATCTTCCGCCAGTCGCGCGACTGAAGTCGGGCGGATGGCTTCGTGAGCTTCCTGGGCGTTCTTCGCCTTGGTCTTAAATTCGCGTGGCTGATCCGGCAGATTGTCCTTGCCGTAGCGGCTGCTGATCAGCGTGCGGACTTCTTCCACTGCCTCGGCGCCCACAGTGACCGAATCGGTTCGCATGTAGGTGATCAGGCCAACGGTGCCCTCTTGCAAGTCGATACCTTCGTACAGGCGCTGGGCCACCATCATGGTTTTTTGGGCGCTGAAGCCCAGCTTACGGGACGCGTCCTGTTGCAGGGTAGAGGTGGTGAACGGAGCGGCCGGATTGCGCCGGCGCTGTTTCTTGTCCACCTTGGTAACCGTCAGTACACCCTGGGCGAGTGCGTGAATATGCGCCTCGGCGGCGCGCGCGGCGGTTTCATCAGGAAACGAAAACTGTTCTACTTTCTCGCCTCTAAAGCGCGCCAGGCGGGCGGCAACGGCCTCGTCGGCTTTTTCGGCGCGAGCTTCGATCGTCCAGTACTCGCGCGGTTTGAAAGCTTCGATCGCCTCTTCCCGCTCGACGATCAGACGCAGAGCCGGACTTTGCACGCGGCCTGCCGACAGGCCGCGGCGAACCTTCTTCCACAGCAGCGGCGACAGGTTGAAGCCGACCAGATAGTCCAACGCCCGACGAGCCTGCTGAGCATTCACCAGGTCCGTGGACAGGTCCCGGGGATGATTGAGCGCTTCCTGGATCGCGCGCTTGGTGATTTCGTAAAAAACCACGCGGTGCACGGCCTTGTCATCCAGGAGATCGCGCTCCTTGAGGACTTCGAAGACGTGCCAGGAAATGGCTTCGCCTTCCCGGTCCGGGTCGGTTGCCAGGTAAAGAGAATCGGCCTTCTTCAGTTCCTTGGCGATGCGATCCAGATGTTTCTCATTGCGCTCGATGAGCTGGTATTTCATCCGGAAGTCATTCTCCGTATCTACCGCCCCTTCCTTGGGGACCAGATCGCGCACGTGCCCGTAGGAGGCAAGAACCTTGAAGTCCTTGCCCAGGTATTTCTCGATAGTCTTGGCCTTTGCCGGCGACTCGACGATGACGAGGTGCTTACTCATAAGCGGCGGAGTGCAGCCTCACCGGCGCGCGGGGTGGCGGAGTGAGACTTGGTCAGTGCAGCCAGGCGGGGTTTTCGGCGAACACAAGGTCCTCCATGCGCGAGTAGGCCTGTTCCTGACCCGGCTGACTGAATAGGACCATCATCACCACCCACTTGATCTGCTCGATATCGACTTCATCGCTGTCCAAAGCCAGCAGGCGGTCAATGACAATCTCCCGCTGCAGGGCGTTAAGAATGTCCGATTGCTCCAGATAAAGAAGGTAGCCGCGGCCCTGAGCGTCGAAGCGTTCCTGCTCCAAGTCGTCATAGATGCGGAACGTAGGCGCGGTGTTCGTCTGCTCCTGGTCAGGCAGCGCAGCTGCGTTCAGACCATCCAGCCAATCCAAAGCGCGGTCGATCTCGCGATTGCGAAAGCCAGCCCGCTCCAACTCCTCGCGCAGCTCGTTGCGATCCGGCTCCGGCTCGTCTTCGGCATCCACGAACGTCTCGAACAGATACATCAGTACGTCGAGCACTGTTTCTTTCATTCGGCTGTCTTCTCGATTCGTGAATAGCGATCGCCGGGCAGCGCCTCGACGAAACCCTCTAGCTCTAGGACGAGGAGCATGGAGGAAAGCTCTGCTGCCGTCAATCCGCTGCGTTTCGTCAAGTGCATCAGCCCCACAGGGTCAAATCCCATGACTTTCAATAACTCCCGTTGCTCCGGACTCAGCTTGGTCAGGGCGTCCCCGGGGCCCGGCGGTGACCCCCGGCGGTCCTCGTCCGGTGTCAGAAAAGTGCCCAGCTGGGGCGCCAGCTCCTGCAGGATGTCCGCCTCTTGTTCCACCAGTTTGGCGCCCTGGCGAATCAGCTGGTGGCAGCCCCGAGCCATGGGATTATGGATAGATCCGGGGATGGCGAACACCTCGCGGCCATAATCACCGGCGCGCCGGGCGGTGATCAGCGCGCCGCTTTTACGGCTGGCCTCAACCACGAGCGTGCCCAGCGCCAGTCCGGCAATAATGCGGTTTCGGCAGGGGAAATGATGGCGCTGGGCTGGAGTGCCCGGAGGATACTCCGACACCAGCGCCCCGTGGGTCGTTATGTCCCGAGCCAGCCGTCCGTGCTGGCGCGGATAAATAATGTCAGGTCCGCAGCCCAGCACGGCTACGGTGGGCGCGCCGTTGTCCAGGGCGGCGGCATGGGCCGCGCCATCGATGCCCAACGCCAGGCCGCTGGTAATGGTCAGGCCCGCCGTCGCCAGGGCGCGAGCGAAGTTGCGCGCGTTGTCCAAACCTCCCTGAGTCGGATTGCGACTCCCCACCAGCGCCAGCTGGGGCTCCGCCAGGGTGGACGGATTGCCGCGCACCCACAGCGCCAGAGGCGGGTCGGGCAGGTCGCTCAGCAGTGCCGGATAGCCCGAACTGCCCAGGGGCAGCAGATGGTGTTCTGGCCTGGCCAGCCAGACCTCTCGCTTTTTCAGCAGCGCGCGATCAGGCTGCTGGAGGCGCTGGCAGATCTCCGCGCTCAGGCCGGCCGCGCGCAGTTGCTCGCTGGTCATGGCGAGTACAGCTGTGGGATCGGCCGTATGCCGCAGCAGCTTGACCAGAGACAGCGCGGGCGGCGGGGCAGCCTGCAGCAGAATCAGCCAGGGCTCAAGCTCCATTCAGGCGCTCGCGCCGGAGCGGCCGGTATTACGTCGGGTTGCGCACCGCGTCGAGAACCTTGATCTCGCTGGTTGCCTCCATGACGAGTCCATAGCTCATGCGATCGAATATACGAAATACCATCATGGTGCCCGCGGGCTCATCGGGCAACTGGACTTTCTGCCCCAGCAGCCTGCCTTTGGCGAACCGGTCGCGGACCACCTCGCCGCTTTGCCAGACCCGCAGCACGTGCCCCGGTTCCAGGCCGTGGCGGGTACCGCGGTTGATCACGACAATCTGGTACTGACCGATCAGCGACACACCGTCAATCACCGAGATGATGCTGCCGTCGATGTCGCCCTCCGGTGCGCGCGGATAGTAGTTCTGGGGTACCAGCGATTCCTCGGGCATGAGTCGATCGCCGTTCAGTGCCTCCCGCGCGGTTTCCATCAGCAGCAGCGTGGAGGGATCGCCGGCGCGGGAAAGCCGACCCTGGCCGACGAAAATCCCCTCGTAACCAAGCACGTCGTTATTGTCAGGATCGACCAGCGGGTCGCCCACGTGGACGATGTTATAGATCTCACCTGGATCGCTGTCGGTGCCGCGCACGTACACGCTGCTGCCGGCGCCTGAGATGAGCCGCCCGTCGGAGCTGGACAAGATGTAGGGCAGGTTGTCGATCTGATTACGCTCAAGGACGGCCGGGCGTGACAGAAACGCACGAATCGTGTCGAAGGGCAGCGTCGGGATCGCTTCTTCCAGGGGCTCGACCCGCACGCGGGGCGACAGCCGGGTGGCCGTGCCCCGCTGCAGATTAATCACGGGCCGGCCGTTCAGGTAAGCCAGCGACAGGATATCGCCCGGGAAAATCAGATGGGGATTTTCCACCTGGGGGTTGATTTGCCATATCTCCGGCCAGTACCAGGGGTCTTGCAGAAACATGGATGCGATGTCCCACAGTGTGTCACCGCGCTGGACAGTGTAGCGATCCGGGTGGCGCGGGTTGAGGCGCACTGGTGAGCCTTGCTGCTGGGCCATCTGGGTCGGTGCCGGGGCGGCAGACGCCGGCGGCGTGGCGGGTGCGGGCATGCTGCGCGGGGGTCGCGGCGGCGGCGTGCTTGCGGTGACAGGTACCTCGGGGCTGGCTGAGCCGCCGGACCGGATCTGGCTCTCGCTGCTGGCGCTATCGCCCTTGAAGGGCATCCAGCCGCAGGCGGCGAGGATCATGGCGCAGGTGACGATCTGGGTTGCCCGGGTGAATCTAGAGCCGAGGGTCTGGGAGTGCGCGTAGCTCATGAAACTTCAGCTCCCTGTCAAAAGTCTAATTGCTGCCGACGGGGCCGGCCCGATTGCTATAATCGGTTGGCTTCAGACGATCGGCGCAGGCCGGATTTTAGCATCCTTAGCCGCGCCACTATCCCTGAAAACTCAGATATTTAAGCCAATTTTGGCAGGTTATACACGAAATAGCGACGGATTCACAATGGCGCGTCTCCCAATTCTCGAGTATCCGGATCCGCGGCTGCGTACCCGGGCGGAAACTGTCACCCGCGTCGATGAGCAGGTTCGTACCCTGGTGGCGGACATGTTCGAAACCATGTACGCAGCACCGGGCATCGGCCTGGCGGCCACCCAGGTAGATGTTCATCAGCGGATTCTGGTGGCGGATGTGTCCGAGGAACGGAATCAACCCGTCTGCCTGATCAACCCCGAAATTCTGGAACGGGACGGCGTGGAAGTGCGTGAGGAGGGCTGCCTTTCGGTTCCCGGCGTCTATGAAGAAGTGGAGCGGGCCGACCAGATCCGCATTCGGGCTTTGAACCTGGATGGGGCTGGCTTCGAGATGGAAGCGACGGGGCTGTTGGCCGTTTGCATCCAACACGAGATGGACCATCTGGAGGGTAAGCTGTTCGTGGACTACCTCTCCAGTCTCAAACGGGAGCGGATCCGCAAGCGGCTTGCCAAGCAGCGTCGCCGCAGCCGCACTGAAGCTGAGGACGCCCGTTCAGCGGTTCCCCTGATCTAGCGCCGCGGCGCTGCCGCCCCCGTGGCTGAGGCCCCACGCATCGGATTTGCCGGCACGCCCGAGTTTGCCGTGCCCACCCTGGCCGCATTGGCCCGCGCGGCCACCGTGCCGTTTGTCCTGACGCAGCCGGACAGGCCCGCGGGACGCGGCCGCAAGGCCCGACCCAGCCCGGTCAAAACGCTGGCAACGGAGTTGGGGCTACCCGTCCATCAGCCGACGACCCTCAAGACCCCCGACTTGCCCGCGGCGCTCGGACCGGCGCCGGAGCTACTGGTGGTTGTGGCCTACGGGCTGCTCTTGCCGGAGACCATGCTCGCCTGGCCGGAGCGAGGCGCGGTGAATGTTCATGCCTCGCTGCTGCCCCGCTGGCGCGGCGCTGCCCCCGTTCAGCGTGCCTTGATGGCCGGCGATGGGGTAACCGGCATCAGCATCATGCAAATGGAGCGGGGTCTGGACACGGGCCCCGTGTTCGCCACCGAGTCCATCCCGATACGCCCGGGCATGAATGCCGGTGAACTCAGCGCTTTGCTGGCCGAGCTGGGCGCACAGCTGCTGCTTAAGCTGCTGCCCGGCATTCTCTCCGGCGAGCTTGAACCCAAGCCCCAGGACCACCGCCGCAGGACGCTTGCGCCTAAACTCCGCAAAGTGGAGGCCCGCATCGATTGGCGGGAGAGTGCCGCCGCATTGGCACGCCGGGTCTGGGCGTTCAATCCGTGGCCCGTGGCGGAGGCCGTCAGCGGGGACTTGCGGCTTCGTATCCACGATGCCCGGCCCTTGCCAGGCCCGGTCCAGGCAGCGCCCGGGACGGTGGTGGCTGCTTCCGCCGAGGGGATCGACGTGGCCACCGGCGATGGGGTGCTGCGCCTGACCCAGGTCCAGCCCAGCGGTGGTCGTCCCATGGCCGCCGCGGCGTATCTGAACGCCAGGGACGTGGATGGCTTGTGCTTTGAACTCCCCGCGACCTAAGGGCACTCAGCTGCGCGCCAGCGCAGCGGCGGTCAATCGAGCCGTGGTCAACGACCGCCAGGAGCTGGACGCCGCCCTTAGTCCCGCGTTGGCCGCGGTCGCCGAGCGGGACCGCGCGCTGCTCAAGGCCATGGCGTTTGGCATGCTGCGCTGGCATCACCGGCTGGACTGGCAGTTCCGAAACCTGATCGGCAGGCACAAGGCGCGCCGGGACCCCATGGTGGCCGCGCTGGTCCGCTGTGGGCTGTTTCAGATCCAGTTTCTGCGCATCCCGGACCACGCCGCCGTGGCAGCGACCGCGGAGGCGGGCCGCCGCTGTGGTCGCCATCGACAGGTGGCTCTGATCAACGCGCTGCTGCGCCGTTATCTGCGCGAGGCGCAAGACATGGTGCCGCCGCCTGAGCAGGCGGTAGCGCACTTCAGCCATCCCGCCTGGCTGATCGACGCTCTGCAACAGGACTGGCCAGACCGCTGGCGGGAGGTGCTGGCGGCCAATAACGAGCAGCCGCCGATGTGGCTGCGGGTGAATACGAGCCGGGGCACGACGCGCGCCTATCTGGAAGCCTTGAACGAGGTAGGGCTGTCGGCCCAGCCGGTTGCCGAGGCGGGCCCGGCAGCTTTGCTGCTGGATGAACCGGCGCCTGTGGAGAGCCTGCCCGGGTTTAATGCCGGCGCTGTGTCAGTTCAGGACGGTGCCGCCCAGCTGGCCTGCCGGTTCTTAGATCTGCAGCCGGGCCTGCGGGTGCTGGATGCCTGCGCAGCCCCCGGGGGCAAAACGGCTCACATGCTGGAGCAGTATCCCGGGCTTGCGGTTTTGGCCCTGGATCGGTCTCCCACCCGGGTCGAGCTGATGGCGGCGGGGCTTGCCCGGCTGGGGCTGGCGGCCGAGCTGCGGGTGGCAGATGCGGGTGACCCGGCAACCTGGTGGGACGGGCGGGCGTTCGACCGGATACTTCTGGATGCCCCCTGCACCGCAACGGGGGTGATCCGCCGCCATCCCGATATCAAGGTGTTGCGGCAAGCAGACGACGTGGACCGGGCCCGTGCCGGGCAGCTGCGGCTGCTGGGCCGGCTGTGGTCCGTGCTGGCTCCCGGAGGCCGCCTGGTCTATGCCACCTGCTCCGTGTTACGAGCGGAAAACCAGCGCGTCGTAGCCGATTTTCTGGAGCAGACCACCGACGCGGTCGTGGCGCCCGGCGCCGCGCCCTCGGGCCGTCAAATCTTTCCCGGGGAAGCTAAGATGGACGGGTTTTATTATGCTTGCCTGCTCAAAGGCCGCTGACGGCTGCTAACCGGTGTTTCGTTCAAACAACAATTTGCTGAGATCCTGGCTACCGGTGGGGCTGACCACGCTGCTGCTGGCCCTGTCCACGGGGGCGCTCGCCCAGGATCGGCCGGGGCGCTTTGAGGTGCGCTCCGCCAGCAGCACGTTGCGCGACGGCGTGCACTTCCTGGAAGCCCGGGTGGAGTATCGGCTCTCGAGCGAGGCCCGACAGGCATTGGACGCCGGCGTGCCGCTGACCATCGAGCTGGAAATGATGGTCATTCGGCACCGCCGCTTCTGGCCGGACGTGGAGGTAGCCACCCTACGCCAGGGTTACCGTCTGGAGTACCACGCTCTGAGCCAGCGTTACATCGTCATCAATCTGAACAGCGGCGAGCAGAGCACCTTCGCCACGTTGTTTTCGGCGCTGAACTTTCTCGGTCGCATCAGCGATCTGCCCGTGATTGACGCGGCTCTGCTGGAGCCCGGCAACCGCTATGACGGACGCATCCGGGCACTGCTGAGCAAGGAGGATATCCCCGGCCCGTTGCAGCTGATCGCCTTCTGGCGAAAGGGCTGGACCTTGGAGAGCGAATGGTTCCGATGGCGGATCGTCGACAAGTAAAGCGGCTGATCTATACGGCCGTGATGCTGGCCGGGGCGGTGCTGTGGCTCGCGGCGCTGCTGCTGCTGAGCCAGACGGCTCAGAACTCTGCCGACTTCGCGCGCCTGCAAAGCGCCATTCTGGCCGTCAACGCGGCCGGCGTGTTCGTGCTGCTGTTGCTGATCGGCGGCAACCTGGTGCGCCTGATTCGGGATTACCGCCGCCAGGTGCCCGGCTCTCGCCTCAAAGCTCGCATGGTGACCATGCTGGTGGCGCTCTCGGTGCTGCCCCTGGTGCTGGTCTATCTGTTTGCCGTGCAGTTCATTAATCGGGGTATCGACAGCTGGTTCAACGTGGACGTGGAACAGGGCTTGAGTAACGCCCTGAGCCTGAGTCAGACCGCGCTGGCCATTCAGATGCGCGAGCATCTGGAACGTACCCAGGCCATGAACGAGCAGGTCAACCGTCTTCGGGCCGTGGATCTCATTCCGGCGTTGGGTGAGCTGCGCCGCGAGAGCGGCGCTCGGGAGCTATCCGTGTTTGGTGCCAACAGCCAGATTCTGGCCACCAGCTCCGAAAATCCCACGGCGGCGGTGCCGGACTACCCGTCCGAGGAGCTGATCTTTCAGCTGCGCCAGGGACGACCGTTTGTTGCCCTGGAGCCGCTGGGCCGCGCCCAGTTTCAGATTCGTACCGCCATAAACCTGGCTTCCCGATCACCCGGCGCCGAGCCCCGCGTGCTGCAGGGTATCTTCGGGGTGGATCAGCAGCTTAGCGGGCTTGCTGAACGGGTGCAGGCCAGTTACAACCAGTATGCGGAGCTGGCCTTTCTTCGTAACGCCTTGAAGACCAGCTTCACGCTTACCCTCAGCCTGGTGCTGCTGCTCGCGCTGCTGCTGGCCGTGTACGGCGCGTTCTTCACCGCGCGGCGCCTGGTCTCGCCCATTCAGCAGCTGGTTGCGGGGACCCGGGCCGTGGCGAAGGGGGATTTCGATACCCGGTTGCCAATGCCGGCCCGGGATGAGATCGGTTTCCTGGTCAACTCGTTCAACGACATGACCAAGCGTCTGGCGAAGGCCCATCAGGAGGCGCGCCGGTCCCAGGCTCAGGTGGAAAGTGAGCGAGCCAACCTGGCCGTTATCCTGGCGCGACTGTCCACCGGCGTGGTGGCACTGGAATCAGATCTGAGCATCCGCACCGCCAATCAGGCGGCCGGCGCCATCCTGGGCGTGGACCTTACGAACCAGGTGGGTGAATCGCTGGTTGCCGTGGCCAGGGACAAGCCTTTGCTGGAGCAGTTTCTCGCCATCAGTCAGGGCCATCTGGAGCGTGGCGAGAGTGAGTGGCGGGAACAAATCGTGCTCCGTGGCGAAGTGGGTCGGCGCGTGCTGATGTGTGCCTGTACGGTGCTGCCGGGGGAGGGCGATGAGACCGGTGGCTACGTCGTGGTCTTTGACGATATCACTGCCCTGCTCCAGGCCCAGCGCGATGCGGCATGGGGTGAGGTCGCGCGGCGCCTGGCCCACGAAATCAAGAATCCACTGACGCCAATTCAATTGTCAGCGGAGCGATTACGCCGGAAATTCGTCCCGTCCGGCGAGCATGCAGATGATGCGCTGGTAGACCGCGCAACCCACACCATCATCCAGCAGGTCGAAGCCATGAAAGACATGGTGAATGCCTTCAGCGAGTACGCGCGTGCCCCGGATATTCAGATCAGCAGTGTCGATCTCAACCAGCTCATCTCAGAGGTTGCCGAGCTCTACCGTCACCAGCAGCGGCCCCTGTCTCTGAACCTGAGCCTGGATTCCGCATTACCGGTGGTTCAGGTGGACGTCGGCCGGATGCGGCAGGTGCTGCACAATCTGATTCGCAATGCGCTGGAGGCATTGGAGGGCGTCAGCGAGCCCCGCATCGACATCGCCACCCGCTACGCGTCGCCGAATGAGGATGGGCTGGCGGAGATTCGGGTGGCGGACAATGGCCCCGGTTTCCAGGCAGAGATCGTGGAGCAGGCCTTCGATCCTTACGTCACGTCCAAGGCGAAGGGCACGGGGCTGGGTCTGGCCATTGTCAAAAAACTGGTCGAGGAGCATGGCGGCACGATCCAGGCTCGCAACGCCGAGCGCGGTGGAGCGGAGATCAGTATACTGCTGCCTGTTGAGGGGAGAGCGAGCGCAACAGCTACAATAATCCAAAGTGCTCGCGAGAACCGGAGGGAGCGCGCATGAGAGACGCGCGGATACTGGTCGTCGATGACGAGTCCGAAATCCGGACGTTGCTGAAAGAGATCCTGACGGAAGAGGGCTACCGGGTTACTACGGCTCAGGATGCGGCCGCGGCGCGCGAACAGCGCGATGAAACGGAGCCCGATCTGGTGCTGTTGGACATCTGGATGCCGGACACGGACGGCATCTCGCTCCTGAAGGAGTGGTCCGAGGAGGGCGGCATCTGCCCGGTGGTCATGATGTCCGGCCACGGCACCGTGGACACGGCGGTGGAGGCGACCCGCCTGGGCGCTGTGGACTTCATTGAGAAGCCGCTCTCTCTGACGAAGCTGTTACACACGGTAGAGAAAGCGCTGGACGAGGGCGCACCGGGGCGCGCGCCGCGTCGCGCCCTGGTGCCGCCGATGATGGCGCCGGTGGGCAAAAGTGATGCGGTCCAGGGGGTCAAGGAACAGCTGCGACGCATCGCTTACCACGATACTCCGGTCCTGTTCACCGGTGAGCCGGGTAGCGGCCGCGAAGCCTACGCGCGTTACCTGCACAGCCTGTCCAATCGAGCTGCCCAGCCCTTTACAGTCCTCACAGCCAGCGGCATGGGTAGCGACACTGCAGAGCAAATTCTGTTCGGTGATCAGGACCGACCCGGTCTGCTTGCCGCGGCCGATGGAGGCGTGCTGTTCATCAACGAGCTGAGCGATCTGCCCTCTGAGGCGCAGCGTTTGCTGCTGGGCGTTCTCGAGCAGGGCCGCTATCGACCGCGGGGCTCCGCCGAGGATCGTTCCCTGAACGTCCGCGTGCTGTCCAGTGCACTGCCCGGCTTTGATCAAAAGCTGAATAGTTTTCGCCAGGAGTTGCTGTCTCTCGTCAGCGTGATGATCGTGCGGGTGCCGCCGCTGCGGGACTATGCGGAGGACGTGCCCGAGCTGCTGCGCTATTACGCTGATCTGCTGGTGGATGCAGAAGGGCTGAGCTTTCGGCGCTTCAGCGTGGCGGCCCAGAATCGGCTGCGCAACTATCCCTGGCCGGGTAACGTGCGGGAGCTGAAAAACCTGGTCAAGCGGTTGCTGATCATGGGCGGCGATGAAGAGATCAGCCTGCGGGAAGTGGAAGCCCAGCTGAAATCCGACGCCCCCAAGGACCAGCCGCTGCTGAAGCAGGATCTGCTGTCCATGCCGCTGCGCGAAGCGCGAGAGCATTTCGAGCGGGCTTACCTCCAGCAGCAACTGATCCTGTGTAATGGCAAGGTGGGACAGCTGGCCAAGCGGGTTGGCATGGAGCGCACCCACTTGTATCGCAAACTGCGCTCCCTGGGCGTGGATTTCCGTCAGGTGCTGGCTGACGACTGACGCTGCGCCGGGGTGCCCTAGGGCGCCGTCGGCGCTGTGAAGCCGCCCTCACCATCGAAGCTCAACATGCGGGCGCCGAAGGTTTCTTCGGTGAGCCGCTGCATCAGGCGGGCGGCCCGTTGTTGCTCATCCCAGCGCAGCGTAGCGGGGCGTTCCTGCAGCGCCGAGTGAATACGGCCGGCGACAAAACGTCCCGTGGTGTCGAGCTGTATCTCCAAGAGCGGCGCCCAGCCCGCCTCATCCGCGATGCTGATCCCCAGATAGGTCGCGAAATTGCCCAGGCTGTAGGCAATCAGCCGCTCCTGGTAGAGTTCTAAAGCCCTGGGCACATGGGGTCCATGGCCAATCACCAGGTCTGCGCCCGCATCGATGACACTGCGCGCAAACCGCACAACCTCACCGCGGGTTTCGCCAAAGTAGAACTCTTCCGCCATTGGCAGGGTCAGCGCCGCGCGGCCCTCGGCTCCGCCGTGGAAAGACACAATCACCAGGTCGTGATGAGCGGCCAGCTGACTGATATGTTCAACCGCGGTGGGAATGTCGTTCAGCAGATAGGACTTGCGGGTGGGTGAGAAGGCGATGAAGGCTAGTTGCAGGCCCTTCAGGGTAAAGCTGGCGACATCGCCGCGGCGCCCGGAGTGGTGGATGCCGATCGCGTCTAAAACACCCATGGTGTAGCTGCGCCCAGCCTCGCCAAAGTCACGGGCGTGGTTATTGGCGAGGCTCAGCGCGTCGAAGCCCGCTGCCTTGAGTAACTCGCCATAGCGCGGCGGCGAGCGGAACAAATAGCAGGCTGCGGCGGTGGCGCAGATCTTGCGCGGCGCCCCACCGCTGACCAGAACGCCCTCCAGGTTGCCGATGGCCAGATCCGCAGCCTGCAGAACCGGCGCTACCGTCAGCAGATAGCTGCGCCCATCATCCGGCGGCAAGCGTTCCTGGGGATAGTCGGTGCCCAACATGATGTCGCCGACAGCGGCTACGGTGAGCGACTCGGCCGCTGCCGTGGATATCACCAGGACGAGTAGCAGCGGCGCCAGGAGTGACTGCATGACGGTCAGTCGGGCAGCCGGATCAGCAGAATCTCGATCTTGGCGTCATACAGCTTGCGGCGCATGTTGTTGACTTCGTCCAGATCCGCGATCGGACCCACTCGCACGCGATGATAGGTTGAGTCGTCGATGGTGACCTTCTGAATACGCGACGCCACGCCTAGCATGGCCAGGTTGGCCTTCATGCGATCGGCGTCGGCGAACTGACCGAAGGAACCCGCCTGCAGGACGTAGCTGCCCGGCTGATCAAGAGCAACAGGCTGGTTGTCGGGCGTGGCATCCCGTTCCCGCTCGGGGATGACCACTTCGAATTTGGGCAGCAGCTCATAAAAATCGAAGCGCTGTGCCGGGTGCCGGGGTGCTTGAGCGGCGGGTGGAGCGGGCGGTTCGCTGCGCTGGGAAAGGGGCTCTGGCGCCGGGGTTAGCTGGGCTATGCGCCCGGGACGATCGTTCACGTAAATGCCGGCGGCCACAGCCAGGCCGATGCTCAGGCCGAACAGCATCCAGGCCCAGCCGGGCGCTGGCTGCCGTTTGCGGTTGCGGGTCGAGCGGGCTTTACGCTTTTTAGCCACGTTTCACATGCTTTCCGGCGCGCTCACGCCCAGCAGCTCCAGGCCATTGCGGATGACCTGTTGGGTGGCAAGGGCGAGAGCCACGCGGCCGTTGCGCAACCGGTCCTCGTCCACCAGCACCCGATGGGCGTTGTAATAAGCATGAAAGTCGGCCGCGACGTCGCGCAGGTAATGCACCAGATGCTGAGGTGCACGATTAGCGGCTGCCAGCTCGACAATCTCCGGGTAGCGGCTCAACGCCGTAAGCAGGCCCCGTTCAGCGGGCTCCGTCAGGGCGTCCAGACAAGTCGCAGCCTGTCCCCGGTCGAAGCTCAGATCGTCCTCTGCAAGGCGCTGCATCACGCTGGCAACGCGGGCGTGGGCATATTGGATGTAGTACACCGGATTGTCGTTGCTCTGAGCCTTCGCCAACTCCAGATCAAAATCCAGATGTTGATCATTGGAACGCATGACGTAGAACAGGCGCGCAGCGTCGTTACCCACTTCTTCCCGAAGCTGCCGGAGCGTGACGTAGTTACCGGAACGGGTCGACATCTGCACCTTCTCGCTGCCTCGATAAAGAACGACGAACTGCACCAGCTTCACTTCCAATGCCTCGCCCGGCTCGCCCATGGCCTGAAGCCCGGCGCGCACTCGCGCCACGTAGCCATGGTGATCTGAACCCAGCACATCCAGCAGGAGATCGAAGCCTCGCTGGCGTTTTTCGAAGTGATAGGCGATGTCCGAGGCGAAATAGGTGGTGTTGCCGTTTTCCCGGATCACTACCCGGTCTTTTTCGTCGCCGAAGTCGCTGGAGCGAAACCACACGGCACCGTCGTTTTCGTACGTAACCCGGTGCTGCTTCAGCTGCTCCAGGGCCGTGCCGATGGCGCCCCCAGTGGCGAGGCTGCGCTCGGAGAACCAGTGATCCATATGGATGCCGAAATCTGCCAGGTCGTCCTTAATATCGCTGAGCACGCTGTCCAGCGCGGTATCCAGCACCGTCTGAAATCCCGCGCCCAGCTTGTCTTTGAGCGCGGCGATCGATGTGTCCAGTTCCAACTCCGGATCCACGACCGACTCCAGCGCGAGATCCGCCATGAGCCTGTCGCCGTGGCGGTCCGCCAAGCTTTGGGCAATCTCGCGCACATAGTCGCCGCGATAGGCGTTAACCGGCAGGTCGTGGTGCACGCCCTGCAGCTCCGCGTAACGAAACCAGACGCTCAGCGCAAGGATGTCCATTTGCCGCCCCGCGTCATTGACGTAGTACTCCTGTTCTACCTGATGGCCGGTGGCTTTGAGGAGATTCGCCACGCAGGCGCCGTAGGCAGCATGCCGACCATGGCCCACGTGTAATGGACCCGTGGGATTGGCGGACACGTACTCCACCAGAATACGTTGTCCGCGTCCGAGCTCGCTGTGGCCGTAGCGCGGGCCCGTGTTGAGTATGTTGACCAGTTCCGCGTGGAAGGCCTCCGGGGCGAGGCGGAAGTTGATGAACCCGGGGCCTGCGATCTCGGTTGCAGCGATCTGCTCTGCCCGCGGCAGCGCCTGGATCAACTGCTCGGCGAATTCTCGGGGCGGGCGTTTAACCGCTTTCGCCAAACGCAGCGCCACGTTGGTCGTGAAGTCCCCGTGCCGAGCGTCCCGCGTGCGCTCGATCTGAGCATCAGCGTTTTCAAGCGCAGCGCCGAACTCCGCCGCCAGAGTTTGCAGTCCGGTATGAACCAGTTGTTCCAGGAGGGCGCGCAAGGATTTGTCTCGAGCAGCAGCAAGGGCGGCATTCTAACCCGGTTATCCCGGGCCTCGCGCCGCCTACACCTCGGTGGGATCCACATCCAGGGCCCAGCGGGCCCGGCGGCTTTCAGGCAACTCTTCCAGCCGCGGTAACCATGCGGCCAGCAGCTCATGCAGCGGCGGGCGAGTGTCCGCCAGAAGCAGTAGCTGGCCCCGGTGGCGTCCGGCGCGGCGCTCCATGGGTGGTGGCGCAGGTCCCAGCAGCGTGACACGGGGCAGCCCAAGCGCCAGGGCGGCCGAGCGTGCAGCGCGCAGAAACTTTTCCGTGGCGCCGGGGTCCACGGCCTCCGCCCGCAGGACGGCAAGCGCTGTGAACGGCGGCCAGCCTGCCGCCTCGCGCTCCGCCAGCGCCAGCTGGGCAAAGGCGTCGTAGCCGTCGGCCAGCAATGTGGCAAGCAGCGGATGATCGGGATAATGGGTCTGGATCAGCACCTCGCCCGGGCGGTCTGCCCGACCCGCCCGCCCGGCGACCTGCACAATGGTCTGTGCGAGTCGCTCGCTGGCGCGAAAGTCGGTGCCGAACAGCCCCTGGTCGGCGTTGAGCACAGCGACCAGAGTAACCCGCGGGAAGTCATGGCCCTTGGTGAGCATCTGGGTGCCCACCAGGATGTTGACCTCGCCCTGTTCGACATCCTGCAACAGCCGCGCCAGTTTCCCCTGTCCACGGGTGCTGTCCCGGTCGATGCGCCGCAGGTTTGCCTCAGGAAACAGGGAAGCCAGGGTTTCCTCCACCCGCTGGGTGCCCTCGCCTACGGCGATCAGCGCCTCGCCGCAGGTCTCGCAGGCCATGGGGAGAGCACGTTGATGTCCGCAGTGGTGGCACTTCAGCAGACCACTGCTGCGGTGCACTGTGAGCCGCGCATCGCAACGGCGACATTGCACGGCCGCTGTGCAGGTGGGACAGAACAGGGTGGGCGCGAACCCCCGGCGATTCAGAAAGATCAAGGCCTGATTGCCCGCCGCCAGGTGTTCGCCAAGACTCTGCAGCAACGGCGTGGAGAGTCCGTCGCGCACGCCGTGGCGGGACAAATCAATAACGCGCACGGTCGGATGCCCGGCCGCGCCGACCCGCTCGGGTAGCCGCAGACGTTGATAGCGACCCCGTGCCACATTCTGCATGCTTTCCAGGGAGGGTGTTGCCGTGCCCAACACCACAGGAACGTTGAGCCGCTGGGCACGGACCACGGCGACGTCCCGGGCCGAGTAGCGGAAGCCGTCCTGCTGTTTATAGGACCCGTCGTGCTCCTCGTCCACGATCACGAGCCCCGGCCGTGGTAACGGTGCGAAAACAGCCGAGCGGGTGCCGACGATGATCGATACCGCCTTGCTGCGGGCGCGCTGCCATGCCTCAAGTCGCTGCCGATCCGTCAGTCCCGAATGGGCGAGTGCCAGGCCGCCGCCAAAACGTTGGCGCAGGCGCGCCACCAGTTGGGGCGTCAAGCCGATTTCCGGAACCAGATAGAGTGTTTGCAGACCGCGAGCCGCCACTGCTGCCATCAAGCGCATGTACACCTCGGTTTTGCCGCTGCCGGTTACGCCATGCAGCAGGAAACCGGCGAATCCGTTCAACGCCGCGCTGATCTGGCTGACGGCTGCGGCTTGGGCCTGGTTCAAAACGATTTCGGATGTTTTCGGTGGGCTGGCTAACTCGTCAGCGGCTGACGCTATCGGGCGTGGTTCGATCCAGCCCTTGTGCTCCAGCCGCTTCAAGATCTGAGCGGCCACCTCCAGCGCAGCCCTGGGTAAGCCGCCCGGATGACCGCGCAGCGCGGCCAGGACCTGAGCCTGCCGCGGAGCGCGCTGGCCGAGCTCAGCCAGATCGCAAGCGCGCCCCGCGGGCGTGAGGGTGAAACCGGCGACTCGAGCCGCCCCGCCAGGCTCGCCCCTGCGCAACAGCGCCGGCAGAGCCGCCGCAAGCACTTCGCCCGGTGCGTGGTGATAGTAGTCGGCAAGCCAGAGCAACAGGGCCAGCAGCGGGCTATCCAGCACCGGCTCCTGGTCGATCCGTCGGGCGCTTTTCAGTTTCCCGGTCGGCACGTCGGTAACGTCCGGATGCGCCACGACAACCCCCACATGCTCACGGCGGCCGAAGGGGATCTGGACCCGGCAGCCCGGCGCCGGACCCGGTGCCTCCTCTGGCCACTGATAATCGAACAGGCGCGCCAGGGGCACAGGTACGGCGACCCGCAAAAGACGGCTCACGGCCGCCTCACTTGTCCACAAAAGCTGTGGATAAGTCTGTGCATGGCCTGGGTCCAAAGGGTCCTGGGACGGCCCCGCTGCGAAATCTGCCGGTGATTGGCCAAAGTTTGATCGATCTCAAAAACCCAAGAAAAAATAAGTGAGTGAACCGCAAGCGCCGGGCGCCCGGCCCTCCCGAAGACCGCCCTCACCCAGCGAGGAGAGGATCATGTGAATATCTTTCCTTTCCTTATCAGTAGGTTAACCTGGAAATGGCTGTCAACCGATTGCGATCCCGCGCGTTTATAAACGGCGTGAGACGCAAAGCAGTCAAGGCAGCGAGGGATGTTGACCGGTTACCATGCAAGGATAGGGCGGCCCGCCCGGCTTGTCGAAATCGGGGCGCCTGTGCGGCGGGAGGCAGCACGGTGAGCGCGGCGGGCGTCACATCCCTGCGCCCGCTCGCCGTCGACCGTGGCCAACGGCCCAAGGAGAACACCCTGGACCCAAGCAGGGAACTCGAAGCGTTTTTGGCTTCAGTGGAGAAAAGCGCGTTTCACATTGCCCGGCTGGCAACGCGGGACGGCGATGAGGCGTTAGACATCGTGCAGGAGGCCATGATCAAGCTGGTACGCAACTATGCGTCGCGACCGGCGGCTGAATGGAAGCCGCTGTTCTACCGGATTTTAAACAACCGCGTCACGGACTGGCATCGGCGACGGACCGTGCGCAGCAAGGTCATGGCGTGGTTACCTGTTCGCCGCGACCGGGATCATGGCTACGACGTCATTGCTGAGGCACCGGATCCCCGGCAGCAGACGCCCCTGGATGAACTGGCCACGGCGGACGCCATCCACGCGCTGGAAGCCGCCGTGGCCCGGTTGCCCCGGCGCCAGCGGGAGGCCTTTCTGCTGCGCAATCTGGAGGGACTGGATGTGGCGGACACGGCTGCTGCCATGGGATGTTCCACGGGCAGCGTGAAAACTCATTACTCGCGAGCCGTACATCGGCTGCGCGAGTTGCTTGGAGACCATTGGTGATGAACGACTGCAGAGCAAACGACGAAGGCCCCGGGCTGGAGCGCAGAGCCAGGACGGTGTTCGATCAGGTCGTGGCCCGCACCGATGGCGCTACGCGGTCTCGCCTGAGTCAGGCTCGTAACCGGGCCATGGCCGAGCTCGATGCGCCGCGCCGTGGCTGGTGGACAGCTTGGCTGCCGGCAGCTGCCGCGACGGCGGCCACCGCGGCGCTGCTCGTGTGGCTGCTGGTCCGCCCGCCCGATGGCGATAGGGCGCTCACCCCCACGCTGGCAACGGATCTGGAAATTCTTCTGGAAACGGATGATCTGGAGCTGATCGAAGAGTTGGAATTTTACGCCTGGCTGGACGAGCAGCCGGAACTGAGTGAGCGCTCACGTGAGGATAACGGTGTCGGTTGAGCGGTGCTGTGTTTGGTTGCTGCCCATGGCGCTGGGCGCACTGGCGTCGGGGAACGGCGCGAGCGCAACGGATGGGGCGCCGGATACTGAATTTCTGGAGTACCTGGGCAGTTGGGACGAAAGCGATGAGGATTGGCTAACGGTCGCAGAGTGGCCGAAACGCTCAGTCGATAGCAGTGACGCAGGCAAACAGCAGGACAAGAGGCAGGACGATGATCAGGAAAGCTAGGCTCGCCTTCGTGCTGATTGGGCTCCTAACGGTGAGTCACACTCGTGCTGAGGAGGGCGTAGCCTGGGATGCGCTCACCGAGCAGCAGCGGTCGGTTCTGGCCGGCCAGGCTGATCGCTGGGACAGCCTGGCGGCTGAGCGGCAGCAATGGCTGGCGCGGGGTGCTGAGCGCTGGCTGGCCATGTCAGATGATGAGCGTGCCCGCGCTCGCGAGCGCTTTCAGCAATGGCAGTCCTTGAGCCCGGATCAGCGTGACGCGATCCGCAGCCGCTATCGGGATTTCCAGAGTCTGCCGCCGTCGTCCCAGCGACGTATGCGCGAGGTCCGCGAACGCTTCCGCAATCTCTCGCCCGAGCGCCGCCAAGAGCTCCGGCAACGCTTTCGTGACTTGACGCCGGAGCAGCGCCAGCGCCTTCAAGAGCGGCGCATGCAGCAACAGCGTCGTCCATAAGGCGCTCGGAGCAGCGCGCCTGCCTTGTAACAAATCTGCAGCCAACGGACTGTGAACTTGCGAGTTGCTTTTGTTGCGCGACTACTTTTAGATTAACGCTAGCTGAATCAAGGCACACGGCCATGGAGCCCCTGGCACAAGTACTCAGCCAAGAAGTTTTGCGCACGGACGTTGCCGGCATGCCGCTGGAATGGATTGATTATCGGGACGCCGTGCGGTTGTACCACACCGGACAGGTGGCGTACGCCTGCGGTATTCCCTTGTATCGGATCCATGGTGGTTTCAGCGCGCTGACGGGCTTGCGCAGCGTGATAGAGGTCAATTCCATTGTCGCGACCCGGGGCACGACGCCGGGCCTGGAGCAGAATCGGGACCGCTATGTGCCGCCTCTGAACAATAAGACGCTGTTCAAGCGGGACGCCAACATATGCCTGTACTGCGCGCAGCAGTTTCGAACTTCCGATCTGACCCGGGACCACATCACGCCCCTCAGCCAAGGTGGCAGGGACATCTGGACAAATGTGGCCACGGCCTGCCGGCGTTGTAATAATCACAAGGGCGGTCGCACGCCGGAGCAGTCCGGTACGCAACTCATCGCTGTGCCGTTTACGCCTACCTATGCCGAGTACATCTACTTGAAAGGACGGCGGGTGCTGGTGGATCAAATGGAATATCTGCTGGCCCATTTCCCCCGCACCAGTCCTTTGCACGCCCGGGTCCGGGATCATCTGGCCCTGACTCAGGCCAAACCAGGCGCTTGAGATCCGGCCGGCCCGCCCGGTGCTCACCAGCTGTGTTGTATCTGGTTGACGCGAGCGTTTATGTTTTTCGTGCTTACTACTCGGTTCCCGATCACCTGACCGATGCCGCCGGCCGACCGGTAAACGCCGTTTACGGCTTTGCCAAGTTTGTCTGTGATCTGTTGGAACAGGAACGGCCGGCGCGGCTCGCCATTGCCTTCGATGAGAGTCTCACCACGTCTTTCCGGAACGAGATCTATCCGGATTACAAGGCAAATCGAGAAGCGGCCCCCGAAGATCTGATGATTCAGTTCGCACTATGTCGGACGCTGTGCGAGCGCCTCGGCATCTTCAGCTGTGCCAGTCCGGAGTATGAGGCGGATGACCTGATCGGCTCACTGATTCAGGTTGCGCGCTCGCCCGGAGAAGCCGTCGTGGTTGTGACCCGGGACAAGGATCTTGCGCAGCTCATCGAGCCCGGGGATATCTTTTTCGATTACGCCGCCGACTCCCGCCTCGGCTTTGCCGAGCTGACCCAGCGCTGGGGTGTGGCACCCACCCAGATTGCTGACTTTCTTGCTCTGACCGGCGATGCCATAGACAACATTCCAGGCGTTCCGGGTATCGGACCCAAGACGGCCGCGCGTTTGCTGGACGCATTCGGTGATCTGGATACCCTGTTTAAGCAGCTGGCGTCCGTGGCAGAGCTTTCCATGCGTGGCAGCCGGCGCATCATGCAGCTGCTGGAAAGGCACCAGGCTGACGTGCGGCTGGCCCGACGTCTCACCGAAATCAAAACGGATATTCCCCTGACGGTTCATGAGGCTGAGCTGCGGCCCGGTCGCGCCAGTGCTCGGGCGCTGGATGAATTCCTGACGGAGCTGGGGTTTGGCACCCGCCTGCGCAAGCAGGCTCTGCCTCTTGTGCTGGAGCCATGAGCCTGGCCGAGGTGGCCGCGGCGCTTACGTCCGAGTGGGGCCTGGCCATCGATGCCACAACGGCGCGCGCGGTGGGGGGTGGCAGCATCAACAGCGCCTGGCGGGTCAACAGTGATCGCGGGCCGGCGTTTCTCAAGACCAACCGACGCGCAGCAGCACCCATGTTCGCCGCCGAGGTGGACGGGCTGGGAGCTCTGGCCGCTGCTGGCTGCGTGGCCGTGCCCTCCTGCCTGGCCCACGGGGTATGCGCGACGGGTGCTTACCTGTTGATGAGCCGGGTGGATCTGAGCGGTCCCCGAAGCGCCGCCGCGGCGCGGGTGCTCGGTCGGCAACTGGCACAGCAGCATCGTAAGGCGTGGGACCAATTCGGCTGGCATCAGGACAACTTCATCGGCAGCACACCCCAGCCTAACCAACCGGATGACGACTGGTGCCGCTTCTTTCAGCACCAGCGACTCGGTTTTCAGCTGCAGCTCGCCAGTGAAAACGGCTACCGGGAGGTACAGCACCCGGGCGCTGTGCTGCTCGCGGCATTGCCTAACCTCCTCTCCGGCCATCATCCGATCCCATCTTTGCTGCATGGCGACTTGTGGGGCGGTAATTGGGGGGCCAGCAGTGTTGGCGTCCCCTCGTTGTTCGATCCGGCGGTTTACTGCGGCGATCGGGAGGCGGACCTGGCAATGACGCGTTTGTTCGGTGGGTTTCCAAACGCCTTCTATGAGGCTTACGAGGCGGAGTGGCCCCTGTCCCCGGGCTGGCAGCAGCGGTTCGAGCTATACAACCTCTACCATCTCCTCAATCACCTGAACCTGTTTGGGGGGGGCTATCTGGGTCAGGTCCTTGCCAGCATGGAACGGCTGCTTGGACGATAGCTAGGCGAAATCGACGGCACCCGCGTAGTCCTGGCCGGGGTATAAGTACAGTGGAGTGCCCTCCGGTGCGGTCAGCGTGACGCCGCCGGCCACCGGAGCGCTGCGAACGATGGTATGGCCGGATGCCTCAAGGTAGTCAACGCGCGTTGCCATGTCCTCGGCAAAGAAGGTCAGGCCTGGCCTAACATTTTCGGTCAAATGAAAACCCAGGTTAATGTCGTCGCGAATCAGGCGTAACCACGGGTGGGGCTGCTCGCCATGGCAGCCGGGCAACAACCCCAGGGCCTCCCAGAAGCTCCGCACGCTCGAGATATTCGCAGCCGCGCGGGTGAACTCCACGAAGTCGCCGCACAGGGAGAAGCTGAGAGTGTCGAAGGAGGCTGGCGAGAAGGTGCGCGCTTCCAGCAGCGTGATCATCTGTCCCGTTGGATCGAGAAAACCCAGCTCGTTGAATTCATCATTGGAGAGCTTCTCAAACTCGGTCCGGATGCCCTGTCTTTTCAGGGCCCGACTGTGGGCCCCCAGGTTGGGACACACAAAAGTCAGGGCCGGCGAATCGAAGCGGTAGGCATGCAGCCCGAGAAAGATCGCACCGTCGGACAACACCGCGTACGGATGAGACCAGATTTCGCCGACGTCCACCGAGCGGAACCCCAGGCCCTCGTAAAACTCATAAGAGGCCTTGATGTCCGGCGCGTGGATGCTGATTTCCAGAAACTTGCCCAGCATGTTGGTTTTCCGCGGACGAGGTACCGTTTAACCTAGCAGAACGGGTGCGCCGTGACGAGGCAAAGCGATAACTATCATAGGGTTAGTGATTTGAGCGGTCGCCACCAGGGGCCGGTAGGCCAACTGTGAGCGTGGGTGCTACATGTTGAGCGCGGCTGAGGTTGCGCGGCGGTCCATGGAACTCAGGGCTTTGCTGCTCGCCACCGTGGGTGGCTTGCTGGTTTCGGGCCTGGGCCCGGCGGACCGGGCCACCTGGCTGCTGGAAATCGCCCCCGTCCTGATCGGTCTGGCGCTGCTCATCTCGACCCACGGTCGCTTTCCGCTGACCATGCTGCTCTATCGGCTGCTGTTTTTGCATGGCGTGATACTGATGGTAGGTGGCCATTACACGTATGCTCAGGTACCCGCCGGCTTCTGGATCCAGGACTGGTTCGACCTGACGCGCAATCATTATGATCGCCTTGGCCACGTCGCCCAGGGATTCGTGCCGGCCATACTGGTCCGCGAAATCTTGATCCGCTGCTCGCCGTTAGCGGGCAGCCGATGGCTTGCGTTTATCGTGTGCTGCGTTTGTCTGGCTTTCTCCGCCTTCTATGAGATGCTCGAATGGTGGATTGCCGTGGCGAGCGCCGACGATGCTGTGGCCTTTCTCGCGACCCAGGGCGATCCGTGGGATACCCAGTGGGATATGTTTCTTGCCCTGTGCGGCGCCGTTGCCGCTCAGTTGCTGCTCGTTGACTTACACGATCGGGCGCTTGAGAACGTTGGTAAAGCAAAGGGGAGTCCGGTATGACCCGACTCGTGGAAAAGCCCACCATCATCGAAGCGGCCGGTACCAAGCCGAAGCGCATCGAGGAGTTTGTCGGTCGGGTTGCCACCGGTAACGCAGATGTTTCCATTGCCCGCATGGTGAGTCCGTCCGGCTGGGTGGAGCCCCCCCAGCAGCCCGACTTCGATGAGTACACGCTGGTGCTGCGCGGCATGCTGCGGGTGGACACCGCTGAAGGCCCCATTGAGGTCAAGGCCGGTCAAGCGGTCGTGGTGCCGGGCGGGACGCGGGTGCAGTACGGCACGCCCGGTCCCGAGGGCGCTGAATACATCGCCATCTGCCTGCCCGCGTTCGGCCCCGATATCGTCAACCGCGACGCCAGCGACGACGCGTCTTGTTGATTCAGCTGGCGGGTATTGTCGCGCCGGTCTTCCTGCTGGCCGCGCTGGGATTTGCCTGGTCGCGCCTGAACTTTCCCTTCGAGCGGGATTTCGTCACGCGCATTGTGATGAACGTGGCCGCGCCGTGCTTGATCGTGGATACCCTCGCGGGTCTGGATCTGCCTCTGGGCGACTTTGTTCGCATGCTCGGTGCCGCCGGCCTGTTGTTTGCCCTTACCGCGGTGGCGGCGGCCGCAGTCCTGGGGTTGGCCGGGGCGCCGTTACGTTTCTTGCTGCCGTCCATGACCTTCGGCAACAACGGCAATCTGGGTCTGCCGTTGGCGCTGTTCGCCTTCGGTGAAGCCGGGCTGGCGCTGGCTATGGCCGTGTTTGTGTTTGCCGCTATTGCCCAGTTCACCCTGGCGCCCAGTTTTCAATCCCAGGCGCCGGCGTTGCGGACACTGGTCACCACACCGGTGAGCTATGGTGCGGTGATCGGCCTGGCGCTGTTGGCCACCGGCACCAGTCTGCCGGTGGGATTGAGCCGCGGCATCAGCATGCTGGGCAGCGTTGCTATCCCCCTGATGTTGCTGGCCCTGGGCTATTCGCTGGGCGGCTTCAAGCCGACCGGGTTCAGCCGCGCGTTGGGGTACGGGAGCTTGCGCCTGGCGCTGGGATTTGGCGCTGCACTTGCCACGGTCCAGCTGTTGGGGCTGGAGGGTGTGAGCCGTCAGGTGCTACTGCTGCAGGGGGCCATGCCCGCCGCCGTCTTCAATTACCTGTTGGCCGCACGGTACGATCGGCATCCCCAGGATGTAGCTGGAATCGTGTTGGTGTCCACCTGTTTGGCCCTGTTCACCACGCCCGTGCTGCTAGCCTGGCTGCTGGAGTGAGCGGCCCGGCGGCCAAGATTCACAACACGTCGCGGCCGGAGATCAGATCTTCCAGGGATGGTTTGGGGTGGTCCGGCCCCATGCGCCCCGACTTAAGCCGCTGCACGTAGTTCTTGTAGGCGCGCATGGCCTGATTGCCGAAGATCCACATAATGGGGATGTTCGCAAACAGCATGACGCCCGTGCCTACGGATGTGACCATGTCCAACTGGGCGTCCGTCCGGATGAAGCCCAGCGTGGCAATCACGATCAGCGCACAATAGATCAGCTTATAGGCGAGCACTGCTCCCTCGCCGGCCAGATAGACGATGCCCTGCTCGCCGTAGTAACTCCAGGAGATCATGGTAGACACTGCGAACAGCCATGCGGCCAGAGTGATCAGCCACTTACCCAGCCCGGGAGTGACGCTGTCGAATGCTTTCGCCGTCAACGTGGCGCCCACGTAGTTGACATACACAGCGGTATCGGTGACTTGGGGTCGAGACCCGCTGACGAACGTGTCCCATTCAATGGCGAGTCTCGGGCCGTTCTCCACGACGGTGCCGTTGATGCGATGCAGATTATTGCCGGACTGCTCGTTGTCATGAGCCTTCACGATCATGAATACGGTATCCCCGGCAAACCAGCCGTTGCCGCCGTCCCGCTCCGGGACTGCCAGGGTCTCCAGGCTCCATTCATTGCCGGCCACGGGCAGCACCGCCGGTGGCTCGCTGAAGCTGGCCTCCGGGCCTCGGTTCCAGATGCCGGTACTCAGGATGACCAGCGCGGTGAAAGTACATACCACCAGGGTATCGATGAACGGTTCCAGGCCGGCGACCACGCCCTCGCGAACGGGTTCATCGGTTTTTGCCGCGGAATGGGCGATGGGCGATGATCCCTGGCCCGCTTCATTGGAGAACAGAGCGCGTTTCATGCCAAACAGAAAGGCGTAGCCGGCCGTGCCGCCGATAAACGCGCCGGTCGCTTCCTGGGCCGAGAATGCCTTGGTGACAATCAGTGCCAGCATGTTGGGAATCTCGGCGAAATGGATGCCCAGCACGTAAGTGCCGGCGAGCAGGTACAACGCCACCATGATGGGCACCAGTCGGCCGGCCACGGCGCCGATGCGTTTGATGCCGCCAATGATGACCATGCCCACCAGGATCGCGAGCACGATGCCCGTGGCGATGCTGGGGATGCCGAAATAGGCCTGGGTGATCTCGCCCACGTTCCAGGCCTGAAACATGTTGCCGCCGGTAATGGTGGAAACCAGCAGGGTCACACAGAACAACGCTCCCAGAGCCTTGCCGATCCACGCGTAGGTGGGGTTGAGGCGCGCCAGGCCCTTGGCGGCCACCCACATGGGTCCGCCGTGGGGATTGTCCGGGTCATCCGTGTTGCGATAAAGCATGGACAGGGTGACTTCGGTGAGCTTCAGGGACATCCCGAACAGCCCCACCACCCACATCCAGAACACCGCACCCGGTCCGCCGAGGGAGATGGCCAGCGCGACGCCGCCGATATTGCCCAGGCCGACTGTGGCCGACAGCGCCGCGGACAGCGCCTGAAAGTGATTGATGGCGCCCGGGTCGTTGGGGTCGTCGTAGCTGCCGCGGATGACCGCCCACCCATGGGTGAGAGCACGGTATTGGCAGAAGCCGCTCCAGATCGTGAACAGCACCCCGGTAGCGAGCACGATGAACAGGACGGAGTTATGCCAGAGCACATTGTTGAGCGCGACAAGAAAGTTGTTGAGGGCTTCCATGATCGTCCTTTAGGCGTGATCGGTCGGTCTTCAGGCGGCTTCCAGGATACAGGTCACGCCCATGCCGCCGGCGGTGCATACGGAGATCAGGCCGCGGCCTGAGCCGCGCTGGTGCAGCATTTTCGCCAGCGCCATCAGGATGCGCGCGCCGGTGGCAGCGAAAGGATGGCCGATGGCGATGCTGCCGCCCTTGGTATTGAGCTTGCTGCGATCGATGCTGCCCATGGCCTGATCACGGCCCAACCGCTCGCGGCAGAAGGTCTCGGATTCCCAGGCCTTGAGCGTTGCCAGGGTCTGGGCAGCGAAGGCCTCATGAATCTCGTAGAAGTCGAAGTCCTGCAGACTCAGGCCGGCATCTTTGAGCATTTTAGAAACACCGAATACCGGCGCCATGAGCAACCCATCGACGTTGACAAAGTCCACCGCCGCCGCCTTGCCGTAGGTGAGCCAGGCGAGCACGGGCAGGTTTCGCTCGCGCGCCCAGTCCTCCGAAGCGAGCAACACGGTTGCCGCGCCGTCGGTTAAGGGTGTGCTGTTACCCGCCGTCATGGTGGCACGGGGACTCTTGTCGAAGACCGGCTTCAGCTTGGCCAGTTTTTTTAAAGTGGTATCCCGACGAATATTGTTGTCCTCAGTGGCATCGGCAAAGGGGATGACCAGGTCATCGTAAAAACCTTCGTCGTAGGCGCTGGCGGCGTGCTGATGGCTGCGCAGCGCGAGCTCGTCCTGGTCTTCCCGGGAGATATTCCATTCCTTGGCCGTGAACTCGGTGCTGGCGCCCATAGACAATTTGGTCCGTGGCTCGTTGACGCCGGGGAATTGCGGTTTCAGGTGCCGCGGCCGTAAGCCGAGCCAGGGCTTCAGCTTGGCGCCCAGGTTACGGCCCCGCGCGCTGGCCATGACCACCTGGCGAAAGCCATCGCGAAAGACTATCGGCACGTCACTGATACTGTCCGAGCCGCCGGCGATGCCTGCGTCCATGAGGCCGACCGATATTTTGCTGCCGATCAGAATGGCAGCTTCCAGGCTGGTGCCGCAGGCTCTTTGCAGGTCAAAGGCCGGCGTTTCCGGCGACAGGCCCGAAGACAGCACCGCTTCCCGCGCCAGGTTCCAGTCCCGACTGTGCTTGATCACGGCGCCCAGAGCCACGTCACCCAGCTTAGCGCCGGTCAGGTCGAACTTGTCTACCAGCCCGCGCAGGCTGGCGGTGAGCATGTCCTGGTTGGAGGCGTGCCGGTAGTGGGTATGGGCGCGGCAGAATGGGATGCGGGTTCCGCCAATAATGGCAATGCGACGCGCCGGCTGTTCTCGCATGGACCGATATCTCCGTAAAGCTCGCTATTGGCCGCAGGTGGCGCCGCCGGCGGCTATATCCCCCGCTTCTGCCGCCAATGCTTGCCTGACCTGAGGGCCGGTGCGATAGCGGCAGCAGCTGCAGCGCAGGGCCAGGTCCCGATCCTTCCCTGCATCGCTGACAAGCCAGCACTCAAGTCGGTCATTGCTGTCGTCGGTCATCTGCTTAAACACCGGGGCTCGTGGCGGCTTCGAGGCGCCAGCCGCCGAAGGCGCTAGTATAGGGGACATGAGCGCGCGGCGGTCCGCAGTCAAGCGTCAGCGCCTGGCCGTGCCGGATCGAGCTGGAAGGCTGTCGTGATGAGGGTGACTGGTCCCGGATCGCAGCCCGCTGGTCGCGTCTCGGCGATCGCTCACATCGAGCGTCGGGCGAGCCCTTGACCTGGCCGCGGGACTGTGGTCGTTTTATCTTGTTACCCGGAGCCGCAATCATAGCCATGAGCAGCGACCGCCGGGCCAATAGCGACAGGGGCCCGCAGTGCGAAGGGCCGAAGGAGGATGCAATGAGCCGAGTCATAACGATCCAAGGGGTGTTTATTCTCGCGCTGCTGCTGGCCGGCTGCAGCCAGGAAAGCCGCGAAGAGGCTGGCGCGGCACTGGAGGACGCCGCTGAAAGTATGAGCGAAGCGGCGGGCGCCGCTGCGGATGCGGCTGCCGAGACCGCGGCTGAGGCTGCGGATCATTTTGATGCCGCCACGGAAGCAGCTGGCGAAGCTGCGGGCGAAGCGATGGAGATGGCCGAAGAGGCGGCTGAGAACGCCATGCAGAAGGCGGGCGAACTGATGGAAGAGGGTCAGTCGGCAGCCGAAGAGTTGGCGGACGAGGCGCAGCAGAAAGCCGATCAGACGATGGAGAACTGATTTGCCCCGGGGCCGGGCACGCGGCGGTGGGGGAGCGCTCAACTCGGCCGGCCGCTTTTGTTGCTGGCTGGGCGGTGTGCGCCGCCGCGGCTCGCTCTCCCTGGCGCTGTTGGCGCTTACCGGTTGCGCCACGATGGCGGCCTCCCTGGAGCCCCCGACGGTGCGCTTGCTGGCGGTGGAGCTGTTGGACTCCAGCCTGACCCGGCAGAGCTTTCGCGTGACCCTGGAACTGACCAATCCCAACAGCCTTCCCGTTCCGGTAAGGGCCATGAATTACGATGTCAAACTGCTGGGCGAATCCTTTGCCAGCGGCGGTTTGCAAAGTCCCTTTACGCTTCCCGCCGGTGGCAGTGAGACCGTAAAGGTCGATGTCGCCATGGATACGCTGGCAACCCTGGGTAACCTGACCCGCGCCCTGCGGGGCGCGGCCAGCGCCATCGACTATCAGGTCAACGGCACTCTGCAGGTGGATCTGCCCTTTGCCAAACCCATTCCTGTCACCCACTCGGGCCAGGTACCCTTGATGGTGCAATAGCTGGATTCCACCCACCTGGGCACGCCTGAGGGCGTGTTGAGGCCTGAATGGGGCGCAGCTAACCCCCTGTTTCCTTTAGGTTGGCCTCCTGGAAGAGCGCCTGGTCAAGCGGAAAATTGACGCGTGCGGGACGCAATTTTTATAGTAGTCGGTCGGCGGCGGGTCATAACGACCAAGGAAAGCTGGGCGTCACGTCTCCCCACCCTGCCAGCCTGAACCCGGCGTAGGCGCGCCGGAACACCCGGTTTGTAAGCTCGGGAACAACGTTTGCGATTCCCACCAGGGTCTCGCCAGGGTCAAGCTGACCCGGCTCGCTGGTGCCGCTCATTTACTGGGAGCCGCACGGGCGAAACTTGCACGGAGCTTGTTGCATGACTGACAGGTATCGCGATAGCCGACCGGACGCTCAGGGTCTGTATACACCTGCTATGGAGCACGACAGCTGCGGCGTGGGCTTCGTAGCTCATATCAAGGGTCAGCGGAGTCATCAGATTGTGCGGGATGCTGACCACTTGTTGTGTCGCATGGATCACCGCGGCGCCCGTGGCGCCGAGCCCAACACGGGCGACGGCGCGGGGATTCTAACCGCGCTGCCGTACGAGTTCCTGGGCCGGGTGGCCGAGGAGGATCTGGGGCGGGCGCTGCCTGAGCCGGGTCGCTTCGGCGCGGGACTGGTTTTTCTGCCCACGGATCCTGCCCAGCGGGAGCACTGCAAGCAGACGATGGCCGCCGTGTGCGCCGCCGAGGGCCAGGAGCTGGTGGGTTGGCGCGCGGTACCTACCGATCCTGCTGGTGCGGATATCGGTCCAACGGCGCGAGCTGCGGCGCCCCAGATCGAGCAGGTATTCATAGCCGCCGGCGCTGATCTGGCTGGCGATGCCTTCGAACGCAAGCTGTATCTGATCCGCAAGCGGGTCAGTCTCCGACTGCGGAACGACGCAACCCTCGCCCAGGGTAACCTGTTCTACGTCTGCAGTTTGTCCACGAAGGTCATGATCTATAAGGGCATGTTGACGCCCGGCCAGCTGCTGACGTTTTTCCCCGATCTCAAAGACCCGGACTATGTCTCCCACCTGGCCATGGTGCATTCCCGCTTCTCCACTAACACATTCCCAAGCTGGGATCGTGCCCAACCCAACCGTTTCATGTCCCACAACGGTGAGATCAACACGCTGCGCGGCAATATCAACTGGATGAAGGCCCGCGAAGGCGTGGTGGCCACACCGCTGTTCGGAGACGACATCGGGGGCTTGTTTCCCATCGTGGAGCCGGATTGTTCTGACTCCGGGACTTTTGACAATGTGCTGGAGTTTCTGCTCATGACCGGGCGGACACTGCAGGAAGCGGTCATGATGATGGTACCGGAGGCCTGGCAGAAGAATGATCTGATGTCGGAGCAGAAGCGGGCCTTCTACGAGTACCACTCCTGCCTGATGGAGCCCTGGGATGGTCCGGCATCCATTGCCTTTACTGACGGCAAATACATCGGTGCCGTGTTGGATCGGAACGGCCTGCGGCCGAGTCGCTATTATCTGACCCACGACGATCGGGTCATCATGGCCAGCGAAGTTGGCGTGGTGCCGGTGGCGCCCGACCTGGTGAAGCATAAGGGTCGCCTGGAGCCGGGCAGGATGTTTCTGGTGGACTTCGAGCAGGGCCGCCTGGTGCCGGACGAAGAGCTCAAACACGAGTTCGCGACCCGCCGGCCCTACGGCGAATGGCTGGATAGCCAGCGGTTGGTGCTGCGAGATTTTGTCGGTGACGCCCAGGGCGAAGATATCGAGCCGGACACGCTGCTGCCGCGCATGCAGTCCTTCGGCTATACGGTCGAGACCCTGCAGTTCATGCTCAATCCTCTGATCACAGAGCTGCGGGATCCGGTGGGCTCCATGGGTAACGATTCCGCTCTGGCGTGCCTGAGCGACCAGCCGCGGATGAGTTACGACTACTTCAAGCAACTGTTCGCCCAGGTTACCAATCCGCCCATAGATTCCATTCGGGAAGAGATCATCATGTCTCTGGAATGCTATGTGGGCCCCGAGGCAAATCTGTTGGAGACCGGCCCAGAGCACAGCAATCGCCTGCGCTTGCGGCATCCCATACTGACCAATGGGGAGATGGCCGCTATCAAGCAGATGGACCATCGCAGCTGGCGGACACGGACCATCGACATGACGTTTCCCCGGGCGGGGTCGCGGGGGAGTCTCGTGGAAGCGCTCCAGCGGATGTGCGCCGAGGCGGAAGCCGCCATCGATGAGGGCTACAGTTTGGTGGTGCTGTCCGATCGCGGTGTCAGTTTCGATCGGATTCCGGTGAGCGCGCTGTTGGCTTGCGGAGCGGTGCATCACCACCTGGTGCGCGCGGCAAAGCGCACGCGTATCGGTCTCATGGTGGAGACCGGCGAGGCGCGCGAGGTGCACCATCATTGTCTGCTGGTGGGGTATGGCGCGGATGCCATCAATCCCTATCTGGCTTTCGAGGTGCTCTGGCAGGCGCGTCGAGACGAGATGCTTGATCCGCGCCACGACGACGCTCAGGAGATCGTCAAGTCCTATCGCAAGGGTGTGGCCAAAGGCGTGCTCAAAGTCATGGCTAAGATGGGCATCTCGACCCTGCAGAGCTACAAAGGGGCGCAGATTTTTGAGGCCGTTGGGCTGGCTGACGAGGTCATCGACCGCTGCTTCGCTGGCACCGCCAGTCGCCTGCAGGGCGCAGGATTCGACGTTCTGGAGGAGGAGGCGCGCCGGCGCCATGATCTGGGTTACGCGGATCAGGAGGAGGAGCGTCTGCCAACCCTGCCCAACCCGGGCGACTTCCACTGGCGCAGCGGCGGCGAAAGGCACGCTTGGGACCCTGCGGTTATCGCCGCGCTGCAGGCCGCGGCCCGATCGGCAGACGAATCCGCGTATGCTGCGTTTGCGCGCCATGCCAACGATGATGCGCGGGCGAACCGCACATTGCGGGGACTGTTGCGCTTCAAGCCGGGTCACGCCGGCGCTCCGCTTGACCTGGATGAGGTAGAGCCCGCCAGCGCGATCGTCAAGCGTTTCTGCACCGGCGCCATGAGCTATGGATCCATCTCGGCTGAAGCCCATGAAACGCTGGCGATCGCCATGAACCGCATTGGTGGCAAGAGCAACACTGGTGAAGGCGGCGAGGATCCGGAACGCTTCAAGCCCATGCCTTCGGGAGACTCCCGCCGCTCCGCCATCAAGCAGGTAGCGTCCGGCCGCTTCGGCGTCACCATCTGGTATCTGACCAACGCCGATGAGCTGCAGATCAAGATGGCTCAGGGCGCCAAGCCCGGCGAAGGCGGTGAGCTGCCCGGGCGGAAAGTCGATGAGATTATCGCGCGGATTCGCTATTCCACCCCCGGGGTTGGACTGATCAGCCCGCCGCCCCATCACGATATCTATTCCATCGAGGACTTAGCCCAGCTGATCCATGATTTGAAGAATGCGAACCCGGCTGCCCGCGTCAGCGTCAAGCTGGTGTCCGAAGTGGGCGTAGGCACCGTCGCGGCCGGCGTCGCCAAGGCGCACGCAGATCACATTCTAATTTCGGGGGACTCCGGGGGGACGGGCGCATCGCCGCTGACCAGTATCAAGCACGCCGGTCTGCCCTGGGAGCTTGGGATCGCCGAGACGCACCAGACTCTGGTGATGAACGACTTGCGCAGCCGTGTGATTCTGCAAACCGATGGCGGTATGAAGACCGGCCGGGACGTGGTGATCGCCGCGCTGCTGGGTGCCGAGGAGATGGGCTTTTCCACAGCGCCCCTGATCGCCACCGGCTGCATCATGATGCGCAAGTGTCATCTCAACACGTGTCCGGTAGGGATTGCCACCCAGGACCCGGTGCTGCGCAAGAAGTTCTCCGGCACGCCGGAGCACGTGGTGAACTACTTGTTCATGGTTGCAGAAGAGGCCCGCGGCATCATGGCCGAGCTGGGTTTTCGCAGTATCGATGACATGATCGGCCGGGTCGACGCGCTGGTGACCCGGGACGCTGTAAATCACTGGAAGGCAGACGGGCTTGACCTAACCCCGATCCTCGCGCCGGCTCAGCCGCCCCACGACGATGTGGAGGTCCGCTGCACCCGCAGCCAGGATCACGGCCTGGAGCTGGCCCTGGACAACAAGCTGATCGAGATGGCACAGACGGCGATTCATCACGGTAGCCAGGTCAACATCGAGATGCCCATCGTCAACATCAATCGCACCGTGGGCACCATGCTCAGTCACGAAGTCGCCAAGGTATGGGGCGAACGGGCGCTGCCTTACGACACGATCCATATCAAGTTCAAAGGTTCGGCGGGGCAGAGCTTCGGCGCGTTTCTTGCCAAGGGCATTACCTTGGAGCTGGAGGGTGACAGTAACGACTACGTCGGCAAGGGTCTTTCCGGCGGCCGCCTGATTATTTACCCGCCCCGGGAGAGCACGTTTGCTGCGGAAGACAACGTGCTGATCGGCAACGTGGTGCTGTACGGTGCCACGAGCGGCCGGGCCTTCTTCCGCGGCCGCGCCGCGGAGCGTTTCTGCGTGCGCAACAGCGGCGCGCGGGCCGTTGTGGAGGGCGTGGGCGACCACGGCTGCGAATACATGACCGGGGGGCGAGCCGTGATCCTGGGTCCCACGGGGCGCAACTTTGCCGCGGGAATGTCCGGTGGCGTGGCCTACGTATGGGATCCCGACGGGACTTTCGCGCCCCGCTGCAACCTGGGCACGGTGGAGCTGGATCCGGTGGAGGACGACGAAGATATTTCGGAGCTACGCGAGATGATCGAGCTGCACCAGGAATACACACGCTCCCGCGTGGCGGCACGGGTGCTCGCCGATTGGCCCGACGTTCTTGACCAGTTTGTCAAAGTCATGCCAACAGATTACAAGCGCGTGCTGGCCGAGCGGCGCAAGCATGACGAGGAAATGGAAGCCGAGCTGCACGAAGATGAGACCGGCGTGTTCAGCCCTGAGGCTGCACCCCATGGGTAAGACTACGGGTTTTCTCGAATACCGCCGGCGCAGCGTACCCTACCGGGACGCCGCGAAGCGGGTGGCTGATTTTCGCGAGATCTATACCGAGCCGGAGGAGCGACGGCTGCGTCGCCAGGGCGCCCGCTGCATGGACTGCGGAGTTCCGTTTTGTCAGTCGGAGACGGGATGCCCCATCGACAACCTGATACCGGAATGGAATGATCTGGTGTATCAGGGCCGCTGGCGGGAAGCGCTGGACCGGCTTCACAGCACGAACAATTTCCCCGAGTTCACAGGACGGACCTGCCCCGCACCCTGCGAGGGTGCCTGCGTGCTGGGTATTACGGATCCGGCGGTGACCATCAAGAATATTGAGAACGCCATCATTGATCGCGGGTTTGCGGAGGGTTGGGTCAAGCACGAAACCCCCCACGAGCGATCCGGGAAGCGAGTGGCCATCGTAGGATCCGGACCGGCCGGGCTGGCCGCCGCCGATCAGCTCAACAAAGTGGGCCACAACGTCACCGTGTTCGAGCGGGCCGATCGCATCGGCGGCCTGCTTATGTACGGCATACCCAACATGAAACTGGATAAGGGCGTGGTGGATCGGCGCATCGATCTCATGCGCGCCGTCGGCATCGAGTTCGTCGCCAACGCGGATGTCGGCCGCGCCATCGACCCGGGCCAGCTGCGGGCTGAATTCGACGCCTTGCTGCTGGCCACAGGGGCGACCCGGCCCCGGGATTTGCCCGTTCCCGGGCGGGAGCTCGCCGGTATCCATTTCGCTATGGATTTCCTCACGGCGAACACAAAAAGTCTCCTGGACAGCGATCTGACGGACGGCAACTACATCAGCGCCAGGGACAAGAACGTCGTGGTCATCGGCGGTGGTGATACGGGTACGGACTGTATCGGCACGGCCCTGCGCCATGGCTGCCGCAGCCTGGTCAACCTGGAGCTGCTGCAGCAGCCGCCCGCCGAGCGCGCGCCGGACAACCCCTGGCCCGAGTGGCCGGTGATTTTTCGCACCGATTATGGCCACCAAGAGGCGATCGCCCGCTTCGGTGCCGACCCGCGCTCCTACAGCATGCTCACCAAATCCTTCGCCAGTGCCAACGGCGCGGTCTCGGGTCTCACGACCAAGCGCATCGAGTGGCAGGGCAGCGGAGCGCGGCGCGAGCTGCAGGAGATCGAGGGCAGTGAGCAAACCTGGCAGGCGGATCTGGTGCTGCTCGCGATGGGTTTTTTGGGGCCGGAAACCTACCTTTCCGAGGCCCTGGACGTGACCCTGGACGAGCGCAGCAACTACCATGCTGAGCACGGCGCCTTCGCCACCAACGTCAAAGGCGTGTTTGCTGCCGGTGACTGCCGTCGCGGCCAGTCACTGGTGGTGTGGGCCATTAATGAAGGCCGGGGGGCTGCCCGGGCCATCGATCAGCACCTGCGCGGCTATTCACGGCTCCCGGCGCCTGCATCAAGCTGACACCCCAAGCTCGTCATGGCAATGCCCCGAGTCGGTCCGGGTCGCCGGGTTTGCTGTTGCCCGAAAGCCTGCGACCGGACCCTGTGTCACAATAGCGCACGCACGGAGGTGACCGATGTTTGGACTAAATAAGACCACAATGCCCAGCCCCGAGCAGGCGTTGCCCGGTCGGGCGACCGCGCTGCCCGTTGCCAACGCACACTTTGTGAATGGTGCGGCGCTGCAGGGCCCGTTTCCAGCCCATCTGCGGCAGGCCATGTTTGGCATGGGCTGTTTCTGGGGCGCGGAAAGGCGTTTCTGGGAACTGGGCGGGGTGTACGCCACCGCTGTGGGGTACGCGGGCGGCTTCACCCCCAACGCAACCTACGAGGAAGTCTGCTCCGGCCGGACCGGCCATAATGAAGTGGTGCTGGTGATCTATGACCCGGAGCAGATCAGTTACCCGCAGCTGCTGAAGGTGTTCTGGGAATCTCACGATCCGACCCAGGGGATGCGTCAGGGCAACGACGTGGGTACCCAGTATCGCTCCGGTATCTACGCGTATGACGATGAGCAGTTGCGTCAGGCCGAGACCTCCGCGGCCGCTTATCAACAGGACCTGAACGCTGCGGGCTACGGCGCGATCACCACGGAAATCATCCGGGCGCCACGGTTCTACTATGCCGAGGACTATCACCAGCAATATCTGGCCAAGAATCCCGGCGGCTATTGCGGGCTGGGGGGTACCGGTGTCGGTTGCAGCACGGAGCTGGCCGCAGCCAGCTGACAACATGGCCGGCCGCGACTCCTGGTACGACCGCTATCCTGACTATCGGGTCGATCTGGAATTCGCCGACCAGCGAGTTCAGGCCGTATTCAATGACACGGTAATCGCCGTCAGTGACAAGCCCCTGATCGTTCGCGAAACGGACCACGCGCCGGTCGTGTACTTTTCGTTGAATGACGTGAACCTGGAGCATTTCAGCGCCACAGAGCACCACACTTTCTGCCCCTTCAAGGGCCAAGCCAGCTACTGGACGCTTGAGGTAGGCGCTGCGGTCGCCGAGAACGTCATGTGGTCCTATCCCGAGCCGTTTCCTCAGGTCGCCGGACTTGCGGGCTTCGCCGCCTTTTATACCGACCGAGTCGCGGTAAGCGCGGTCGACGAAAACGTTAGCGAATAGCGGGAAGCGCATGGGCGCGCCCCGCAGCGCGCTCGAGCAACGCTTTGGGGCCTGTTCGCGCTCAGCGCGGTAGATAGACGTGAAAAACGCTGCCCGCCGGGTCGTCGCTGTTGGCCGCTTCGACGTGACCTCCGTGAAACTCCGCGATCAAGCGCACGATGAAAAGCCCCAGACCCAGATGGGGCTGGTCGGACTTGCCCTCCCGGAGCGAAACCAGCGAATCAAAGAGCTGTTCGCGCATGCCTTGGGGTAAAGGTGGTCCCTGGTTGGCGACGCTCAGCCGCCAGTGATCGCCGCTGGCATCGAGCCTTATTTCGATCCGCCCGTCAGCTGGCGTGAACTGCACGGCGTTGTCGACGAGCTTGTCCAGCAGCTGGGCGAGCAATTCCGGTGAGCCCGTCAACCCGACCCGGTCGACGTCGCTGACAAAGCGGAAACGATGGCTGGGGTGAATGTTCTGGTAGCTTTGTAGCGACTGCTCCAGCAGCGGTTTGAGCTCGAAGATTTGACGTTCGCTGTCCTGGATGGCCTGCTCAATGCGAGTCGCCTCGCTCATGCTCGCCACGATGTGTTCCAGCCGGGCCGCGCCGTGCTGCAGGCGCTTGAGAAATACCCGCGCCGATTCAGACTCGATTTCCGCCTCCAGGTTTTCTGCCGAAGTGGTGACCACGGCGATCGGAGTGCGCAGTTCGTGGGATAGCTTGCTGCTGAGGCTTTTCAAGTAGCCCGTATAGGCCTCAAGGCGGTGCAGCAGGTCTGCGAAGCTGCGGGCCAGATCGCCCAACTCATCGCCGGAACCCTGGCCAGGCAGACCCGTCTGAAGCTCACCGCGGGCGCTCAAGGCACGGCGCGCGGCTGCGGCCAGGCGGCGCACCCGGAATGACAGGTAGGTGGCGAATGCCAGCAAACTCACCGCCGCGACCAGGCTTGCCAGGAGGGTGGCGTTCATCAGCCGGGTCAGCGCTTCATTGGTCAGCGTCAGTATGCCTTCGCTGGCCTGCTCCAGGAGGACGGCGCCGATCACGTTGCCGGCTGCGGTCACGGGCTGACCGGCTACCACGATGGCGCTGGGACTGCTGGTGGCCTTGAGCCACCAGGAGCGCGGCTGGCCGGCCAGGGTGTCGGACAGGCCCGGCGCCTCGATGCGGCCATCCTGGGCGGCGAAGGATTCATAGTCGGGATCCGGGGTGGTGAGCAGCCAGCGATAGAAACGTTCGGCCAGGGTGCCGGTACGCTGTGTGGTAAGCGCCGAGACGCTGCCCAGATCGGCCAGCACGTAGCCGTGTACGTCCACCACCCGCAGGCGGGCGCCGGCCGGGCGCAGTTCCGCCAGCGCGCTTTCCAAGGGTCCGCGAATGGACTTGAGCGGACCCGGGAGTGTTCCCAGCCGCCAGGTTGCGTGGAGCCGAGGGCGGGCCCCGGGGTCGCCGGCCACAAAGCCCAAGCCGATGCCGTAGCGGGTGAGCTCAAGGGGTACCCGTACCTCGATCTGAGCGCCGCTGATAGTTTCGACCCAGGTGCCGAAAACCCGATCTTCCCGGCGGCTGGTGGGCAGCAAGTCACGGCCACCCAGGCGGGCACCCAGCGTGCCCGGCGCCGCCGTAGCCAGCACCAGCACTTCCGCCTGCTGGGTAGGCGTTGCGCGCACGGCCAGCACGATGCGGTCCCCCGGATCTTCGCTGGGCGCCTCGTAGCGCAGCGGTGTGCGCACAATGTCGAAAAACAAATACAAATAACGACCGTCCGTGGCGGCCCGGTAGGTGTGGGATGAGTCGCCGATGGTCCGGGGCGCCGCCAAGCTGGTGCCCCAGTCATCCAGGTAGCCGTCGATGCGCGGCGTTGTCGTGAGTTGCTGCGCGTAGATGATGCCCGCGGGGGCAGCCTCGACCTGGGATTCGCGCGTGTCGGTGTACAGCAACTCCGCTTGATCCCGAACGCGCGCGGCAATGGTGCGCGCGGTGGCGAGCTGGGACTGGGCCAGCCCGCTGCGCAGGGAGCTTTCCATTTCTTTGACGTACTGACAGCCGGTCCAGGGTATGACCAGGGTCAGCAGGCTGAGCACCATCAGCTGCAGGCGCAGGGACACAGGGGGCCGTCAGTCCGGCGGATCGTTCAGGTTCCAGCGATAGCCCATGCCGTACACCGTTTCGATCGCGTTGAAGTTGGCGTCCAGCTGCAGAAACTTGCGCCGGATGCGCTTGATATGGGATGTGATGGTGTTGTCGTCGAGCACCACGTTGGCGGCGTCCATGAGCTGCTGTCGGCTCTTCACATGCCCCGGGAATTTCGCAAGCGCATGGACCAGCCAGAATTCCGTCAGGGTGAGGTTGAGCGGCTGCTCGTGCCAGGTGGCCGCCAAGCGATCCACGAGCACTGTCAGCGACCCACGCTTAAGGCATTGCTCTGCTGCGGATGCGTTCACCAGGGCCTCGACCCGGCGTAACAGCGCCGTCACCCGGGCGGTCAGATGGGTCACGCTGATGGCTTTGGTGAGGTAATCATCTGCTCCCAGACGCAGGCCGGAAATGGCATCCAGCTCACTGTCCCGGGCAGTGAGAAAGATCATCGGCAGCTCGGCCGACCGGGCCCGCAGCTCACGGCACAGCTCGAAACCGCCCTCCACCTCTTCCCCCAGATTGACGTCGATAATCACCAGATCGGGCATATGCAAGGCAAATGCGGCCAGGGCACTGGGCCGGTCGCCATAGCCCTGCACGCGATAACCCTGGCGACTGAGCGCCGCGGCGTAGTTGTTGCGGATGGCCTCTTCATCCTCGACGATGGCGATCAGCTTGGGCATCGGTTCAAGCTGTGGTCCAGGGTTGCGGCCATCATTAACTCACAATCTGCCATGGCAGGCTCGGGCAAGGTTCTGACTCCCCATCATAGAGCCAAACGGCCGCTGCAGCGGCGCGCCGGGGAGATCGCCACAATTGGTCACTTTTCGGCGCCGGCTTGCCATGTTCCAGGCCCACCGCCACCCCTTTGGTAGCGCTCAATACACAGTCGGAGAGTGTTGACGGGGTAGGTCATGGTGTTGGGCGGTCAGATTTCAGGCGCGGGACGCATTGGGCCGATGCTTTTCATCCCGCTGCTGCTCTGGGTGTCGGCTTGCCTGGCAGGGCCCCGGGAGGACGCGCCTCTGGGTCCCGGCGCGCTTGTTCTGCGCGGTGTCGCCGGATCCCAGTTGGCACCGCGGATCAACTCCGATATCACAGTGCAGGTAGAGGGCGTCACCGCCCGGGTTCTGGTCACCCAGACGTTCGTCAATGGCACCTCGGAGTGGGTGGACGGCGTCTATGTGTTCCCTCTGCCGGACGCGGCGGCTGTGGATCAACTAACGATGAGCGTGGCCGGCCGCCGGATCGTCGGTCAGATTGCCGAGCGGCACGCGGCTCAAGCGGCCTTCGAGCAGGCTCGCCGGGCCGGCCATAAGGCCACCCTGGTGGAACAGGAACGTCCCAATCTGTTTACCGGTTCCGTGGCCAATATTGGTCCCGGGGAATTGGTGCAGGCGCAGATCGGGTATTGGCTGCAGCCTCGCTATGACCAGGGCAGCTTTACGTTAACCGTTCCCCTGACCCTGACGCCCCGATACATCCCCGGGTTGCCCTTAAGTGGTTTGTCCCAGGGCACGGGCTGGGCCGCGGATACGCACGAGGTCGCCGATGCCAGCCGCATCACGCCGCCGGCAAACCTCGGCCCGACGGCCGCTGACCCTCACTTTGGGATCACTGTGAACATCAATGCCGGATTCGGTTTGCAGGCCATCGAAAGCGCCACCCATTCGATTCTCAGCGAGGATCTGGGTGAGCGCTATCGGGTGACTTTGGCCGGCGGCGGGCCGCTGCCCATGGATCGCGATTTCGAGCTGGTCTGGCGGCTGCGTCCCTCGGCCAGCGCGGAAGTCGCGCTGTTTAGTGAAACGCAACATGGCGCCCGCCATGTTCTGCTGCTGGCGGTGCCCCCGGTGGGAGACGCCCCCGCTCGGGCTATCGTGCCCCGTGAACTCATCCTGGTGGTGGATACCTCCGGGTCCATGCACGGCCTGGCCATAGCCGAAGCCAGACGCGCGCTGGATCTGGCGCTGGGCGACCTGGGCCCTGATGATCGCTTTAACCTGATCCGTTTTGCCGATGTCGCCCGGCGCCTGTTTCCGGTATCAGTCCCCGCCAGTCCTGACAATATCACCCGGGCGCGTGGCTATCTGAACTCGTTGCGGGCCGAGGGGGGCACGGAGATGGCGGCGGCGCTTATGAGCGCGCTGCAGCAGCCGGCCGATCCGGGTCAGTTGCGGCAAGTCGTCTTCATCACCGACGGCAGCGTGGGCAATGAGGCCCAGCTGTTCGCGATCATCCAGCGCCAGCTGGGAAGCGGCCGTCTATTTACCGTGGGACTGGGCGCTGCCCCCAATGGCTGGTTTATGCGCAAGGCCGCCGCGTTTGGCCGTGGCACCTACACCCTGATCCCCACCATGGACCAGGTGGCGCCGCGAATGGGCAGCCTGCTTGAGAAGCTGCGGGCGCCTGAAGTCACGGAGCTGGCGGTGGATTGGCCGGTAGACGGGGCGCAAGTCTATCCGCCCCGTTTGCCGGACCTTTATGGGGACCAGCCCCTCACCGTATTGGCCCGCCTCGATGCTGAGGCGGGCCTGGTCACGCTGGCGGGCCGCTCAGGCGATGGTTACTGGCTGCGCCAGCAGCCGCTTCCGGCTGAGGATTCGCCGGGCATCGCCCAGCTTTGGGCCCGCGCCCGGGTCGAGGCGCTGTTGGATCGGCGCGTCACCGAGGGGGAACTGGCGGTGCGGGACGAGGTGTTGGCCACGGGCTTGAGCTACGGCTTGTTGACGCCCTACACGGCGCTGGTGGCCATTGAGGATCGGCCGAGCCGGCCGAAACATCTGCCCAGCGTTGAGCATGCGGTAGCATCCGCGCTGCCCCATGGCGCCAGCGCCAGGGCTATCTTTGGCTTCCCCGCCACTGGGGCGGGACTCTGGCTGCAGATGCTGCTGGGGGTGCTGGCCCTAAGCGTCAGCGGCGCGCTGTTCTGGGGGGCGACCTGGGGCGTTTGCCGATCATGAGACGCGCTCTGGTCATCATCGGGGCGCTGCTGGCGGTTGCCGGGACGGCTCAAGTTGCCGGCGGTGGGAGCATTGCTGCCAAGGCCGTGCTGGCCCAGTGGTTGTTGGAGCGGGCCTGGACCCGCAGTCGCTCGGGCGAGCTGCATGTTAAGCCATGGCGTTGGGCCGATACCTGGCCCGTGGCCCGGCTGCGGGCGCCGGCGGTCGATGCGAATCTCATCGTCCTGGCCGGTATCTCTGGTCGCACGCTGGCCTTTGGCCCCGGCTGGCTGAAAGCCAGCAGCTGGCCGGGGCGCCCGGGTACCACAGTGATCGCGGGACACAGGGATACCCATTTCCAGTTTGTTCGCGATCTCAAGCCGGGCGACCTGCTGGTTCTTGAGACTGCTGATGGGCGCGAGCGCTCCTACCGCATCGCCAGCGCCGGCATTGTGGACTCGCGCCGCGCTCGGCTGATGGTCGTGGACGGGCTGGAGCGCCTGGTCCTGGTAACCTGTTATCCCTTCGATGCCATCCAGGCCGGCGGCCCCCTGCGCTGGGTGGTGCACGCCTATCCCGCGGCAAGGCCCGAGCCCCACCTCAGCGCGTGAGGCGTTCACCCGGTTCGCCGGGCGGTTAGAGCAAACGGCCGGGCCATCCTTCCTGGTCCGATGTGCGTTGTGGAGACGATTGCGGGACCAGGCGCTGGTGCCCATAGCGCGCGGCCCTCATGAACTGACCGTATGATTCGCACCAGACAATCACGGCGGCATAATCCGCCACGTCGATACCCGCAGGCAAAGTGACGAGGACGTTCGTAAACGTCTTGATGTTGCCCACCCGGGCCATGTCGGCCTGCAAACGGAGAAATTCCGCTTCCGTCGCCACGAAATCTCGCGACAGCTGAAGTCTGTAGTCCGGTTCCGACGGACGGCGCTTGAGGGCGAAGAACCGTACCGAAGGTGAGTCATCTCGGTCTGATGGGTCAGGTGGGCAGGTCTCCCATCTGCAGCCTGAGCAGCGCCACGACGCTCATGGCATCGGTGATGCGCCCGTCCACAGCCATGGCCAGCGCCTGGGCGAGCGGCAGCCTGCGAATTGTGAGGTCCTCCGTCTCCTCAAACTCGGGCTTGCCTTCGGTCAGTTCCCGCGCCAGGTAAACGATGCCCTCCTCGTCAGTGATGGAATTGGACAGATGCAGCCGCATGACCTCCGACCAACGCGCGGCCTGAAGTCCGGTTTCCTCTTTGAGCTCACGTTGCGCAGCGGCCAGAGGGTCTTCCTCCAGCGGGGCGCCGCCCATGGGCAACTCCCAGGAATAGGCGCCCAGGGTGTAACGCTCCTGTCCAACCAGATAGATCTGGTTTTGCTCATCCACAGCGAGAATGGCCACAGCTCGGTTCTTGAAACAGACCTTGCCGTAGCGATTGCGACCGCCGCCGGGATTGATGACCTGATGCTCTTCCAGACGGATCCACGGATTCTCGTACTTGGTCTCCGTGGCAAGCGTGATCCAGCCCGTTGGTTTATTCGCCATGGCTTGCTCCAATCCTATAGGGCCCGCGCAAGGATGCGCCGCCACCACCAGCCCATGCTAACGCCGCGGGCCGCCATGAACAGCATGAAGGCGAGCCACAGGCCATGGTTGCCCAGCGTCTGAAGGAGCAGTGTGCTGGGTAGGAAAACCAGTGCTGAGATCAACATGGCATCACGCATTTCCCGGGCTCGCGTGGCGCCTACAAACACGCCGTCATAGAGAAAACTCCAAACTGAGATCAGGGGCGAGATGATCAGCCATGGCAGAAATGCCCGGGCCGCTGTGCGGATCTCCGGTAGATCGGTCATGGTATCGATGAGCAGGGGGCCGGTGGCCATGAAAACGCCGCACAGGGTCACGGCCAGTACCAGGGACCATTTCAGGGCGGCAGCTACAGCCGCTCTCACGGCATCCCTGTCCCGGGCGCCGAAAGCCTTTCCCACCAGCGCCTCAGCGGCATGGGCCAAGCCGTCCAGGCCATAGGCGAGCAGATGCTGGAAATTCATCAACACCGCGTTAACGGCCAGGATCTCGCCACCGAGCCGGGCGCTGCGCGCGGTAAAAAACGCAAACGAGAACATCAGCGTCACGGTGCGGACGAACAGGTGGAGATTGATACGCGCCAGCCCGACAAATCCGGTTAAGGACAGAATCTGTTCGGAGCGCCAGTCGCCCGGATGCCGGCGCAGCTCGCCGGCCATCAGCAACAACCCCAGTGCCAGTCCGAGCAGCTCACCGCAGACCGACGCCAGGGCGACACCCGCGACCTGGAAATCCAGGCCGACCACAAACACCAGATCCAGCGCCATGTTAGTAAGGTTGGTGGTCAGCATCATGGCCAGCGGCGCGCGGGCGTTCTGCATGCCCAGGAACCAGCCAATCAGCGCGAAGTTGGCCAGGGTGGCCGGCGCGCCCCACAGGCGGATGTCCAGGTAATCGCGCGCGAGAGGCTCAACTTCCGCACCCGGCGCCATGACCCGCAGCGCGATGGCCATGGCCGGTACTCGAAACAGCCACAGGAAAACGCCCAGGCCGATGGCCATCAGCAGGGCGCGCGCCAGCACCGTCCGCAGACCATTGGTGTCCTGCCGTCCGAAATGCTGGGCGGCGATGCCCGTCGTGCCCATGCGGAGAAAATTCAGGCTCATGAACAGCAGGCTGATGATGCTCGCGCCGACGGCAACTGCGCCCAGATACTCAGGCCCTTCCAGATGACCCACCACCGCCGTGTCCACGATGCCCAACGCCGGGACGCTGATGTTGGAGACGATCATGGGCAGAGCGATACGCCAGACCGCTCGATCGGTGGCGCCGCTGAAGGGGGCGGTCACGAGCGCAGGGCTTAGTAGGGAATGCCGAGTCGGCGATACAGGCCAGCCAGCAGCCACAGCGGCCCGATCATGAGGAACTGCAGGTCCTCAAAAAAAGACGGCCGCTTGCCTTCCACCCAGTGGCCGACGAATTGTCCACCCCAGGCCAGCACGAAGATCGTGATCGACAGTATGGGCAACGGGATCGGGATGGTGTCCAGCCAGAATACGGCGCTGACGACCAGCGCGATGAAGGGGAGGATCCCGAAAGCCAGACTGATGGAGATGATGAAGTAGTAGACCACTGTGGCCATCAGGAAGATCGTGCCCCAGTTGAGCGCTTCAGAGGTGTCCCGAAAGGTCGCCGGGACGGGAATAGACCAGAGCAGACCGACCAGGCTGATCACGATGAGCGGTACGCAGATCCAGTGCAGCAGCTTGTTGACCTGGTTTTGGTGACTTTCGCCGTAGCGATCAAGCCACTGGTGAGCCGGGGACATGGGTGATAACAGCCGTGTGGGTTTTGGGCGCGTATTCGGAATTCGGTCACGTTCTGTTCAGCTTTATCCTGGCACCATGCCGCCAGCTGAAACGTGCGCGACAAGGGAGGCGTCATTATGACAAGTCAATCTGGAGTGCGTCGAGCAGCCGCGCTGCTTGCCGCAAGCACCGTGCTGTTCGCCAATGGTTGTACGACCCTGGATCCCTATACCCGTGAAGAGCAGACGGCCAAAGCCACCAAGGGGGCGATTATTGGCGCAGTGTCCGGCGCGGTGGTGGGGTTGGTTTCCGGTGACGACTCGCTGGAACGCCGCCAGCGGGCGCTGCTGGGCGCCGGGGGCGGGGCGCGGGCGGGCGGGGGCG
>JBFFHS010000011.1:0-55217 GCA_041556855.1 Gammaproteobacteria bacterium
ACGAGCGGTCGTTGCCGACTGGGGTCCAGGACCCGGCGCCGGACGAGCAACCCTGGCGGGACCCGACAGCCAAACCCATCGTTGAGATCCGCGGCATCAGCAAGCGCTATGGGGACATGGTCGCCGTGGACGGCGTCGATCTGGACATCTATCCGAAAGAGCTATTTTCCATCCTGGGTGGATCCGGCTGCGGCAAGACCACCCTGATGCGCATTCTGGCGGGATTCGAGACGCCCACGATGGGGCAGGTCATCATCGATGGCGTGGACATGACCCTGGCGCCGCCCTACGAGCGGCCGGTCAATCTCATGTTTCAATCCTATGCCCTGTTCCCGCACATGACGGTCGCCCAGAATGTGGGCTACGGGCTGAAGAAAGAAGGTCTCGCCAAAGCGGAGATCAGGACCCGGGTGGCGCAGATGCTGGAGCTGGTGCGCTTGACCAAGCTGGCCACCCGTAAACCCGATCGGCTGTCCGGCGGGGAGCGCCAGCGGGTGGCGCTCGCCCGTGCCCTGATCAAGAAACCAAAGCTACTACTGCTGGACGAACCGCTGGCCGCATTGGACAAGAAGCTGCGCGAGCACACCCAGTTCGAGTTGGCCAACCTGCAATACGATCTCGGCACCACCTTCGTGGTGGTGACCCACGATCAGGAAGAAGCGATGACCCTGTCCAGCCGCATCGCCGTGATGAATGACGGGCTGTTTGAGCAGATCGGCACGCCCAGTGAGATTTACGAGTATCCGCGCAACCGTTTCGTTGCTGATTTCATCGGCAACGTTAACCTGTTCGAGGCCAGCGTGGTCGACACCGGCCAGGGGAGCGCCCGGGTGCGCGCCGAGGGCCTTGATATGGAGGTCACCGTGGTCGCGGATTCGGACCTCTCGCCCAACAGCCGACACTGGTTAGCCGTGCGCCCTGAGAAAATATTTATCAGCAAGAACGAGCCCGACTCGGAGCAGCGCGCTGTGACCCGCGGCGTGGTTCTGGATCTGGGCTACTTCGGCAACCTGTCGGTGTACCGGGTCAGGCTGGCGACCGGCGCCCTGTTGCAGGTCAGCGCCCAGAACCGGGTGCGCTCCGCTCGCCACCGGGTGGAGTGGGACGATGAGGTCTACGTGTCCTGGGACAACTCGAGCGCGATCCTGTTGAGCGAATGACAGCAGCAGTCACAATAGAGAAAAGGCGTCGGCGCTGGTTGCGCTGGGCTCTTCTGCCGCCCTATGTGTGGTTGCTGATCTTTTTCCTGGCGCCCTTCGCCATCATTCTCAAGATCAGCTTTGCCGATCCGTTGGTCGCCCAACCCCCCTTCACACCGTTGCTTGATTGGGGTGCCGCGCTGGGAGACCGGCTGTTCATCACCTTCGACAACTACCTGTTTCTGTTTCAAGACCGTTTCTACAGCACCATCTACGTGAACTCGGTGAAGATGGCCGCTATCGCGACGGTGCTGTGTCTGCTGGTGGGCTATCCCATGGCCTACTTCATCGCGCGCCAGCCGCAACCCTGGCGCACGCTGTGCCTGCTGGGCGTCATTCTGCCTTTCTGGATCTCCTTTCTGCTGCGGGTCTATGCCTGGATTGGATTGCTGAATACCAAGGGCGTCATTAACAACGTGCTGCTGCGCACCGGTCTCATCGATCAGCCGCTGACGCTCATCTACAACGACTTCGCCGTGTACTTAGGCATAGTCTATTCCTACCTGCCCTTCATGATCCTGCCCCTGTACGCGAATCTGGAACGGCTGGATCTGGACCTGAATGAGGCGGCGGCGGACCTGGGTGCGCGCCGCTGGCAGGTATTCCTGGACGTCACCCTGCCGCTGTCCCGGCCCGGCATTATCGCCGGCTGCTTGCTGGTATTCATTCCCGCTATCGGCGAATTCGTGATACCGGCGCTGCTGGGGGGAGCCGACACGTTGATGATCGGCCGGGTATTGTGGGATGAGTTCTTTATCAATCGGGACTGGCCGGTGGCCTCAGCGGTGTCCGTGGTGCTGCTGCTGATCCTGGTGCTGCCCATGATCTGGTTCCAAAACGTCGAAAAGCAGGAAGCATGAAGCGGCGCCCTGGGATCCTGCTGCTGAGCACCGCGGCTTTCGGTTATGCGTTCCTATACGTGCCGCTCATATCCGTGGTGATTTACTCCTTCAACGACTCCCGCCTGGTCACCCTGTGGGGCGGCTTTTCGCTGCGCTGGTACCTGGAGCTGTTTCGCAGCCCCGATGTATTGGAGGCGGCGCTGTTGAGCCTTCGCATCGCGGTTGTCAGCGCCACGGCAGCCACGGCGTTCGGCACTTTGATCGGTCTGGCCCTGGCGCGCCTCGGTCGTTTTCGTGGTCGTATTCTGCTGACCGGGATGATCACCTCGCCCCTGGTCATGCCCGAAATCATCACCGGCCTGTCCCTGCTGTTCTTGTTCATTTCCCTTGCAGATTGGATCGGCTGGCCCGCCAGTCGCGGCGCCGGGACTATCACCATCGCTCACATCACCTTCTCCATGGCCTATGTCGCCGTGATCGTGCGCTCGCGCCTGGCGGGCATGGACGAATCCCTGGAGGAAGCTGCCATGGACTTGGGTGGCCGACCGTTGGCCGTCTTCTTCGACGTGACGGTGCCCCAGATTGCGCCGGCCATGCTGGCCGGCTGGCTGCTGGCCTTCACCCTGTCGCTGGACGATCTGGTGATTGCCAGCTTTGTCTCGGGTCCGGGCGCCACCACCCTCCCCATGCTGATATTCTCCAAGGTCCGGCTTGGCGTGACGCCGGATATCAACGCACTGGCCACCGTCATCATCGTCTTGATCAGCCTGGGCGTGATCACCGCCGGCTGGGTGATGCGGCGGCAGGGAAAACTCAAGGCACGGTAAGGCTGGTTGTATGAGCACCATCAGACACATTGCCATCCTTGCCCTCTTTGGGGCAGTGACGGGCTGCGCCAAACAGCCGGCAGCGGAACCGCCGGCTGATCTGGTGTTCATCAACGGCGGCATCTACACAGTAGATAACGAGCGCAGTTGGGCACAGGCCCTGGCCGTGCGCGGCGGTACCATCGTTGTCGTGGGTGATAACCAGGATATCGCTGAGCTCATCGGCGCCGACACGCGCGTGGTCGATCTGGACGAGGCGATGGCACTGCCTGGCTTTCACGATGCCCACGTGCACACCCTGTGGGGCGGCCGCATGCTGCTGGGATGCTCGGTGGCGGACATCTACGAGCTCGAACCCATGCTGGCAGAGATCCGCACCTGCGTGGCCGATTCCGATGAGGAGTGGCTCGTGGGCGAGAATTGGGACCTGGGCGTGTTCCCTGACGGTAATCCCCACAAGTCGATTCTGGACGAGATTGCATCCGACCGCCCAATCTTCATGCGCGGTTCCGACGGTCATTCCGCCTGGCTGAACTCTCGCGCCCTCGAGCTGGCCGGCATTGATGCGAACACCCCGACGCCCGAATTCGGGGTCATCGAGCGCGATCCGGAAACGGGCGAGCCCACCGGCACCCTGAGGGAAACCGCCGTGGAACTGGTCGTGCCGCTGCTGCCTCAGGCCACCGACGACGACCGGCGGCTGCAGCTCAAGACCGGTATCGATGAGCTGAACCGGTTCGGAGTGACATCGTTTATCGATGCCATGGTGGATGAGCGGGAGCTGCGCGCTTATCGGGCACTGGAAACCGACCGTGAGCTCAACGCACGCGTGGTCACATCGATCGTGTTCGGCGTCAATCCCTATGACTATGCAGAAGACTCCATGTCGCTGCTGCAGCAGCGGACCGAATTTGCATCCGAGCGCGTCAATACCGACTCGGTGAAGCTGTTCGTTGATTTCGTGTTGGAGGGCGAGACGGCAGCCCTGCTCGAACCCTATGTAGGCATGGGAGAGCATCGGGGTCGGCTCAACTTCGAGCCTGCCGCGCTGACGGATGCGGTAGAACGCTTCGATGCCATGGGTCTGCAGATTCACTTTCACACCATTGGGGACCGGGCGGCCCGGGTCAGCCTGGACGCGCTGCAAGCGGCGCGCGAGGCCAACGGCAGCAGCGACGGTCGGCACCACATCTCCCACTTGCAGTTGATTCATCCCGACGATATCCCGCGTTTTGCGCCGCTGAACGTCACTGCCAACTTCCAGGCGCTATGGGCCTGGCCTGATGAGTGGATCACGGGGATCAACCTGCCGGTGGTCGGCCAGCAACGGGTTGAACGGATGTACCCCATCGGCAGCGTGCTGCGTGCCGGCGGCCGTATCGTGGGGGGCAGCGACTGGTTCGTCTCCTCACCCAACCCCCTGTGGGCCATGGAAACGGCGATCCGCCGTCAGAATCCGATCGTCGACGAGGACGCCGTCTTGAATGCCGCGGAGCGGGTCGATCTGGCCACCATGATCGACGCCTACACCATTAACGGTGCCTGGCTGATGCATCAGGAAGACGAGGTAGGCTCGCTGGAGGTGGGCAAACGGGCCGACCTGGTGGTGCTGGGACGTAATCTCTTTGACCTGCCGCCCGAGGAGATCAGCGATGTGCCCGTTCTCATGACAGTGCTGGACGGCGCAGTGATTTTCGAGACGGATCCGGATGGGCTGGCCATGCTGGATACCCGCCGCGCGCTGCCGCGCCACCGACACTGATGAAAGATCCTGCCATCCAGGCTCTGATCGAGCGCCAACCGCCGGGCTTTGCGCTGCAGCGCGACTTCTACCGCGATCCCCAGGTTTACGCGCGGGACATCGAACGGATATTCATGCGCTCCTGGCTGTACGTGGGCCACAGCAGCCAGATACCGCGGATCGGCGATTTCTTGCTATTCGAAATCGACGCCGAGTCCGTCATCGTGGTGCGCAGCGCAGAGCAACAGGTGAGCGCCCTGCTCAACGTGTGCCGTCACCGGGGCTCGCGGGTGTGCCTTGAGCATAGGGGGCGTGCCAAAAGCTTTACCTGCCGCTATCACGGCTGGACTTACGGGCTGGACGGACAGCTGAAGGCGGCCGCCTACATGGCTGCGGATTTCGACAAGGCTCAGTATCCATTGAAGCGGATTCAGGTGCGCGTGCTGCATGGCCTGATCTTTATTAACTTCGCCCCGGAGCCCTGCGATTTCGCGGCAATCGCCAATGATCTGGCGGAACCGCTGGCGCCTTATCAACTGGAGCGGGCCAAGGTCGCCGAACGGCGCAACTATCCCATCAACGCCAACTGGAAACTCGCGGTGGAAAACTACTGCGAGTGCTATCACTGTGCGCCGGCCCATCCGGAGTACTCGGTGGCCCACGGCCGGGCGTTGGACCCGAACACCGTCGGCGACGAGTTCGCCCGAGCGGATCAGGCGGCCGCTCGTATTGGTCTGACGAACCACAGGATTCGCCGCTCCTGGCTGGATGCGGGCGGGCTGGGCGTGGATCGGGGATTCGAGCGCTATCCGCTGCTGCACGGCCATCTGAGCGGCAGCCGCGACGGTCAACCCGTCGCCCCGCCCCTGGGCCGGCTGACGGGCTTCAGCGGGGGCGCGGTGGACGTGCACATGGGCCCCATGACCTTTGCCCTGGCCTACGACGATCATGTGGTGATCTACCGCTTCACGCCTCGAGGCCAGTTCAAAACCGACTGCGAGATCACCTGGCTGGTGAACGGGAGCGCGGAGGAAGGCAAGGACTACATGGTGGACGACGTCACCTGGCTGTGGGACGTCACCACCATCGCCGACAAAAGCATCATCGAGCGCAACCAGGCTGGTGTGAACTCCCGCTTCTACGAGCCGGGGCCCCTATCTTCCATGGAAGACTTCACCCACCGCTTCCTGCGCTGGTATCTCCAGAGCATCGGCTCCAAGGACAACAGCTAGCGACTAGCGTTTGGCGGGTGCCGATGCTGCAGGTCCGCTCGCTGTCGATCTCAAGGCCAGCGCGGACCTGCGACAGCGACCTGCGCCCAGCGGACGGCAAGCACCCGCCGGAATCAGGGCGTCAACGTCGTACGCCGCCGCCGGGCACGTAGTCGAAAATGAACGTGATGCGGTCTTCCGTACCCTTGTTCATGACGCTGTGCATTTTCTGATTGTTGAGCTCGTAGGCCTGCCCCACCTCGAACCGGTAAGGCTTGCCCTCGATCATGAAGCGCACCCGGGGATTGGTGGTGATGGGCACGTGAATGCGGTGGCTGTAATGGAACGACGGATGGGAGTCCCGGTGGGGCGAAATCTTACCGCCGGCAACGAGCTTGGCCGCCATCGCTCGAATAATGCTGCCGCCGGTGGGGAAATGCCGCCCGATGATCTCCTGCATGAGCGGGATAGCCTGCTCAGCCAGCCGGTCCCAGCCCGGCTCCTTGGTCACCGTCAGCTCCGGCCAGCCGCTGCCGTCGGTGAACACCATCACGATGGACTCGGTCTGGCGGTGGACGTCGTATTGCTCCTGCCGGTAGGCCTGCTCCAGCCAGGCTGCTTCATCCTGGGCGAGAAGGACCTCTCGCAGCGGCGCTGCGTTGACGGGACCGAGCTCGCGAACTGGAACGTCGATATCCATGGCATAACCGGCCAAAAGGGCCCGCCCCCGCGGGCGATCGCGCGCCGGGGCGCGCTCCTGGATTTGCCCTACTGGAATTTACGCCGCACGTTGAAGCCGACGGTCAGCGGTCGGGTCAGCGAAACCCGGCGCGGCGCGGCCCAGCGGTTGTTGATGAACTGCTGGCCGTCGTCATCAAACAGGTTGTTGATGTATACGGACGCACTCCAGTCGTCGCCGTCCACCCCGACCCGCAGGTTGGCGATATCGTAGGCTTCCTGAATGGTCGGCGGCGGCGACACCACGGTGGCCTCCAGGCCCGCCAGCGCGTTGATAGACTCATCCACGTGGGTGTAGTCAAAACGCACGAAGGGCTCGCCACCCAGCCACTCGGTGGGCAACGTATATTCAATGGACAGGTTGGCCTTCCACTCCGGCGTGATGGGCAGCTGAGTGCCGTCGATGGCCTGCAGCTCCGCGCCCGTACCGGGGAACAGGACCTGGGTCTCGGAAATCTCCGCGTTGGTGTTCGCCAGGCTGGCACTGATGCGCCAGTCGGCCGACGGCAGCCAGTCAAAAGCCAGCTCCGCGCCGGTGATGTTGGCCTCGGGGAAGTTCACAATACCCAGCTGGAAGACGGCCGGCTGGGGATCGTTCACCTGAATCTGGAAGTCCTCCCAGACCATCGTAAAGGCCACCAGCTCAACGAACAGGCTGCCGCCCGCCAGGGTGCCCTTATAGCCCACCTCGAAATTGGTCAGCTCGTCCGACTCGAAGGACCGGGGCAGCACGGAGTTAGGCCGCAGCGCATTGGCGCCGCCGCTGCGAAAACCCTCGGAATAGGTGGCGTAGATCAGGTTATCGTCGTTGAGCCGATAGGTCAGATTGACCTTGGGCACGAAGCCCGACTCGGACTCCTTGCCCGTGGCATCGGTGAAGATGTAATCGGTTGCCGCATTGGGTACGCTGCCCTGCCGCAGCCCGCCCAGCAGCTGGCCCACCTCGCGCTCCACGTCGTACCAGCGGCCGCCCAGGGTGATGGAAAAGTTATCCGTGAGATCGACAGTCGCCTCGCCAAACAGGGCCACCTGCTCGATGGTCTGGTCGTAGACCCCGAAGAACCAGTTGTCGGTAAAATACCAGCTGCCAGGAGGCAGCCCGTTTATGGAAGACAGACCGTTATCGAACGCAAAGGCATTGTAGGCCAGGTAGTAAAAGGCCTTCGTACCCCCGAAATACTCCACCTCGGACGTAAAAACGTCGTGGATTTCCGACTTGCTGTAGAAGGCGCCCACCAGCGCCTGCCAGCGGCTGTCGGAATCAGCTGGCGTCGACCAGCGGACCTCCATTGAAAAACGCTCCGACTCAAGCGTGTCATTCACCGAGCCACGGGGATCGCCGCCGAAGTCGTAGAAATAGAAATCAACGTAGTCCGGATCGCCCGGATTCTGCCCGTTATTCTGATTGTAGTTAAGCTGGTAATAGTCGCTCAGCTCCTGAAAGGCAAATTGGTAACTGGTCGCATCACCGTCATACCTCACATCCCGGTTGAAATACGACGCCGAGAACACAAAGTCGCCGATATCGGTCCGACCCTCGAGAGTGAGCGCCAGCTGGTACCACTCATCCTCGTAGGACTCCTGCTGAAACCTCACCTGCTCCGGCGCCCCATTGCGATCAAAATCGGCGTCGCCGAAGCCGTCCGCTTCCATGGTCTGAAAGATGGCGGAAACGTCCACCGTCCACCGATCGTTGGGCTGCAAACGCAGCGCCGCACGCCCGCCGGAAAACTCCTCCCCGCCAAGATCGCTGTTAACCAGGCTTGCATTATCAAAGGTACCGCCCAAGCTGGTGCCCAGCACGTTGTCTATGTAGCCGGCCTCCTCCGATGTGAAGCCCACCAGTCGCACGGCGGCCGTTTCGCTCAACGGCACGTTGAGCATGCCGCTCAAATCCCAGCCCGTATCCCCGTCGCTCACCGACGATACGTCGGCTTCGACCCAGGCCTCGAAGGCATCCACATCGGGTTTGTTGGTGATGATGCGCAGAGTGCCAGACTGGGAAGCATCCCCGAACAGGGTGCCTTGGGGCCCGCTCAAGGCCTCAACGCGTTCGATATCAATCAGGCGCGGATTGGCGTTGTTGCCCGAAGAGGTAATGGGCTGCTCATCCAGGTACAGACCGGCCGACGGGTTGGTGGACTCGAACTGGATACCCGATGCGGTGACGCCGCGAAACACCACCGTGTTGCCGATCGGCTCGCGGGGGGCGACAGCCAGGCTGGGTATCTGCCGGGAATAGTCGTCGAAACCCTTGAAGCCCCGCCGGGAAATATCGTCGCTGGTGAACGCGGTGATGGACGCCGGAATATCCCGCAGGCTGACCTCGCGCTTAGTGGCGGTGACGATGATCTCCTCCAGCATAACGCCCTCTTGCTGGGCGTTGGCGCTGTGGGCACCGGCCAGTGCGGCCGAAACCGCCGCCGCAATCGCGCTAACGCGCGGATTACCGTTATCACCCATGGAACCTCCCCCTGCCAGTTCATGAATATTACCCAACTGGGCAAAAACAGAGCAAGCAGATATTGGTGCGCCGCGGCAAGCCCTAATAGACTGTTCTGATGACGGTTTTGGTCGCTACTTCAGTCGTTCGGGGCAGCCATCAGGGCGAAAGCCACGGCGGCGTCTACCTGATCGACCTGCAAGCGCAGCGGGTCGCCCAGACCATTGACTGGAACAAGGTGGACATCGACTGGCAGGGACGGGGCTGGGACCGGGGCTTGCGGGGCATTGCCTTCGACGGCGAGCGGGTTTTCATCGCCGCCAGTGATGAGTTGTTCGCCTACACACCAGAATTTCAGTTGCTCGGCTCCTACCGCAACCCTTACCTTAAGCACTGCCATGAAATCGCCGTCTACGAACGGCGGTTGTTCCTCACCTCTACCGGTTTCGACGCCGTACTCGGCTTCGATCTGGACGCCAACCGCTTCAGCTGGGGCCTGCACGTCCAGCGGGAACTGGACGGCTTCGGCGGTACCCCTTTTGATCCCAGTAGCAACACCGGACCGCGTCCCGGCAACGTGCTGCACTTGAACTCAGTCTGCTGCAACGCTCGCGGCATGTACCTGGCCGGTCTGAGGACCGGCGGGCTGCTGGTCTATACGGGCCGCAGCATCGCGCTGCGGGCCAGCATGCCCCAGGGCATTCATAACGCCATACCCCATGGGGACGGCATCCTCTTCAATGACAGCCAGGCCGATATAGTGCGCTTCGTAACTCCCGCTGGGCAACGCTGCTTTGCGGTACCCAAGTATGAGGAAGACCAGCTCACGCACACGGATCTGGATGACTCGCGGATTGCCCGGCAGGGATTCGGCCGTGGGCTGTGCGTGATCGATGACCAGCGCATTGCTGCCGGCTCCTCGCCCTCAACGATCGCCATCCACGATCTCGCGCAGCTTAAGACCACCCAGACCGTGACCCTGACCTATGACATCCGCAACGCTATCCATGGGCTTGAGGTGTGGCCATTTGATCCTCCCTGAATACGGGTCGCGCGCTGGGCGCGCTCCTGCAGTGTATTGCCGCGGAGGAGGAGGCTGCCCTGGCGGGCGAAAAAGCATCAGGACGGCAAATAGGCGGCGTAACGCGGCAGCACTGGCTCGAGCACTTCTTTCAGTTCGTCCAGATAGCCCTCGTAGTTGCGCGAGAAACCCACCGAACCGGTATAGATGGGCTGGCGCACCTGCTCTGAGCTGGCGGTACGCACCGGCCGCTCCGTTTCATAGAATGTGACGCAACTGTCCTCCCAGGGCAGCTCGCAGTAGTCGAGCAGCCGCCGCACCTGATTCTCCAGATCACGCACCACTTCTTCGTACTGTACGGTTAACACCCGACCCGGCAACACCTCATGCCAGTAATCCATCATGCGCTGGTACTGCAGGAAGTATTCGCCAATCTCTGTCAAATCGTAGGTGAACGCCTGACCGCGGGCGAACAGCTGCCGGTAGCAACCCAGGCAGGAGTCCATGGGATGGCGACGGGCATCGATGATTTTCGCATTGGGCAGAATCAAATGCAGGAAGCCGGTATTGGGAAAATTATTGGGCATCTTGTCGATAAAGTACGGCTTGCCCTCCAGCCGATGCGCTTGGGCCCGTAGGAGGTAATCCTGCCCGAGCGCCGCGAAATGTGGTGTCTCCAGCTCGCAAACCGCCTCCGGGTATTTCAGCCCATCCGCTCGATTGCGGTTCAGGGAGGTCGCCACCCGCCCCAGGTAGGGCAATTCCGAGGTGCCCTCCACCTGACTGTGGCTGGCGAGTATTTGTTCCAGCAGGGTGGAGCCGGAGCGCGGCAATCCGAGAATGAAGATCGGTGCCGGATCCGGGCAGCCGACACCAGCGAGCCGTTCGAAGAGCTCCGCGTCAAAAACTTCAACTATCGCGTCGTTGAGCACCTCCGTCTGCACCGGATCGTAGTTCTCCTGCATGCGTCGTTGCCGGTTGCCCCGCTCGTAGTAGCTCCACGCCCGCTCGAAGTCGCCCTGATCCTCATGGGCCTTGGCGATCGCAAACAACATATTGACTTGAGACTGCTCAGCCAGGTCATCCCGCTGCAACGAAGCCTCCATCGCAGCTATGTCCTCCTCACTGAGTGAGTAGGTCTTGAGGTTGGCCAGGCTCCAGTAAGCCTCACCGTTATCCGGCCGCGACTCGATACACTGGCGATACGCGTGCACCGCCTCGGCCTGCTCGCCAATCGTCTTCAGGACATGCCCCAGCCCGAGCCACGCCCCGGCATGCTTCGGCCGCAGTTCGATAACCTTGCGGAAGGCCTGGATGGCATCTGCGGATCGCCCGGCTGGCGCATACGCGCCGGCCAGCAGAAAATGGGGCTGAGGGCTGCCCGGCTGTAGCTCGGCCGCTCTCTCGAACAACTGGATGGCCTCCGCCAGCCGATTGCGCTCCTGCAGCAGTCGCGCCAGATCGATCAGTGCGGCAACGAAGTCCGGCGCCGCCTGCAGGGCGCGCCCCAGCAGAGTTTCCGCATCGTCCTGGCGGCCGGCACTAACGGCGACCATTGCCAGCAGACGCAGCGCATCCACATTGCCCGGCTGCTCGTTCAATACCCGGCGATACAGCCGCTCTGCTTCCTGTAGATTGCCAGCACGGTGCTGCTCGGCGGCCAGCGCCATGGTCTTGCGGATGGGCGACAAATCGAAGGACCGTTCGAACGCGGCGTCCGCCTCCTGCCCGCGCCCGGCGGCCGCCAGGGCTCTGCCGAGGGTGAAATGGGCAGAATCTACCCGTGGGGCGAGCCGTACGGCGCGCTGCAGAACGGGAATGGCCTCTTCGTGGCGCTGCTGTTCAACTAGCAGAAAACCCAGATCCTCGTGGGGCTTGGCAAAAGTCGGCGCCAGCTCGATGGCCTGGCGCAGACGCTGCTCCGCCTCCTCGAAACCGCGGGTCTTGATGAGCACCGCGCCAAGCAGCGCCAGCGCGTTCACGTCCGCCGGCTGCTGGGCAATAGCGGCGCGACAAGCAACCACGGCATCCTGGGGGCGGCCGGCGTTGATCATCTCGATGATCTCGGCGAACGTCGCCCGGGAGGTAAAACCGGCGTCGGCGCTGCGGCTCACAGCAGGTCCTTAAGCCGGAAATAGATCATGCCCAGGGCGACGATCTGGTTGCCCACCCATTGGCCGAGGGGAATGCGTGTGTGCCGAATCTTCTCGAAGACGTCCAGTTTTTCCATGGTTCCCGTCACCGCATCCGCCATGATCTCGCCCGCCAGATGGGTCACGTTGACGCCGTGACCGGAATAACCCTGGGCATAGAACACGTTGGGGGCGGTGCGTCCGAGAAGCGGAATCCGATTAATGACGACGCCGATCTTGCCGCCCCATTCGTAATCGATGCCCACGTCGCTCAACTGGGGATAAATCTTGCGCATGCGCGGCGCCATGGTGCCGCTGATGCTGGCCGGGTCGCGCCCCGAATAGTTGCAGCGTCCGCCAAACAGCATGCGCTTGTCGGCAGAGAAGCGGTAATAATCGAGCACGTTGTTGGTGTCGCATACGGCCAGGTCCTGGCCGTTGATGTCCGCGGCCAGTCCCGGATCCAGCGGCTCGGTGGCGATAATGAAACTGCCGGCGGGAAACACCAGGCCGGACAAATGGCGACGCTCCAGGGCATGGTAGGCGTTGCCGGCTAACACGACAGCATCGGCCGTCACGCTGCCGGCGGCCGTGACGGCCCTGGGGCGCGAGCCATGCTCGATGTGGGTCACCGCTGAGCCCTCAAAAATACGCACGCCCAGTTCACAGGCCGCCCGCGCCTCGCCCAGACACAGGTTAAGCGGATGCAGATGACCATTGTCCATGCTCAGCAACCCGCCGATGTAGGCCGTGGTACCCAGCAGGGCCTGCACCTCTTCCTTCTCGATCAGGCGATATTCATGGGGCGCATCGTGCACGGCCAGCGTGTCATAACTCTCGCGCAGCTCCCTCATGTGGCGCGCCTTGATTGCTACGTCGATGTAGCCATCCTTCAAATCGCAGTCGATCCCGTAGCGCGCTACCCGCTCGCGCACGATGTCATTGCCGCGCCAGCGCAGCACGGCCATCAACTCCGACCGCTCCGGTCCCAGCTGGCTGGACAGGCGCCGCTCGCCGCTGATCCCGCCGATCAACTGGCCGCCGTTGCGCCCCGACGCACCCCAGCCCACCCGGTTGGCCTCAAGGACGACAACCGAGTAACCCCGCTCGGCAAGCGTCAGCGCGGTGGCAACGCCGGTAAACCCGGCGCCCACGACGCACACATCCGCCGCTTCTTGCCCCGCCAACACCGGGTGATCCGGCATGGCGGCAGCCGTTGCCGCGTAGTAGGAGCGTGTGTGGGGCTGGGAGCCACGCGCGCCGGGCATTCAGTGCACCGGGGCGGTTTCGATCACCGCGGCGGGCCCTGCGCCTTCCGGCTCGCGCACCATATCCACCATCTCCTTGGAACGCTCGCTGGGCGGGGCACACAGGGGCGTCAAGGCCAGCGTCACTGCAAAGTTCAGCACCATGCCGAAAACCCCGATGCCCTGGGGACTGATACCCCGCTCGAAAATACCGAAGGTCCAGGGCGCCATGCCCCCGTAAACCGACGCGATGATGTAGAAGGCGGTGAAACCGATGCCGGCGATCATGCCGGCCACGGCGGGCACGGTGCCTACCCGCTTGGAGAAAATGCCCAGCACAATGACCGGGAAAAAGCTGGCCGCAGCCAGACCGAAGGCAAAGGCCACCACCTGACTGACGAAGCCCGGCGGGTAAATCCCGAACAAGCCGGTCACGACCACGGCCAGACCGATCACAGTGCGGCCCACCAGCAGCCGCTGACTCTCAGTCGCGCTGGGTTTAAGTACGCGGTAATACAGATCGTGGGCCACGCTGGAGGAGATCACCAGCAGCAGACCGCTGGCCGTAGACAGCGCGGCGGCCAGGCCGCCCGCGGCAATCAGGGCAATGATCCAGGTGGCCAACTCCGCCATCTCCGGCGTGGCCAGCACGATGATGTCCTGGTCCGGCCCCGACAAACCGCGCGCGGCCAGCACGCGGCGGCCGTCGGTGCCAGCGCTGCCGCCGGAGGCCAGCCATTGCTGATGGTCCTCGCGCACCCCGGCCAACTCGGCCGCGTTCAGACTGCCGTTGCGGAAGATCTCATTGTCCGCCCCGGCCGAATAGCGCACCCGCCCATCGCCGTCGTCCAGCCACAGAATCAGCCCGGTCCGCTCCCAGTTGCGATACCAGTTGGGCAGGGTTTGTGCCGTCTGGCCGTTGAGGCTGTCGATCATGAAGTAGCGGGCAAATGCCGCCGTCGCAGGCGCCGTAAGATACAGCATGGAAATGAACAGCAGAGCCCAGAACGCGCTCCAGCGCGCGGCGCGCACGCTGGGCACGGTGTAGAAGCGCACAATCACGTGGGGCAGACCCGCCGTCCCCACCATCAGCGCCAGGGTCACGCAGAACACGTTCACCTTGTCCCAGCTGCCCACGAAGGCATCCGTGTAACGGTTGAAGCCTAAGTCCGCCTGAATCTGATCCAGCTTGTCCAGAAAGAAAATGCCCTCACCGCCCGCCAGCTCCGGCTTGAGGCTGGCACCCAAGGCCACCTGGGGCACTGCGATACCGGTGAGCTTGATGCTGATGGCGATGGCCGCGATCAGGAACGCGGTGATCAGCACCCAGTACTGAGCCACCTGGGTCCAGGTGATGCCCTTCATGCCGCCCAGGGTGGCGTACACGAACACGATGGCCATGCCGATGATCACGCCTACGGTGATGTCCACCTCCAGGAAGCGGCTGAACACGACCCCCACGCCGCGCATCTGTCCCGCCACATAGGTGAAGCTGATGAATATGGCGCAGATCACCGCCACCACCCGCGCCAGATCCGAATCGAAACGGTCGCCCACAAAATCCGGCACGGTGAAATGGCCAAACTTGCGCAGGTAGGGCGCCAGCAGCAGAGCCAGCAGGACGTAACCACCGGTCCAGCCCATCAGGTAAATGCCGCCGGCGAAACCCATGATGGAAATCAGCCCCGCCATGGAAATGAACGAGGCCGCACTCATCCAATCCGACGCGGTGGCCATGCCGTTGGCCATGGCGGGCACGCCGCGGCCCGCCACGTAGAAACCCTGGGTGTCCCGGACCCGGGCCAGCCAGGCAATGGTCAGGTATAGCGCAAAGGTGGCGCCAACGAATATGAAGGTCCAGGTCTGGGTGCTCATGAGTCGTCACCGGCCGCGCCCAGGGCCTCAAGCTCCGCATGATGGCGGCGATCGAGCCGGTTCATGGCAACGCAATAAACCAGAATGCAGAGCACGAATACCACGATGCTGCCCTGCTGGGCGAACCAGAAACCCAGAGGAAACCCGGTGAAGGGCAGGCGAAATTGATTCAGCCAGTCCGCCAGCAGTATGCCGAAACCAAAGGGGACGATGGCCCAGACACACAACAGCGCCGCCATGATTTTCAGATTGGCGCGCCAGTAGCGATCCAGGGCCGCATGCACCGCGGGCTCGTGAAGATCGGGACCCACCTTGTTGTTCGTCATTCTGCGCGCTCCCAAAAAACAACGCCGCCATCCTAAGCGGCCCGCCGCGCCCGAGACAAGTGAGCCGGGCCCTGTTCTCCGGTACAGTTGTTGAAGCTCAGCAGGAGATCAGGCTTTAAGCCCCCATGCATTTTCTGGTCATTGGACTCATTCTTCTTGGCATCATCTTCGGCCCCGGCCTGTGGGTGAAGAGCGTGATGGCCCGCTACAGCCGGCCCCGCAACCGCTATCCGGGCACGGGCGCCCAGATCGCCCGGCATCTGCTGGATGCCCTGGGGCTTGCCCAGGTGAGCGTGGAGGAAACGGACCAGGGCGATCACTACGATCCGGTCAAAAAGGCGGTGCGGTTGACCCCGGCCAACTACGGCCAGGGTTCCCTGACCGCCGTCACCATCGCTGCCCACGAGGTGGGCCACGCTGTCCAGGACCACTACGGCTATCCGCCGCTGGCATGGCGCACGCGGCTGGTCACCTGGATGGGGCCCGCCGAGAAGGTTGGCGCGGGCCTGTTGATGGCGTCGCCCTTTCTGGGCGCCATTACCCGCATACCCGCCGCCGGCATGCTGGCTTTTCTGGGCGGATTTCTGACCCTGGGCCTGAGCACCGTGATCCACCTGATCACCCTGCCCACGGAATTTGACGCCAGCTTCGGCCGCGCCATGCCCATGCTGGTCAAGGGCGACATCCTGCGGCCGGAGGACCGCTCCCGGGCGCGCCGGCTGCTGACAGCGGCGGCCCTGACCTACGTGTCCGCATCCCTGATGAGCTTGCTGAATATCGCCCGCTGGTGGGCGATTTTGCGGCGCTAGGCCGTTAGTAGGGCGTTCGGGGGCTGGAGAATCCCCGCCCGCCGGGCGAGCACCTTACGCTGTAGATCCCGACAGATGCGCGCCGGCCGCTGGGCACGGCCGTCCACGTTCAGTCCGCCGCAAAGAATTGATTCGCCAGTGCCAGGGCCTCGGTGGCGTTGGGCGCGTAGCCGTCGGCGCCGATCTCCTGCCACAGTTCCGGGGCCTCGTAGAACGCCAGCCCCCCTACCATGATTTTTACGTCCCGCTCGGCGCGCTCACGAATCGCCGCGATGGTCTGGCGCACCGTTTTCAACTGCACGCTGAGCGCGCAGGACAACAGGATCACGTCGGCATCAAAGAACTGCACCGTCGCTGGCAAGTCGCCCCGGGGCACATCGGATCCCAGGTAGATGGTGCGCCAACCGTCTATTTCCAGCAGGTAGGCGATGGCGCGGATGCCTACATCGTGGACATTGCCGGCCACGGCCGCGGCGACGGCCGTTCGCCCATTGTCGCGACGCCGACGGGCGCGACTGGCCAACACGGCCATCAGACGCTGAGTGGTCGTGGTGACCAGATGCTCCTCGGCGACCGACACCTGATCCAGGTGCCAGAGGCGGCCGATCTCCATCTGCGCCGGCAGCAGCACCCTCAGGATGGCATCCTGCACCGTGAGATTGTCTTCCAGGGCGTCGAGCACCACTTCCATGGCGGGCAGCACGTTGCCTTCTATGGCGCAGTGCAGATAACGCAGCGCCAGCCGGTCATGCAACTGGCTGGGATCCAGCAGCGAGTCCTCGGCATCCGGCTGGGCGATTACCGCACTGCGTGCGTCCCGGACAAACTGAAGCACCGTGCCCTGGGCCTCGGCCGGCAACTTCTCGCTCAACACGTCTTGCAGAGCAACCAGGCTCGCTTCCAGATCTTCAGGCTGCATTTCGCGAGCTTCAAAGGTCTTTCTGGACCAGACCACCCGGTTGACAAACATGTCCGCGCTACCGACCGCTGCGGCAGCCGACAATTCCAGAATGCGCTGGTTCAAGTGCCGCTTCCAGGACTCCGCGGCACCGGGTGAATAACGGGACTCCATCTCCGGCTGTTGCTCAAGCAGTCGCAACGCCGCGGCCGTCGCGAAACCGGCGGCGCTGCGCTCGAGCAGTTCCGCGGCAAAAGGGTCAGCCTGACTCATGCATGGACTCGAAAACGCGCAGCGCTAGATGGTACGCGCAACAGCTAAACGAGCCAACCAGCCGCGTGTCACGCGTTGGGGTCGATAGCGGGCTGCCCGAGCCGGCTGCCGGTGCGCCGCCGCGGCTCGGCGGCGCGCAGCGTAGCCTGCGGATCGCCGGGGATCATCCAGCTGGGAAAGCGGCTCTTCAAAGCGGTCAAGCGCTCCGTCAAAGCCTCTACGGCCACCAGCAGGGACGGCAGCAGGAACAGCACCATGAAGGTGCCAAAGATCAGCCCAAAGCCCAGGGAAATGACCATGGGCTTTAGGAACTCGGCTTCGCCGGAGCGCTCGAACAGCAGCGGCATGATGCCGAACACGGTGGTGACGGACGTTAGCGTCACGGCCCGAAAACGGCGCACTCCGGCCTCCACAGCCGCGTCCAGCACCGCCATACCCTCGTCCCGCAGCTGCTTGTAGACCGTGACCAGAATAATCGAGTCGTTGATCACGATGCCCGACAGGCCGAAGAAGCCGAAAATGGACAGCAGGGTCACGTCGAAGCCCAGAAACCAGTGCCCCAAGAGCGCGCCTACCAGGCCGAAAGGAATCACGCTGAGCACCGCGAAGGGCCAGGTGTAGGACGCAAACACCCAGGCCAGAATCAGATAAATCAGCGTCAATGCCAGGGGAAGCGCCACGCCCACGTCGCCCACGCTCTCGCGCTGGTTCTGAGCCTCGCCGGCGAATCCGTAGTTGATACCGTAGCGGTCGACCAGCTCCGGCAGAAAACCGGCGGTCAGTTGGCCGCGCACCGCGTTGGAGTTGTTGCGCTTGGAGTCCACATCGGCAAAAACCGTGATCGCCAGCAGGCCGTTCTTGTGTCGCAGGGTGTCGAAACCCCGCTGGTTGCGCAGCGAGGCCAGGTTCCCCAGCGGCGCCGTCTCGCCGTTGGGCAGCACGATGGGCAGCGTCTCCAAACCGCCCAGGGTGTCGCGCTCCTCCTGGGTCAGCACCACTCGGACCTCGACTTCTTCACCGCCGTCCTGAAAGATCTGCACCAGCTCGCCATCGAAGGCGGCCCGCAACTGACTGCTCAGGCCCTGCTCGGTGAGGCCGATGGCCTGACCCGCCGGGGTCAGCTCGAAGACCAGCTGCTCCTTGCCGAAGGCCGTATCGTCCCGGATGCCGGTGACCCCATCAAACCCCTGCAGCTCCTCCTGCAGATCAAGGGCGGCCGCTTTCAGCACGCTCGGATCAGCGCCGGTTAACTCCACCTCGATATCCGAGCCGGGTGGCCCGCCGCCGGGCCCGGCGATAACAAAGGATTCAAGCCCGGGGGGCAGCTGCACCATGCGCCGCCAGGCGCCGATCAGCTGCGCATTGGACGTCTCGCGATCATCCCCGGGCACCAACTCGATCACCAGATGACCCAGATGGTCTGCGGTAGAGCCCCGGGTATCGGATCCCACGTTCTTGATCACCAGCCTGACCAGGTCCTCTCCGGTTTGCTCGACGACCCGGTTCAGGTCTGCCATGGCCTGGTTGAGAAACTCATCCACCCGCTGTTCCGGCGAACCGGCAACGAACCGGGCGTTAGCGTAAATAGTGCTGCCGTCCGGCTGTGGGAAGAAGGTAAACCCGAGCCGGCCGCCGGCCAGCAAGCCGACCGTGAAGATCAACCCGGCGACGGCGATGCTGATCGTGGTGCGGCGATTGCGCACCGACCATTCCACGGCTTGTCGGAAGCGCACCTCGCGGAACTCGGCGAAGGCGACGTCGAAGGCGCGTCGAAAGCGGCCCGGCTTGTGTTCGGCGGTCGCTTGCAGGGAATGGCGCAGGTGGCCAGGCAAGACTAGAAAGCACTCAATCAGAGAGGCCACCACGACGCAGATGATCACTACCGGGATGGCGCCCAAGATGTTGCCGGCCGCGCCGCCAATGGTCAGCAGCGGCAGGAAGGCCGCAATGGTTGTCAGGGACGCGGCGGTCACCGGTGCAAACATGCGAAACGCCGCCTGCTCCGCCGCCGCGGTGGGTCCCGCACCATCCTGATAGCGGGTCACGGCCTCCTCCCCCACAACTATCGCATCATCGACGATGATGCCCAGGGCCATGACCATGGCGAACAGGCTCATCACGTTGATACTGCCGCCGAGCAGATACAGGGCCATGAAGGCCGCCATGATGGCGACCGGGATGCCGATCGCAACCCACACCGCGACCCGGCCGTTTAAAAACACGTAGAGCACAACCAGAACCAGCGCGAGACCGGTCAGGGCGTTATCGACGATCAGGTCAATGCGCTTTTCAACGGTGCGCCAGGTCTCGTCGTAAAAATAGATATCGATGTTGTCTGGCAACTCGGCGCGGGCGTCCGCCGCCCAGGCCTGCATGGCGGCGGCCGAATTAATGGCGTCCTCGGCCTCGGCCCGCGCGACCCGAATCTCGACCGCGGGCCGACCATTGAAGAACAACACCTCCTGATTCGGCAAAGCTCGCCGGTCAATGTCGGCGACGTCGCCCAGGGTCAACAGGCGCCCCGACTCCTCGACCAGCAGCGGCAGCTGCTCGAAACCCGTCACCGTGGTCTGTTTGCCCACCGTGCGCAGCTGGCGAGCCACGTCGCTCTGGCCAATGGTCCCGGCGGGCACATCCAGACTGGAGCCCCGCACCCGCGCGGCGATGTCCCCCAGGGTGAGATTCAGATCAGAGAGCTGAGCGCTGGGTATCTGAATGGCCAGCTCTTCCTTGGGCAGACCTTTGATATCCAGCTGGGACATCCCCGTCGCGCGCAGCTCGCGCTCGAAGCGGCGCACCAGCGGTCGTAATTGTTCTAAAGCCGGGCCGCTGACCACAAACCGGGATACGGGCTCGTAGCGGGTGAGCTGGGAAACTTGCGGATCCTCGGCACTGTCCGGCAAGTTGCGGATTCTGGACACCCGCTCTTTCACTTCATCCAGCGCCGGCCCCATGTCCGTTTCCGAGGGAAACTCGAGCGTGACCACGCCCTGACCATCCCGGGATGTGGACAGCACGTTTTTCACTTCACCGATGCCCAGCAGCTCGTCCTCCAGCGGCTGGGTCACCGCTTCCTCAACGTCCTCGGCAGCAGCGCCCGTCCATACCACCGTGACGGTCACCAGATTGAGCTGAAAGGCGGGCAACAGCTGTCGGGTGAGGTTGCTCAACGCCCACACGCCGGCCAGCACCATGACGATCATGGCCAGATTCGGCGCAACCGGATGGCGAACGAAGGCGCGGATCAGGGTGAACATGGCGGCACTCTAGGGTTTCTGGCCCGTTTCGCCATCCTGGCGCGCCACCCGGCCGGGCGGCTGGGCGGGCTCGCTGGTGGCGCTGCGCACCAGCAGACCATCCACGGCGTTGGACAGCTTGGTGACGATCACCTGATCGTCGTCGGCTAGTTCCGCGCTACGAACCAGCACCCGGGTGGTGCCGTCGGCCAGCTGCTGCTCGCCGACCCGATCCACGGTAATCATCTGCATGCGGGAGTCGACCACCTTATACAGCCGATCCCGGCCCGACATCGCCTCGGCGGGCACCGCGATGACGTCTGGCTCTGGCGGCAGATCCAGAGCGACGCTGACCGTCATGCCCAGCCTGATGCCGTCGGGAATTTCGGTAAACCCCAGAAAGGAATCCACGCCGCCAGTGCCCTGGCGAGTCTGGCCGGACACGCGCAGCAGCCGAGCGCCGAGCACGGCATCGTCGGCATCCACCGTCGCAGGCATGGTCAGTTCGGCCGCCAGCGCATCACGAACGGCCTGCACGTAGCGGGTCGGGATCTGGGTGCGGACTTCCAGGGCGTCCGGGTTGTAGATGCTGAGCAAACCATCGCCGACGCGCACCCGATCACCGGGCGAGACCATCAAGTCCGCGATGACGCCGCTGAAAGGCGCGCGAATCTGGGTACGCTCCAGCTTCAGATTGGACTGATCGCGCAGCGCGATGGCCCGCGTTAACCGCGCGCGCAGTTGCACCAGGCCGATCTCGCTTTCCTCCAGGGCCAGCTGCCGCTGGGTCAAGCCCAGCTGCTGTCGCTTGAGCGCCTCGGATGTGGAATCCAGATCCGACTGGGAGATCAACCCGTCCTTGAACAGGGCCTGGGCGCGGGCAAAATTGCTCTCGGCGAGCCCCAAGAGCTCCTGCTCGCTGGTGAGCACCTCCCGGTTGCGGGTCAGGCGCCGCTCGGCAAGCTGCAGCTGGGCGCGACTGTCGGCGACGTCCGCCTCCCGCTGCATGAGCTCAAGCTCAGCGTCGCGGCCATCCAGAACCAGCAGCACCTCCTCGGCAGTGGCCGTGGACCCCTCCTGCACGAGCACCTCAATCACTTCGGCCTCGACCGCCGCGCTGAGTTCGGCGTCCTGGGGCGATTCCACCCGCCCGTAAAGAGACAGAGTGGGGCGCAGGGTCTGGCGCTTGGCGTCCTGCAGCTCCACGGCCCAGGACCGTTCCGGCCGCGGCCGTTGCGGTGTATCCGGGCGGCTGAGCACGAGAATCACGGCGACGCCAATAGCCACGCCGATAATCACGAGCGGTGCCTTGCGCGGAATAAATCGCTTGAAATTCAAGACTGGAGCCCCCCAGTGCCGTTTGCAGCTTAGCCTACGATTCGCTGCCACCCTTGATGGGGATTCACCCGGGCAGCGGTAATCTGGGCCGTTTCCCCGCAAAAAGCCAATCTTTTCCAACAGATCGGGTCGGCATGGGCAATCATGAGCCCCATGACGGGCCAGCGGGGCCGCGTTCAACGACGTCGACCCGGTCGCCCGACCGACTGACGGGCCGGGCGGGGATATGGTTAACTGAAGGCCACTTCATGCCGGAGAACATGTCATGCGAAATCTGCTCTGGGCCGCAGCCCTGATCAGCTGGGCGACCGTCGCCGCGGCGGACGACGGCCTGCGCTCTCCCCTGGAACTCGTGGCCGCAGCGAAAGCGGAGATCCAGGAAATCTCGCCGGCCATGCTGGCCCAAGGGGCGGCGGGGAAGGTGCTCATCGACGTGCGCGAACCGGACGAATTCGCGGCCGGCCATATAGAAGGCGCCGCCAATCATCCCCGGGGCCTGCTGGAATTCACCGTCACGCGCCATCCCGTGCTGGCAGCCCTCGCGGAATCAGCGCCCGCTGCGCTGGCGGACGCACAGATCGTCCTGTACTGCGGCTCTGGCGCCCGTTCCGCCCTGGCGGCCCAATCGCTTCAGTCGCTGGGCTTCAAGCAGGTCTATTCCCTGGCCGGCGGCTATGAGGCCTGGCGGAACTGGCAAGCCACGGCGGCCGAGTAACAGACCCACGCCGCGGTGTCCGCGACCGACAGCAGCCTGGCCTACCAGGAGCTGGCGCCGGACGACATTCTCGATGCCGTCGACCGGCTCGGCTATGTCACCAACGGTCGGCTGCTGGCCCTGGCCAGCTACGAGAACCGGGTCTATCAGGTCGGCTGCGAGGATGGTCCGCCGGTGGTCGCCAAGTTCTACCGTCCAGGCCGGTGGAGCGACGCCGCAATTCTCGAAGAGCACGACTTCGCCGCAGAGCTCGCTGCGGCCGACATTCCCGTGGTGCCGCCGGAGCGGCATGGCGACACCACGCTGCACCATCAGGGTGAGTTCCGCATCGCCCTGTATCCCTGCTATGGGGGACGCTCCCCCGAGCTGGACGATCTCAAGCTGCTGACCCAACTGGGCCGGTTCATGGCGCGGATCCATCTATTGGGCGAACAGACACCCTTCGCCCAGCGGCCTACCCTGGACATGGCGTCCTTCGGCATCGCGTCCTGTCGGTTTCTGCTGGATGCAGGCTTTGTGCCCGCGGACCTGGAGCCCGCCTACACGAGCATCTGCGAGCACCTGTTCGCCGACATCGAAGAGTGTTACGCCCGGGCCGGTGACTTCCGCCTGCTGCGCCTGCACGGCGACTTTCATCCTGGCAACGTCCTGGTACGGGGCACCGAGCTGCACATCGTTGACCTGGACGATGCGCGCATGGGTCCGGCGGTCCAGGACCTGTGGATGTTCCTGTCCGGCGATCGCCACGAGCAGACGCCGCAACTGGAAAAGCTCTTGGCAGGCTATGCAGAATTTCGTCCCTTCGACATGCGCGAGCTGCACCTGATCGAAGCTCTGCGCACGCTGCGCATCATGCACTATGCGGCGTGGCTGGCCCGCCGCTGGGAAGATCCTGCTTTCCGAATCGCGTTTCCCTGGTTCAACAGCCGCCGCTACTGGGATGAGCATGTGCTCGCGCTGCGCGAACAAGCCGCCTTGATGGAGGAGCCGCCTCTGAGCGTCGTGCTGCGCTAGTTGACTGGCGCCGGGCGGCGGCAGCGAGCCGGCGCAAGTCATCCGGCGCGATCACGTGACAACAGTGGGCACCGCGGAACCGGGCTGGCGCGGCGGCGCAGCCCGCGTCCCATCCTTCTCCCCCGCAGCTTTGACCGGGGGCGTAGAATGGCCCGACGGGCCCGAACAATAGCCGTGACCATCGGGGAGCTCTTATGGAACGACGGACAATGCTGCTGGGGTTGGCGGGTCTGGCCAGCGGACCCATGGCAGCGCGCAGCAGCGCCAGCCAGACGAACGCGCCGCCTGACGGGCTGGACCCGAACAACCCGGCCGACCTGGGCTTGCTGCAGAAGAAGCTCATCTACGCCGCTGACGATCGGCCTCTGATCTGGTGGGGCCGCGGCGTGAAGTACGGCTCCATTAATGGCGAGATTACCCCCCTGTGGCGCCTGAACATGCTGCTGTTCAAATCGGTCAGCCACCGCCCGGACGGCTCATTCGACGCCCGGATCATGGAACTGGTCTACAAGACCGATGTGCAAACCGATGCCTTGTTGAGGCAATGGCGAAATCCCTACAACGGCGAAGTCTATGACGAGGTGCCGCTGATCATGGGCCCCCTGTCCCGGCACTTCACCGACGCCGGGCCCGTCAGCCAGTCCGAGCTGCCGGGTGCCGAGATCATCCGGGAGGGATCCTTAGGCCCGGCGGAGATCGCGGGTGACCGGGTGTGGCTGATTACGGATGCGCACGTCATCGTGAACCGGGAAGGCCAGGCCCCGTTTCGTGCCCATGACCTGAAGACCTATCACGGGCGGGTGGACGACGTGCTCAATCCGGCGATCGCCAGCGCCCCCGCTACGTTGACGGTGCATATCATTCAGAGCTGGCATCCGTGGATGAACATGGGCGATCGGGAGGGCAGCCTGGTCACCCGTTTGAGCGGCGCCAAGTGTTTTCAGGTGGCTGACATTCATCCACGCATCCGCAGCCTGCTGGAGGCGGGGCATCCGGACATCGCACGGGATTTCGTCGGCCGACTGGCGCAGCCCCCGGAGCGTTTTGATCGCTAGTGTGGCGCGTCTTCCAGCGGAATGTTGATCGCGGCGGGATCGCTGGTGAGATCGCGGCCATAGGTATGAATGGTGATGGCGACCGCGTCACTGGCGTTGAAAACGCGATGGGGCTCGGCGATCCCCGGCAGGGCGTGACAAACGTCCCCTGGGCTGCAGTCATACTCGGCAACGGGCAGCGGTGAGCCCGCCCCGCTGCAGCGGTAGGTGGCCACGCTGGGATGACCCCGGTAGACGCCCACCGCACCCCAGGCGGTGTGGCCGTGAATTGGCGTACCCTGGCCGGGACGCCAGACCACCGCCAGCACCGTAAAACGGCCGGCGGGATCGCCGTAGAGCAGGTGCCGCCGGTAGCCGTCCGCACCGGGTTGGCAACAGGCCTTGGGTAACCAGCCCGCTGCATCCAGGAGCGAGCGGAGTTCTTCGGCGACCCGCTGCGGCAACCGGTCGGAATTGCGGGCAACCAGATCCTCAACAGCCTGCACATAGCGGCGGAACGCCCGCCCATTCAGGCCCGCCGAGGCGGACCGAGCGGCCCGCTCCCGCCCGGCGGTGCCCAGAAGTTGATGCCCTGCAACGGCCATAACGCCAACGCTCCCAAATACCCACATAGCCTAGCAATATCCGTCAGGCAATTTGTTGCAAAATTTCCTCCATAATCCGACAATATTAGGATATTTTTTCCTTATATAGGTTTTTATTAGGAATGATGTCTATTGACCACAAGGATCGTCAAATTCTTGACCTTCTGCAACGCGACGCTACCCTGGCTGTGGCGGACATTGCGGAGCGGGTTGGCCTGTCCCGCACGCCGTGCTGGCGGCGCATCCGCGAGTTGGAAAACGCCGGCTATATCCGCCAGCGGGTGGCGCTGTTGGACGGCACCAAGCTCGGCGCGGGCGTTACCGTCTTCATGGCCGTGAAAACCAATCAACACAACGCTGCATGGCTGGAGCGCTTTCGCCGAGCCGTGAATGAGTTGCCGGAAATCGTCGAGGCCTATCGGCTCAGTGGCGACACCGATTACCTGCTGCGTCTGCTGGTGCACGACATCAGGGGTTTCGACGCCGTCTATCAGAAGCTGATCGAACGGGTGGAATTTTCCGACGTGAGCTCCAGCTTTTCTATGGAGGCGCTGAAATTCACCACGGCGATCCCGGTGATCTAGGGCCTACCCGGTGACCGAGCATGAGGGCAGCGCCGTGGGCCCGGGGTCCGTGGCCACGATGGCCAACGACGCCCCTGATCGAGGCGCGCGGCGGGACGCCGGCGCTCACCAGGGCGAGCAGCCGGTATTTCCGGCACCGGGCATCCAACGCCCATTCTGTGACCTGCCTAACCGAATTCAGCGCACAGCTCGGCAAGACTACCCAGTCCTTCTGTCAACCGACCAGCAGGCTTTCCCCACCTCGCGGGCCAGGATAGGGCGGTGTATGTACCTAGAGCATTTTCGGCTTAGCACGCAGCCTTTTAAGGCGATTGCCCGCGGAGATCAGGTTTATCTGGGTCCGCGCCAGAGCCGGGCATTGGCGAATCTGCAGATTGCCCTGGCCACGCCCGATGGAATCGCGGCGGTTACCGGGCCGGTGGGGGTCGGGAAAACCACTCTGGTCAACCGGGTCCTGGAGGAGGTCGCTCCCGAACGAACCGTGGCGCGCGTTGGCCGCACGTCCATGACAGTGGACCAACTGCTGGAACACCTGCTCGGCGAGTTCGGCGTCTCTGCTGCTGGCATGGGGCGCGTCGAACGGCTGCGCGCCTTGCGCCAGTTCTTCAAGCACTGCGGGTCAGACCGGGTGCGGGCGCTGGTCCTGGTGGAGGACGCCTCGATACTGGGTGCGCCACTGTTGGCGGAGCTGGAATCCGTCACCGCCGCCGATCCCGACGGCTCGCCGGGCGCCAACATCATCCTGATGGGGCCCGATGGCATGCACGAGCTGCTTGATGCCCCGCACATGGAGCATGTCCGGCAGCGCACGCGGCTGCGGCAGCGGCTGGAAGCTTTGGAGGTTGGGGAAGTCGCCGGCTACGTCAAACACCAGCTCGCCTGCGCGGGCGGGGATTTCGCAACCATCGTGCATCCCCTGGTGCCAAAAATCCTCTGGCACTGCTCAGGCGGCCTGCCGCGCATGGTCAACAACCTTTGCGAGACGGCGCTGACGGTAGCAGCCAACAACAACATCCCGAGCCTGCTGCCACAACTGGTGCAGCGCATCGCCGCCTCGATCTATGGCATGAATCATGGCAACGGCGCCATCTCCCGGCCGGCCGCCCCGCCGCCGGACAAGGCTCCCGCCGAAAATACGTCGGCCCGCAAAACCGCTGCGCCGCGGGCGGCCAAACGGGCCGGCGCGGGGCGGGTGGCACCAGCAGCCAGCGAACCCGCTGGAACGGCCCCAGGCCCCGACAGACACTCCGGTCAGGCGGTCGGAACGGCGTCGAACCGGCCTGCCGTCACCGGGTCCGGTGAGGCGCCGCCGGCGGCCCAGGGGACGCTCAAAGCGGCGTCAGAGGGGAGCGGCAATGGCGAGGGGGCTGCGGAGACCCCGGTGAGCCAGGTCTGCGAATCGGCGCCGGCGCCGGAGGGCCCATCGCTGACCCGGCAGGCACACATGGCGACCCTGGCGGCGCTCAACGATCTCGCCGCACGTCTGGGGACAGCGTCGGCCGCCGGAAAGACCGGCGCACCTGAGGTCGCCGCGGAAGCGGCAGAGCCCACGCACACCGGTATGCAAACGACTATCCATGACCCTGCGCCTGTGGAACAGCCCGAGGCTGCCGCCATATCGCAAGCGCCGCCCGCGACACTTGGGCTGGATTTCTCCTGCCTGGTCCCGGACCCCGGCGAAGGTCGCTCGCCAGCGCTGGTTGGGGGCGCGGTTGCCGAGGAGATGCCCAGCATGGTTGAGCCGCCGGGGACAGCTCCGGTGGATCCGGATATCCAGCGCCTGGCCGCCCGGGTGGCGCAGGTTGCAAACCTGGAAGACCTGGACGAGTTGCTGGTGGAGACCCTGTTCGCTGACGTTGAACTGGAGGGGGCAAGCGCCGAGAACAAGGCGCTGGAGAATGACCGTGCGACGGCCCATGCGGAGGACGCGGCGATTGCCACGGCGGAGAACGATCGGCGCGAGGGCGATAACGACCAGTGTTCCGAAGCCAGGAATGCCGTTGGCTGAACCCGCCCGCGCGCCGCCTCCCACATGTTATAAATAGCTCCGCGCGCCGCCCGGCGGGCGCAAGTTAACACGCTCAAAGAGGGGGTATTCACATGGGCAAGAAGCTCACGGGCGAATGGGCTGTCTACGTCGCCCTGGAGAAAATCGGCCGGCTGTCAACGGTGGATCCCGATGGCACGCCGCAGACGACGCCGGTGTTCTATGCGCTCATGGATGGGGAGATCTATGTCGGCACCCAGCGAGGCCGCAAGAAATTCCGGAACATCGAGAAGAACCCCAAAGTCTGCTTCACCATCGATACACCCACGTCACCCTATAAGGGAATCATGGTTCAGGGCACGGCGGAGATCATCCACGACGATGCGGTTCACGAGAAGTTCAGAGAAGCGCTGATGTACCGCTATTACGGCCACCCGGACAGCCCGGGCTGGCAGTACATCCAGAGTCTGGGCGCCTCCGCACTGATCAAGATCAACGCGCAGACGTGGTCCCACTGGGATTTTGGCTAGGCTGTAAGACCAATTCCCACGGCTGCGCTGCAGGCTGGCCGACCGGCCTCGAGCCCGCGCCCACCGTTATGAACGGGCCCCGGAACGGCTAGCGTCCTCTGCGGCCGAGGCTGGCGCGTATCGAGCGCATCCAGCCGTTGACCTCGTCGGGCATGTAGAGCTGCCAGTTGCCGGCACCGTCCGGCGCCAGCGTCAGTAGCTGCAGGCTGCTGGACTCCCGGCCGCGGGAGCGAATCACGCGCCGCGTCAGCACGTGAGCCAGATCGTCACCCTCCGGCACCGTCCCGAGCACCAGGGTCTCCATGGAATCATAACGTTCGCTGGTTTTGACATGCCCATAACCGAGCATGTTGGCGAAAAACAGATACGGCTGCATGGTCTTCACGGTGCCCAGGGTCGCCTCCGGTCCGAAAATCTCCGCCGGCACCTGGCTCTTGCCCTCGGCCATGGCCGTCTCAAAGGCCGGGAGCAGCATGGTGCGCACCTGCTTCATATCCTGACTGCGCACCAGATTGGCCGCGTCCTCGAAGCGCTCCTCTGCCATGGCGGTCACCCACGCCTGCACCGCAGCCTGCGCCGGGTGTTGGGATTGAGACCAGGCCTGCTGGGCCAGCAGCGCGGCGGGGAGCAGAAGCAGAATCAGCAAACGGGGCATGGCAACCACCTCTTTTGAAGCGGCTGGTAGTCTAACAGTCTCACCCGGATCAGACTGCCGAGGGCGGGGACGAGTCCCCTAGGGCGCGTCCGGCTGATTCTTCGGTGCCGCCGTGATAAATGCGGGCAGACGGGTCAAATGGCCGTTGATGGCCAGCAGCCGCGGGAATGCCGAGATATCGATGTTGAAGCGCTGGGCGTTGAAGATCTGCGGCACCAGGCAGGCGTCCGCCAGGCTTGGTCGGTCGCCAAAACAATACTCCCCGGCCGCGGAATGCTCCGCGACCAGGCGCTCCAGTCCGGCGAAGCCCTGATGAATCCAGTGGCCATACCACGCGTTTACCGCGTCCTCGCTTTGCGCCATCTCTGCCTTCAGATAGTTCATCACCCGCAGGTTGTTGAGCGGGTGGATGTCGCATGCCACGGCCTGGGCCATGGCGCGCACGGTGGCACGCTGCAGCGGGTCCGCCGGCAGCAGCGCCGGCTCCGGAAAAACCTCATCCAGGTATTCAATGATGGCGAGACTCTGGGCGATGGTCCGGCCATCATGCACCAGGGCCGGCACCAGCCCCTGGGGGTTGGTCTCCCGATAGGTTGTGGTTTTGTGGGCCCCGGCCACCAGGTCCGTGCTCAGCGTTTCATAGTCCAGGCCCTTGAGGCCGAGCGCGATCCGCACCCGATAGGCGGCGGAGCTGCGCCAGTAGGTATAAAGCTGCAGGGCCATCAGGCCACCTCCTGCTCGGACTTGCCCGGAGCAGGCGGCGGCATCGCCCGGTCGAGAAACCCGCGCATGGCGCCGGCGACCCGGGCAGGCTCCTTCATGAAACCCATCATCTCAACGCCCGCCAGTTGCAGAAACTCAGCCCCCGGCATCAGAGCCTGAGTCTTCCGGGTAGGCTCGGTCATCACTTCATCGAAGGCCATGAGCAGCGTGGGCTGAGTGATCCCTGCAAGGCCCCTATCCGCATCGTAGGCGAACACCGCCCGGGGTCCCCACTCTCCCTTGGGCCCGGCGCGCATGCGATCGGTGAAGCGTTCCAGGCGCCGCCGGGGCGGCGCGTCAGGATCACCGTCCACCACAATGCGCTGGTACATGCGATCCACATAGTTCGGATCCGTAAAGAACGCATAGGGGCTTAAGAACTGGTTCTGCATCTCAAGACGCGTCTCAGCCGGGTAGTAGGGCACGCCACACAGGATCACCCGACGCACCAACTCAGGCGCCTGGCGCGCAACTTCCGTTGCCAGGAACGCGCCGGTGTGGAACCCGAACAGGTCCAACGGACCGTGGCCCCCAGGGCCGTAGCCCAGATCCCGCAGGGCTTCTGCGGTGGCGCCGCCGAGATCGGCCATGGCGGGCTGAGCGCTCGGCCCGTCAGAGTCGCCGAACCCCGGCGTGTCCGCCGCGTGCACCGTGCGATCCGTCGCCAGCGCCGCGATCAACTCCTTGAAGATGACCGCCGACAGCGGACTCTGGTGGAACAGCACCAGGGGAGTTTTGTCCGAGGCCGCCGGGCTGGCGGAGGTGAAATGCTGCTGACCGTAACGGTTGTCGGCGTAGTGGCGCCAGTGCCTCACAGCGCGGGGCTCTGCCGGCTCGCCGGGGGCGGGCCAAACGGGGGCCTGGGCAGCGGCAACCGCCGGCGCGGCGCGGCGCGGCGGCGGCCGATCCAGAAACGGACGAATCACATTGGCCATTTCAGCCGGCTGTAAAAACCATACCAGCCCGTCCAGATCCGGGCGTTCCACCAACTCCCCGTTGGTGATCAAGGCGGCCGCCTGGCGAGTTGGCTCAGCCAGGGTCTCGTTAAGAATGGGCATCAGCACCGGCTGGGTAATGGCGCGCAGGGCCGCATCGGCATCGTAGCGAAATACGGCATCAAAACCGAAGTGGCTCTCAGGGCCTGCACGCAAGCGGCTGACGAACATCTGGTGACGGCGCTCGATGGGCACGCCGTTGTCAAGCTCCAGCACCAGGCGTCGATAGCTTGCGCCCAGGTACTCCGGATCGGTGAAATAAGGTCGCGGCTGGGCGTACTGTTGCCGCCGGGCCTCGCGCGCCGCCGGCACAAAATACGGAATGCTCGGCATCACCAGTCGCCGCACCAGGTCGGGCCGCTGCACCGCCAGGGCCGCGGCGATGAAATTGCCGGTGTGAAAGCCCAGCACGTCGACGGCTCCGGCGCCGCCGGCGCCGTAACCCAGCGCCGTCAGCGCTTCAGCCAGCGCGGCACCGTAGTCATCCATGTCCGGTTGGTTCGTCGGACCATCGGATGCGCCATAGCCGGCGGTGTCCGGACACAGCACGCGCCGATCCGTCGCCATCACTGCCTGGAATTCCACATACTCCAGGGCCGAGCCGGGGCTCTGGTGTAAACAGACCAGCGGCGTGCGATCTGCACCGGAACCATCGACCGGCTCCGCCGATCGAAAATGGATCTGCCCGTAGCGGCAGGTTGCGTAGTGTCGCCAGATGCGAACGGCCGCGCTGCGCCCCACTCGGGGCAGGCTCACTCCAAACAGCAGCGCGCCGCTGGCACTCAGCACGGCGCGGCGGGTGACCTTGTGGCTGAGGTGATAACCCATGGCTCCTCCCGGGACGTGCCGCCATTTCACTCTTCGAAACCGGAGTCGTCAAACGGGGTAGTCTGTGACAGCCGCGGCCCCTATAGTGGGCGCCCCGGCGGGTGCACCCGCTGCGCTCAAGGACGCCCCTTGCAGGAACGCGAACGCACCAAGGCAAAACTCATCCTGGCCGTGGGCGTGGCCATGTTTGCCATCGGCCAGTCACTGTTGTTCGTCGTGGTGGCACCGCTCACCCGTATGGTAGGCCTGAGCGAAGTCCAATTTGGTTGGGCCTTTACCCTCGCCAATATCACGTTTTTCATCGGCGCCGCGTACTGGGGTCGCAAGAGTGACCAGGTAGGTCGCAAGCGGGTCTTCGTCATCGGCATGACGGGCGCCACCGCAGGCATCCTGCTGATGGCGCTGAGCCTGCAGGCGGGCCTGGCCGGCCTCGCCAGCGGCTGGGGCATGTTCGCGCTGCTGGCGCTGTCCCGCGCCGTATATGGCTCGCTGGCCTCCGCCATCTATCCTGTCGCCACCGCCTACATGGCTGACGTCACCGAGCGTTCCCAGCGGGCACAGGGTATGGCTGTCATCGGCGGTGCTAACAGCCTGGGTTCGATCCTCGGGCCGGCGCTGGGCGGCGGCCTGGCGTTCATGGGCATCCTGTTTCCCCTCTATGTGGCCGTGGGACTGGCTTTCCTGGGCTGCGTGTGGGCCATGCTGTTCCTCCGCGAACCGGAAAAACACCGAGCGCCGGAGCAGCGGGTGCCGCTCAAGTTCACTGACCCGCGCGTGTATCCCTACCTGATCATGTGGGGCTGTTTCTTTCTTGTCTTTATCGCCCTGCAGTTCATCACCGCCTTCTACATTCAGGACCAGTTCGGCATCAGCGAAATGGATCAGGTGGTGCGCATCGCCAGCATGGCGCTGCTCGTGATGGCGGTGGTGATCACGTTGCTGCAGGGTGTGTTATTCCAACTCGTGGCCCTCTCGCCCCGCCTCCTGCTGCGCCTGTGTGCCCCCGCCTTCACTGGGGGTATTTTGATTTTGGGATTTGCCCCCAGCGTGCCCCTGTTCGTGTCCGGCTTCGCCATGATCGGCGTCGCCTTTTCCTGCGCCAGCCCCGGCATCAGCGGCAGCGCCAGCCTGGCTGTGGCAGCTCACGAGCAGGGTGTCTTGGCAGGGTATATCGGCGCGGCGAGCACCCTGGGCGCCATGGGCGCGCCCTTATTCGGCACAAGCATCTACCAGCTGGCGCCCAACGCGCCCATGCTGGGGGGCATGGCCATTTTCGTCGTGCTCTCACTGTACGCACTGACCATCCCGGCCAGCTACGGCGATACGCAAGAGCCCGACCTGGTGGCGGCCCCACCCTCGCCCGAACGGGGCGGGGCGACCGACTGACCCGCGTGAGCGGTACCGGCAGGTTGGGGCTCGGCGAGTTCGTCGCGCTCATCGCGTTGATGATCTCTCTGATCGCGCTCGCCATTGACGCCATGCTGCCGGCGCTGCCGGTCATTGGCGCAGACCTGGGTGTGCAGCGGGCCAACGACACTCAGCTGGTCATCTCCGTCCTGTTTCTCGGCATGGCCGCGGGCCAGCTGTTTTACGGTCCCATCTCCGACAGCACCGGGCGCAAGCCGCCGATCTACGCGGCACTGCTGCTGTTCATGGTGGGTTCGTTGATGTCCATCTTTGCCACGACCTTCACTGTCATGCTGGCGGGTCGCTTCGTGCAGGGACTGGGCGTGGCCGGTCCGCGCATTGTCGCTGTCGCTTTAGTTCGGGATCAGTACGAAGGCCGCGAGATGGCCCGGATCATGTCTTTTGTCATGGCGGTGTTCATTCTCGTGCCGGCCATCGCGCCCGCCTGGGGTCAGGCCATTCTGTTCATCGCCGACTGGCGGGCGATTTTTGTGTCATTCCTGGTGATCACCGTGCTGGTGCTGCTGTGGTTCGGGATTCGGCAACCGGAAACCCTGCCGGTGGCCAGAAGAACGCCGCTTTCGCTGCACCGTATCGTGGGCGCCGTCGTCGAGGTCTGCACTCACCGCGGCGCCCTGGGCGCCACCATCGCCGCGGGACTGATCTTCGGTGCCTTTCTGGGCTATCTGAATTCATCCCAGCAGATCTTCCAGGAGACCTACCAGCAGGGCGCCCGCTTTGCGCTGTATTTCGGCATGCTGGCACTTGCCGTGGGTGGCGCCGGTTACGTCAACGGCCGGCTGGTGATGGGTTACGGCATGCAAGCACTGACACGCTGGGCCCTGACCTCGGCCAGCGCCCTGTATGCGCTGTTTTTCGTGCTGGCATGGTGGTTGAACGGCGTGCCGCCGTTCTGGCTGTTCATGATCATCATGCTGAGCGGCTTTTTCGGCATGGGCATCCTGTTCGGCAATCTGAACACAATCGCCATGGACCCCATGGGTCATATCGCCGGCGTGGCCGCCGCCGTCATTGCCTCCCTCTCCACTGCCATCTCGCTGCCCCTGGGGGTGGCGATCGGCTTCAGTTACGACGGCACCATCCTGCCACTGGTGGGTGGTTTTGCTTGTCTCAGTTTTGCCGCGCTGCTGGTGATGCGTTTTACCCAGCAGGCGACGGTTGCCCTGGACCATCCAGATGGCCCGACAGCGCGCTGAACTGAAACGGATCCAGAGGCAACGTTCCGGCAGCGGCGCCGGGACGCTGGAGATCAGCTGTCCAGCAGAAACAGGTCCGTCAGCAGGGCGCGCAGATGAATGGAGGCGTTCAGGTTATCCACCAGCTGGGAGCTGATACGCTGCTGAGCGAGAACGAACTGCACGGCCGCCCGGGCTTTGGCGGCATCCTCCCGCAACACCGCGGCAAACTGACCGGCATCGATGGTCACGGCGTCGGCAAGCCCATCCAGGGCGGTCTCCATTCCCGCGAGCACGTCGCGAATATGGGGGCCCGGACCGCCCGCCTGATCATCTTCCCGGCCCTGTGCGGCGTACGCCAGCATGAACTCATAGCCGGACTCAATCGTCTCGATGCGCTCGGTCAGGGTGGCTGGGCTGGTCATGAGCCTGAGGCCTGGCCCGGATCCCGCCAGTACGCCGGATCGTGGTTGTCCTGATATTCCGCGCGGGTGATCCAGCCCTTGATCATGGCTCGGGTGAAGTGGAGCTTCTCGGGGCGCAGCCCGAAGTAGATATGGACAATGATCATGGTGACAAAGAACAGCGCCGTGAACCCGTGCAACACATAGATCAGCCCACGGGTGTCCGCGGAAACGAAATAAGGGTCGCGCTCCCAGAAAGGTCCGTCGATACCCACCATCATGACGAAGCCGGTCACGATGGCCACCAGCGTAATCAGGGTGGCCGCGTGATGCACCGTCTTTTGCGCCAGCGAGTATTTCCCCGGCTTCAGCTCCCGCCCGCGCCACAGGGTCCTGATGTCCCGCAGACTGATCCACATGGAGCTCAGGCTCTGCCAGAAGGACGCGCGCACGGCGTGAAACAACACCGCCACGGTGAGCACCACGCCCGTCACCCAGTGAATCATGACCCAGGAAAACTGCACGCCGAGCACCGGCAGCAAGCTGGTGCCGAGCAGAACGAAAATGCACAGGGCCTGGACCCAGTGAAACACCCGGTCAGACAGGTGATGCCGAACGATGCGATCGGATGATGACACGGCGGAACGAGAGCGGCGCTATTCGGCTTTCGCCTTGCGGCTCAGCACCCAGGTGACCACGGCGTGACCAATCACAATCACCACGCCGGCCAGGAAGAACACCGGCAGCAGATCCCAGGACACGCCTTCCAGCACCTCCTGGCCCCAGGCGTTGCGGGTCACGCGCAAGATCTCCATAGGCTCAGGCGTCGCGGATCGCGCGCTTCACCAGGCTCTCCATCAGCGGGATCTTGAAGTGATTGAAGTTGAGCGGCGTGGCGCCCCGGGCTGCCGAGCCGCCGGCCAGCGCTGCCGTCTCCTCGTCCTGGGCGCTGCCGCGCACCACATCTTCCACCACCTTCAGACGGCGCGGCACGCACTGCACGCCGCCGCAAGCCACCCGGGCATCCTCGATGATGCCGCCGTTCACCTTCAGCGCCGCCGCCACATTCACCAGGGCAAAATCCCAGGTGTTGCGATCCGCGACCTTTTCAAAATAGAAGCGGGCCCCCGCGAAGGTATTGGGAATGCTCACCTTGGTGAGAATCTCGCCAGGCTCCAGCACCGTCATGCGGGTAATGTCCACGTCCGGGCCGATGAAGAAGTCCTCGGCCGCCACCACCCGCTCGCCGTCGGCACCGGCGATGACCATGCTCGCATCCAGGGCCACCAGTGCCGGCGCCGTATCCGAAGGGGTCACCGCCACGCAGCGATCGGCGCCAAACAGACAGTGCTCGCGATTTTGCCCCTCCGGCGTATCGGCATAACAGGTGTTGCCGCCGGCGCGATAACAGTCCAGGCCATAGCGGTAATACCAGCACCGCGCGTCCTGGCACAGGTTGCCCCCCAGGGTGCCCACGTTTCGAATCTGAGGACTGGCCACCCGACCCGCCGCCGTGGCCAGCAGGCTGAAACGCGCCTTCACGACCGGATCGCGCTCAATGTCCGTAAGCGTGGTGAGCGCGCCGATTTCGATCCCGTCCGCCGTCTCGGTGACGCCCGTCAACCCCGGGATCCCGTTCAGGTCGATCACGGCCTCTGGCCGCTTGGCGCGATCCTTGAACCAATCGAAGCTGTCCTGACCGCCGGCGAGCCGCCAGCCGCCTTCCCCAAACCGATCCAGCAGATTCAGCGCATCCTCCAGCGTTGCAGGCTGAAAGAGTTGAAAGGCCGGCATCATGTCTTTCATCTGTCTCTCCTACCGACCACTAAGCCGTGAACGTCTGCAAAGGCTTATGGGATTGCTCCCGCCCGGCCACGTGATTGACGATCATATCCGGCACCACTGGTGTCCGGTTAAAGATGTGCCCACCCAGGGCATCGGATATGGCGCTCAACAGGGCCGATGCGCTCGCGCCCATGGGCGGCTCGCCCATACCCTTGGCGCCCACCGGGTTGTGGGGATCCGGCAAATCCACGCCGCCGACCACCATCTCCGGCGGCACGTCCAGATAGGACGGCGGCTTGGATTGATAAAAGCCCACGTTGGCGGGCAGCCCGTTCTGAGGGTCATAAATCACCCTCTCCGTAGACGCCATGCCAATACCCTGCACCGCACCGCCACGAATCTGAGTAGCCAGACCCACGGGATGAACAACGGTGCCGCAATCCACCACGCCCGTGTAGTCAATGATCTGGTATTTGCCCGTTTCCAGATCCAACTCGATTTCCATCAGGCCCACCGCCAGCCCCGGCACCACGCCGGGCTTATCAATCTTGTCCTTGGCGACGCCCACCAGTCCCGTGCCAGCCACACCCTGCACCGCTGCCGTGGTCGGGAAGCGGATATCGTCCGGCGCCTCTGCACCGCTGTACTTGCCCCCCAGTTCGATGGCGCGCTGAGCGACCTCCGCGTAACTCATGCCGCTCTCGGGATTGGTCTTCTTGAACACCCGTTCTCCGGCCACGTCAAAATCGTCGGGCTCACCCCCCAGATCCATGGCGGCGATCTCCTTGATCTTGGCCAGCGCATCCATGGCCGCCGCGTAGTTGGTGCGGGTCATGGTAAACGTGCTGTTGCTGCCGAACTGGCCGTTATTCAAGGGCAGATGCTTACGGCTGTCGCCCCGCTCGATCACGCAGTTGGCCCAATCGCATTTCAGCACCTCTGCCGCCACGCGGCTGGTGGCTGCGTAAGAATAGGTGCCCAGGTTGCCCACACCCGTGTGGATGTGCAGCTTGCCCTCGGGTGTCAGTCGCACCAGGCCGTCGAAGCCGCTCCAGCCTGCCGAGTGATAGGCCTGACCGATGCCAATACCGGTGACCTTGGAACCGTTGCGCTGACCGCTGCGGGTGATCCGCTCGGCATAATTGAAATCAGCGGCGGCCTTGGCCAGGGCCTCGCGCATGTAGGCGCTGGTGACCGGGGCTCGCTGGGAGGACACCAGGGTGTCCGCGTTCGGCGCGTTCTTCTCGCGGACCGCCAGGCGATCCAGACCCAGATCCCGCGCCGCTCGATCCAGCAAGGGCTCCATCACCATGGCCATCTGATTCTGGCCCGGACCCCGCTGCGCGCCGGTATAAGGCGTGTTGGTCGACACGGGAACGGCACGCACACGCATCGCCAAGGGCGTATGGACGATAGAGATGGCCTCTCCGGCGCCGCCGAAATCGGGGAATCCTTCGTGCCCGCCATTGTGCTGCACGATATACACGTCTAGCGCGGCAATCCGACCATCTTCACGGAAACCGATCTTGATGCGGCCCTGAAAGCCAGGTCGCGATGAGCCGAGGAAATATTCTTCTGCTCGACTAACGCGCAGCAGCACCGGCCGCCCCGTCTTCTTCGCCATGACGGCCGGAATGGCCATGGTGGGATAAGCGCTACCCTTGGAGCCAAAGCCGCCGCCGCAGAACTCGGCAATCAACACCAGGTTGTCCGGTTCGATCTCCAGCAACTTGGCGATGCCGGCGATGGAGTTGGTGTGGCTCTGGGAGGAGGCATGCAGGAAACACTTGCCGTTCTGCCAGTAGGCCATGGCCGAGCGGGGCTCCATGCTGTGGTGAGCATTGCTGGTGGTCACAAACGTTTCGTCGTAAACCACCTTGGACGCGGCGAAGCCTTCCTCCAGATCGCCATAGGACCAGTCCACTGGCGCCTCGCCCGTCATGGGAAGCTGGCCTTCATCAGCGGAAGCAAAATCTCGCGCAGTCCAGTGCAGGGTCTGCAGCGGCACGCCGCCGCGGTTGACGACGTTGCCGTCGCTGCGGGCGCTTGGCCCGCCCGGATAAAGGCTCTCCAGGGGATCTACCGTAAAAGGTAGCGGCTCGTAGTCCACCTTGATGCGCTCGAGCGCATCGTGGGCGATGGTCTCGTCCACCGCCGCGACGGCCGCGATGGGCTCGCCGACAAACATGGGCTCGGTGGCGAGGATGGGTCGCCCGGGCGCCTCCGAACTCGGCACGTCATCGGGCGTCAACACGGCCACCACGCCTTCCATCTTCAGCGCCTCCGAGGCATCGATGTTGCGCACCCTGGCATGGGGCATGGGGCTGGTCAGCAGCCGGCAAAACAGCATACCGTCGGCGCGGAAATCCTCAGCGTATTTCGCTTTGCCCGTGACCTTGGCCCGCACGTCCGGCGGCGTGAAGTTCTTGCCCAATAGATCGTAAGTCATGCCGCGCTCCCCGCCGCGCGCATCACGGCATTCAAGTAGTGGTCGTAGGCGCCGCAGCGGCACAGGTTGCCCGCCAGGGCGTGACGTGCCTCATCGCGGGTCGGTTTGGGGTTGACCTTGAGCAACCCGACGGTGGCCATTACCTGACCCGGCGTGCAGAACCCGCACTGAGGACCGAGTTCGTCGATGAACGCCTGCTGCACCGGATGCAGCTCGCCGGACTCGCTTTCCAGACCTTCAACGGTCAGCACCTGCCGGCCGCGCACGCTGTGGGTGAGCATGGAGCAGGAGTTGTAGGCCACATCGTCGATCAGCACGGTGCAGGCACCGCACTCGCCGCGATCACAGCCCAGCTTGGTGCCCGTGAGACCCAGCTTATAGCGCAGCGTCATGGCCAGGGTTTCGTTGGGCAGCACGTCCACCGGGCGGGACCGGCCGTTGATGTTCAACGTGACCAACCGCTCCACGCCGCCGGTGACGGCGCCCTGGCGCGAGCAGCCGGCCAGACCGCCAAATAATCCCGCGGCCGAAGCCACGGCCCCGGACGCAATGACGCCCTTGATGAACTGGCGGCGCGAGGTCCGGGCGGCGGCCAAGTCCTGGCCCGCCTCCCAGATCTGCGGGCCGCCCTTGTCGTTGTCAGCCATGGGTGACAATCCTCAGGTGGTAAGCCCAATCCAGGCTGGTAAGCGTATCAGCATTGTCCGGCAGCATGAATCCCGGTGCCGGCCCCGTCTATAGGGTGAAACATAGATTCTAGCGGCTTTGGCGGGCAGCCCCCGACTCGCCGCTGCGCCGCCGCTGCAGGGCGGCATAGACGCCCCGGCGCAGCCGGAAATCCTGCTCCGCGGCACCCGGCCCCACATACTGGGACATGGCCACGGCCACCAGCCGCTCCACGGGATCAACGAAAAAGTAGGTGTTGGCCAGGCCATACCAGGTGAGATCGCCCGGCGAGCCGGGAACCGCATGCGGACGGTCCGGCTGGCGCACCGCAATGGCCAACCCCCAGCCGTAGCCGCGGTAGCTGGCGCCCGGCCGAAACTGATACCAGTTCACCTCACCGCCCTGAGCCTCGGTGAGCGCATTGGTCCCCATGGCCGCAACGGTTTCCGCTTCCAGCACGCGAACCCCGTCCAGGGTGCCGCCGTTCAACAACAGCTGCGCAAAGCGCAGATAATCGCCCAGGGTGGAGACCAGGCCGCCACCGGCGGAGAAAAACGTGCCCTTGGTTTGGAAGCTGGACGTGGGCAGCGCTTGGCGCGGCTCTAAAGCGCCCGCCTCATTCGCGCCGTAAATGCTCGCCAGCCGATCGGGATCGCCCCGCTGAATCCAGAACCCCGTGTCCGCCATGCCGATGCGGTCAAGCAAGCGTTCATGCACCAGTCGATCCAGGGACTGCCCGGAAGCCTGCTCCGCCACGGCGCCGAGCACGTCGGAGTGAAAGCCGTAATACCATTTAGCGCCGGGCTGAAACAAAAGCGGAACGCGGCTGAGTTTCGCCACCATGTCCGCAAGCGTGCCGTCCAGGGAAAGGATGTCCCACTGCTGGACGCCCAGGCCCGCCGGCCAGTCGCGAGCGTATCCGAATCCGGCAGTGTAGTTGAACAGATGCCGCACGGTCATGGGTGTTCGCTGGGGCGCCGTGGCAATCACCTGCTCGCCATCCAACTGGCTGATCACCTGCATGCGGCCGATGGCCGGCAGATACCGGGCAACCGGCTCGTCCAGCCCCAACGTGCCCTCCTCGACCAGGGTGAGCATGGCCGCAGCGGTCACGGCGCGGCTCATGGAATAGATCCGGAACACCGTATCGGTGGTCATGGGCAGGTCTCGTTCCAGGTCGCGCTTGCCGTGAGCCGCGAAGGCCACCAGCTTGCCGTCCCGCGCCACCCCGTACACCAGACCGGCGCGCTGTCCGCTGGTCACGAGCTCCGCCATGGATGCGTCCAAGCGCGCCAGCCCTGCCCTGGTCATACCAACGCTGGCAGGGGCCGCCCTGGGCAGCGGGTTGGCCTGGGCCCAGCCCGCAGACAGCAAAGCCCACAGCAATACGAGCAACAAGAAGACGCTGTGGCCCATTGGCGTACCTCGACGGGGACAGTGACCATAATTGCGCACAGCGACCAGCCCCCGGGTAAGACGCCGCATCCCGGCGGGCGCTGCGCCCCCAGCCACCGGCAGCCCAGCCCCACGCATGCCGAACGCCAACGCCCTGCTGTGCATCACATCCCCCCTGAGGTGCCAATCATACACAGGCCGAGTTCCGGGACAGTGGTCTAACTCACCCCGACAAAGGCAAAACAGCGGAATGGTCCCGGTTATCTGATAGCCTGTGGGGGCAGATGGGAGGACCCGGGTTTGGTTGCCAATGTTGCGCCAGTGACGCGCACTGACGAAAACTATTTTGCGCCCCGCTACGCGTGGTACGTGGTTGTGCTGCTGACCCTGGTGCACATCGTGGCCTACGTCGACCGGTATCTGCTGTCGCTGCTGATCGAGCCCATCAAGGCCACTTTAGTCCTCACGGATTTTCAGATCGGCCTGTTAATCGGCCCGGCGTTCGTGTTCTTCTTCGTGGTGCTGGGCCTGCCCCTGGGCTGGCTCGCCGATCGCAAGAGCCGCCGCACCATCCTTGCCGTCGGCATTGCCCTGTGGTCCGTGATGACCGCGGCCTGCGGCATGGCACGCAGCTTTGGCACGCTGTTCCTGGCCCGAATCGGCGTGGGCATCGGCGAGGCCAGCGCTGCGCCCTGCACCGCCTCGCTGATCAGTGACTACTTTCCGCCCGCCATCCGGCCGCGGGCCATCGGACTGTGGATGACGGGTGCGCCGGTGGGCGCCGGCAGCACTTACCTGCTGGGTGGCGCCGTGGTGGCCATGATCAGTGCGTCCCCGCCCCTGGTGCTGCCCGGCATCGGCGAGCTCTACGCCTGGCAGACGGCGTTTCTGGTGGTAGGCGTGCCGGGGGTGGTGCTGGCGCTGCTGGTCCGGCTCACGGTCCGCGAACCCGCGCGCCACGAACGCCTGCAGCAAACCGGCAGTGAGGCGCCCACCATTCGAGACGCGCTGGGCTATTTTCTAACCCATCGCCGCTCCTACGGCAGCGTGTTCGTCGGCATCATCGGCATCACCGCCATCGGCGCCTCCAGCTTCTGGGCGCCGGCCCTGTTTGAGCGCACCTGGGGCTGGGGTGTGGCGAAGACGGGGCTTGCCATTGGCACCGTGCTTCTGACCACCGGGCTGTTCGGCGCCAATTTCGGCGGCTGGCTGGCGGCGCGCTGGACGGCCCGGGGCCGGCCCCACGGACCCTATCTGACGGTGTTTATCGGCGCGCTGATCGTCTTCCCGGCTTTCGTGCTGTTCCCCCTGATGCCTACCGGCGAAGCGGCGGTGGCGGTCCTTTTTCTCGGCTTCATCGGCATGTCGATCACCTCGGGCACCAGCCCCAGCTCCATCATTGCCATCACGCCCAGCGAGCTGCGCGGCCAGATGACGGCCCTGTTCTGGATGGTGATTAACCTGTTCGGCGCCCTGGTAGGTCCACCCATGGTGGGCGCCATCACGGACGCCTTCGGCGACCCGCAAGCGCTGAGATACGGCGTGTCGATCACCGCCGGGTGCTTTGGGCTGATCATGAACCTGGGCTTGTGGTGGGGATTGCGGCACTACCGCAACAGCGCCGAGTCGGTTGCGGAACTGGCCCGTTAGGGGCGCTCATCGCGCCGCTAGGGGCCATGCCTGAGTTAGCGCGTCGCCACGCCGATCCAGAACGCCTCCTTCCACACTGCAGGACTGGCCGCCCGGGTGAGCGTGTGCCCGGCCCAGTTGCCGGCGTTTACCCCTAAAAACAGGTCGATTCTGCTGCGGCCTGCTTGCCGTAGGGCGCCATCTCCGCCGGCAAGACAGGCTTGTGCTCAGGTGTCCAGGTGAACACATCGGCACCGGGAAGAAACTCGGTGCGCAGTGGCCCACCCTGGGTACGAAAGAACATCAGATTGCCTGTTTTGGAGCCAAAGGGCCCGTGGCGCAAACCCGGCGGTCGCCAGAAATAGGCGCCTGCCTTCATCAGTCCGCGCTCACCGGCCATATCCCCCGCCACCAGATACATTTCCTCCACCACAGGATGAATCTCGATCACGTTGCCCTGCCAGAGCGGTCGGGCCGCCAGCAGCCAGGTCTGATCGTGGCTGTAGGGATCTTCGCGGAACAGAATGTGCGCAAAAGCGGAGAAACTCTCCACCATCTCATCGGTCTGATCCACATCCAGGGTGCGCAGATCGGTTGAGGGCTCGGTGTTCAGAACGTCCACCAACTGCACCAGCCGGGAGGGGTCGTAGAGACCTTCCGGCGCCTCCCCGGCTTCAGTCGCAGGCTCCGCCGAGACAAAGGTCAGCACGATGGCGCCATCGCTGTGGGTCGCGGTGCGCCCAAAGCCTGCCGGCAGATGGGCGTAGCACATCTGGGTGTATGCCTGGCCATTGATCGTGATGGCGCCGTCCAGCACGAACAATTCCTCATCCGCCGCCAGGTATTCAGCCTCATCCCGTGTAAAGCCGCTCGGATATTTCACCAGCAGGCTCGCCGCCCCCGTCTCCTCGTCACGACTGAGCATTTTCACTTCGGTGCCGGCGAAACGTCCGCCGTAGGGACTCGGCGCCCAGGGCAGGGCCTGAGACTGGATGAACTCGGTGTGCGGACGCCCCATGTTGTTCTCCCTCGTTAGTGTTCGTCGACAGGCGGAATGCCCGCGGGGATATGACCCTCGTGAACGTGGACAAAGCGCCAACCCTGGGGGAAGCGGCGCAGCACCACGGTAATGCGGCCGGTACCGGACGCGGGATTAGGCGGCTGGTAGTCGTAGGTCAGGTAGAAGCGCGCAAGTGCCGTATCGTCCCAGACGTCGATGGCGAAGTCGTGCATGCTGTAGGTCAGCTTGCCGCGCGCCGCTGACTGGTCGAAATCCGTCTTGACGTACTCCGCGAGATCCCGCTTGCTGACCAGGTGAGGCTGAAAGATATCCCAGATGGTGCAGCTGTCATGAAGCAGCGACATCATGGCTTCGGGATTCTGCTCGGCAAAATGCCGCCATACGGCCTCCAGTACCTCTCGGACCTGGGCAATGTCGGCTTCGCTGGTCATGAGTCGCACCCTTCCCGCATGCTAGTCTTCCGCAAAACTATAACCGATTCGCGAGGAGTGGCATGAACGAAGCCTACCGCCATATCAAGACGCTCGGCTCGGCGTGGACCGACGATCCGGACATCCCCGGCTTTAAGCAGAAGCTGCTCCGCCAGGATGGGGATTCGGGCGCCGTCACCAGACTGTGGTTCATCCCCCCCGGTTGGGGCCGAGACCTGCTGCAGGGCAAGCCCGACCGCCACTATCACCAGACGGTGATCGAGCGCGCCTACCATCTGTACGGGGACTTTCCCCACTGGGAATTCGCCGACGCGGACGATCACGCAGGCACGGGTGCCCCCCTGACGACGGGCATTTTTATGGACCGGCCCGTGCTGAGCCTGCACGGACTGCAGCCGGAGCCCGTCTCCCAGTCTGGTGCCGTCATCCTCTACTGGAACACGGGTCGCGGCACCAGCATCCGCGAGCCGGGCTTTGCGCTTGAGACCATCAACGTGCCCTTCGATGGCGGCGGCGACTGGCCCCAGTTCAACGCGGCCCGACTGATCCAGACGTTGGACCTGCCCTGGCAGCCTCATGAGCGCGTAACGGGCTGGAAACAAAAGCCCCTGGCCGAGGCCAGCCACGGCAGCGGCGCCGTCTGTCTGGTGCACATCCCCGCGGACTGGCAGCCCCATGACCAGCCGTTCGCCACGGCGCCCGGCTGGACGTTTGTGGTTCACGGCGACCTGCGACTGGACGGCGGCCTCAGGCTGGCGGAGGGCGATTATCTGGAGTGGGCGGCAGGGGATGCTGTTGCCTTTGGAACGGGCAGCGCCAGCGACGCCGGTTGCACGCTGCTGTGGATCGGCGCCGCTTGAGAAGGGTTACAACTGTGGCGGCGTAGGTTCGTCGGGATCTCTGGATTTCAGCCCCTCGGCCTGTTCCCGCAGCACGAAGAAAATCCGGTCGATGAACTTGGCGCGCTCCGCGCCGAGCCTCTCCTGTTCCTCTGCCGTGAGCTGATGCTGCTCGAGCTCTTCATTAAGGAGCACGCCCTTGGCGGCCGCGGCCGATTCCAGGACCACCATGCGTTCTTTTACGGTCCATAGTTCCTGGGCCAGCGCCATGGAGATGGATACCAGCTCGTCCACGCCCTGGGCGTCGAAGAAGCGCTGGGGCTCGCCGCGCACCGTGTCGCGCAGATGGATGCCGTCGCCTTTGCCGTCACTCGCCATGACTATTTCCACGCCCCGAAGCAGAACCATTGTATGGTCTTCGCCATCCGGCCGGTGTTGCGGTTGACATCGGCAGTTTCCTGACTCACCGCGTCGAGAATCGCCTGCCGCCCGGCAAGATGCAGTGAGGGGATTACGAAGTTGACGTAGTTGTCCGGCGCAAACCCCGCATCAGCGCATACCTGGCGCAGATCCATATCCCGAAACGGCTTATAGAAGGGCTCCTTGTTGTAGTAACTGTCCCAGTCCAGATAGAAGCTGTCGTAGGCCGCAGTCATATTGTTGGGCGGCAACTCCATGTGCAGCATCAGCCCACCCGGCTTGAGCAGCCGAAAGGCCTCGGAAAAGGTGCGGCCAACGTTCTTCGGCGGCACCTCGTGCAGCAGCATGGAGGAAAAGATGAGATCGAAGCTCTCATCGTCAAAACCCGGATCTTCCACGGCGCGCTGATGGAAATGAACGCTCGTCCCCCGAACCTGGGCCCGCGCGTGCCCGTAGCGCAACAGGGGCGCGCCCACATCGATAGCGTGCACCTCCGCATCCGGATAGGTCCTGGCCCAGGGCAACGTGTTGTTGCCGAGACCACAGCCCAGATCCAGAATGCGGGCCGGCTTGAAGTCCGGGTAACGATGGCTGACGAAGCAGGAGATGGATGCGCCGATATCCTCCCGGGCCTCGCCCAGAAGCCCCATGGAAAACACCAGACCGCCGTTGTCGTATACCGCGCCGATGGACACATCGTCGGGCATATACTCACTGTGATAGCTGCCGGGCATCAGGTGTATGTCCAGCGCTGACACCGCCTTGGGGACTTCAAAATCCGGATCCAGCTCAAGCGTGCCCTGGGCAACCTCCCGATCGGCACCGATAGCCTTCGCGCGCGCCGCCAGATCTTCCGCGTTACGCTCCACCATGGGTATCACCGAGCGCCACACCATCTCCTGAGCGTTGCAACGCATGGACGAGTAGAACTTGAACATGGTCTCGTCCTTGATCGCTTTGTGCACTTCCGGGCCGTCCTCGGGATCGCGGCCGTGGTCGTGCTTGAAACGGGGTTCCACTTTGTTCTCGTAGACCGTTCGCATACCCGCGGCGACGTTGTGCAGGATGTAGTAGCGCATCCCGGAAACGAAACGCTGGCGGGCCTGCTCATCGCGGGTGGGTTGGATCTTGAGATTCTGGGCGCTCTCAGACATGACCCCGTCCTCATGGTTGCTGCTCAAGTCAGAGATCAGTATAAACCCAATGAACACTCGGGCCGGCGCGCCGAAGACGACTCGTGTCCGTCTACTGGAATGCGGCGCCAGCGTGACCGATACTGACCCACCCAGTCAGATCCAGCAGGCCCATGTCCACCAAGCTCCAGACCATAGCTGCCCAGCCCCTCACGGTGGAAGCCTTTGCACCCTTTGGCGACGTGTTGACACCCAAGGCCCGGCGCCTGGACAACCGGGATCTGCTCGAACTCGGCTATGCGCGGATGTCGGATCAGGTGCCGCCCGAGCGGGTGGCGGATTTCGACATCCTGGATTACTGGGGCGATATCGCCACCATCACCCGCGAGCCCATGCGGCTGGGCTACCTGCGGTCCCGCCAGCGGCCCTTGCAGTTCTCCTGGTTCGAACGCCATCTGAAGGGCACCCAGACCTTCATTCCGCTGGGGGGCGCGCCCAGCGTATTTGCCGTCGCTGAGCCGAAGGATCTGGACGATCCCAACGCGCTGCCAGACCTCACCAGCATGCGCGCTTTTGTCATGGATGGCAGTGTCGGCGTCAACATCGCACCGGGCACATGGCACTGGACGCCCTTCCCGTTGGCAGACCACGTGGATTTCATCATCCTGGTTCGCGAGGACGTGGTGGATGACGATCTGAACTTCGTCGATCTTGAGGCGCGACTCGGGGTGCGGGTCGCTGTTTCCGTGACCGACTAGATCTCGCCCTCGCCCACCCGCCAGCAGCGCACCGCGCGGTCTTCCTCAATCCGGGTAAGTTCCTGAGGCTCGCTGCGACAGCGCTCCCGCTGCATGGGGCAGCGCCCATACAGATAACACCCGCTCGGCAGGTCCACGGGCGATGGCACCTCGCCCTTGAGCGTTTCACGCACGGCGCGGTCCACGCGGCGATTCTCAAGCTCCGGGTACAGGTGGGAGGCGAGCAGGGCGCGCGTGTAGGGATGACGAGGCGCGGCGAAGATGTCTTCCTTCGCGCCGGTCTCCACCACCTGGCCCAGGTACAAAACCGCAATCCGATGGCAGAGCACACGGACCGTGGCCAGGTCGTGGGAGATGAACAGATAGCTGACGCCAAAGTCCAACTGCAGCCGCCGCAACAAGCTGAGCATTTCCACTGTGGTCTCGGGCGTCAAGGCTGAAGTGGGTTCGTCCAGCACAATGAAGTCCGGGTCCGGGGCCATGGCCCGCGCCACCGCTACCCGCTGGCGCTGCCCCGCAGACAACGCGCGGGGCTTTTCGGCGCGAAGCTCCAGCGGCAGCGCGACCGCCTGCAGCAACTGTTGGACACGCGCCGCTTTGGCAGTGGCGGAAAGCTCTGTCAGACCCAGCGGCTCGCTGATCACCTGCTCGATGGTCCAGCGCGGGTCCATGGAGTCCATGGGGTCCTGAAACACAATCTGCATACGGGCGCGCAGGGGTCGCAGCTGCCGTTCCGCCATCTCGTGCAACGGGTGACCCTGAAACAGGATCTCACCTCCCGTAGGCTGCTCCAGATGCAGCAGCGTGCGGCCTACCGTCGTTTTTCCCGAGCCGCTTTCGCCCACCAGACCGAAGGTCTCGCCACTGCGCAATTGGAACGACACCCGGTCCACCGCCTGGACGACCTTGGCGGAATGCTGCAGCGGGAAGGTCTTATGCAGATCTTTCACCTGAAGCAGCACCGGGCGATCGCCAATCTCGGCGGACCGGGCTGGTGCCGTCTCGCCCGCCGCGCCGGGATCGCTGCGCAGCAGCGCGAGGATATTGCGACTGTAGCTATGCTGAGGCTGGGCGAAGAACTGCCCTACGGTCTGAGTTTCCACGACCCGACCAGCGTGCATCACGGCGACCCGGTCGCAGTAGTTGGCCACGATGCCTAAGTCCTGGGTCACCAACAGCACGGCGGATCCCGTCGCACGTGCCCCATCCCATAGCTGATCCAGCAGCTGTGCCTGGATGGTCACGTCCAGACCCGACGTAGGCTCGTCCGCGATCAACAGCTGCGGCTCGCCGGCGACGGCCATGGCGATGACAAACCGCTGGGCCATGCCCGTGGAGAGCTCATGGGGGTATGCGGCCAGGCGGCGCTCTGGATCGTTGATGCCCAACCGGCCCAGCAACTGGGCAGCGGCCCGCCGGGCGGTCTCCCGATCAACACCGTGATGGGCTCGGTACACATTGATCAACTGGGCGCCCACGCGCAGCATGGGATGCAGCGCTGCCCTTGGGTTCTGGGTGATCAGCCCAATGCCCTTGCCGCGCAGCTGGCGGCGCCGCTCCTCCGGCAGGGCGAGAATGTTGGCACCGAGGAAGTCGACCGCGCCTGAGCGAATCTGACCCGTGCTGCGGGTCAGCCCGGTGAGCGCCAGCGCGGCGGTGGACTTGCCGCTGCCGGGCGCCCCCATGAGGCCGACAATCTCGCCGGCTCTGATCTCAAGATTGAAACCATCCACGGCCGTCACTTCACCGCCGTCGCGCTGGAAAGCCACCGTCAGATCACGCGCGACCAGCAATGGCTCGCGCCCATCATCCCGGCGTCCCGCCGGCCCCTGGGCACTCATCGGAAGGCCTCTTCCAGAACGTGGCCCAGGGCCGCAAAACCCAGGACGGTGATGCTGATGGCAAGCCCCGGAAACACCGAAGGCCACCACCAGCCATAATTCAGGTCGCCCGCTCCCTGGGAGATCATCAAGCCCCACTCCGGCGTGGGCGGCTGGACCCCCGCACCGACGAAACTCAGTCCGGCGGTCAGGATGATGGCGAAGCCGATGGTCACGGACAGCTGGATCAGTGCCGGCACCAGGGAGTTGGGCAGCACGTGGCGCCAGGCAATGATCCAGGGTCGCACGCCGGCGGCCCGCGCCGCCTCCACGTAGCCATGCCGGGCCTGCCCCATGACCTCGGCGCGGGTAAGGCGCAGAAAAATCGGGGTGTACACCAGGCACAGGGCCAGCACAATGTTGCCCGTGTGCCGACCTGACAGGGCCACCAGCACCATGGCCGTAATAAACACCGGAAACGATTGCAGCACGTCGGATGCCCGCACCAGCAGTCCCGTGGCCCAGTTCCGATAAAAACCTGCCACCAGGCCAAGCCCGGTGCCCAGGAGCAAGGACACCAGCGCCCCGCCCAGGGCGATGGACACGTCGGTCCGCGGCGCGCTGATCACCCGGGAGAACACATCCAGGCCATAGAAGTCCGTGCCAAACCAGTGGGGCGCCGCGTCGAGCTGGCCGGTCAGGGCACGGTAAGCGAGTTGGGGCCAATCCTTGAGCGGCGGCGGCGGCATACCCACGTTTGCAGTCGCCTCCCGGGGATCGTAGGGCGCCAGCAGCTCACCAAACAGCGCCAGAAAGAGGACGGTCAGGGCCACCAGCAGCCCGAACAGGAACAGCCCGTCGTGGCGAGCACGCTGGCCCACGTAAACGGCGACGCTGCGCACCGCGGTCAGACGGCTGCTCACGCTGGCCCCGGACCGGGTCGACACCACACCTGGCCGATTCGCTGCATCGGCCGCCTAACCACGCAGCCGCGGATCGAGCAGCGCGTGCACGATATCCACCAGCAGATAGACCAGCAGAGCCACCATGGCAACCGCCAAGACCGCACCCTGGATGGCGGGATAGTCAAAATCCAGGATCGAGCGCACCGAGTACTGCCCAACGCCATTGAGGGAGAACACCCGCTCCACGGTGACCGCGGCCGACAGCAGCACGCTGAAGAAGATCCCGATGAGGGTCAGCGTGGGCGTCAACGCCGCCCGCAGGGCATACCGCGCCACGCGCCGCTCCGGCAAGCCGCAGGCGCGCGCGTAGAGCACATACTCGGACTGCAGCGCGCGCGCCGTGTTCTGGCGCACCATCTTCACGATCGCACCGGACACCGTGAACACCATGGTCAGCACCGGCAGCGCTAGATAGTGCAATGCGCTGAGGAAGACGTCGAAGCGACCTTGCAGCAGGCTGTCCATGAGGATGAGACCGGTGATGGAGTCCGGCGGGACCAACAAGGGATCTACGCGGCCCAGCGGAGCGGGGGCAAGACCCAATGTGAAGGCAAACAGCAGAATGAACAGCAATCCCCACCAGTAATCCGGCTGGGCACCGGCGAACAGGCCCCAGACGAACGCGGCCCGATCCACGCCACCCTTGGGCTTCGCCGCGCTGACCAGACCCACCGGGATGGCGATCAGCAAGGAGGCCAGCAGCGCCAGGCTCACCACTTCAATGGTCAGAGGCAGGGCGCGGCCCAGCTCGGCGGCGACCGGCTCACCGGTGACCCAGGAACGCCCCAGCTCGCCCTGCAGCAACCCGGGCGCCGCAGCGGACAGCCCCAGGTAGGCGGCGAACTGTTGGATGAGCGGTCGATCCAGGCCCAGGGCCCGTTCCGACTGCGCATAGGCCTCGGGGCTGGCGTTCAAACCCACCAGCCGCGCGACCGGATCCGCCGGCAGCAGGCGGATCAGAAAAAACACCACCACCGCAAGGGCGGCCAGCTGCAGCACAGCCACGCCCAGGCGCAGCAGCACATACCGCCACATCACGGCGCGCCCTGGCCAAGCCGCAGTGGATACCAGGGCACGGACTGGGTGGGATGCAGAGTCAGGCCCTCGAGATCCGGCGCCGTGGCCCAGCGGACCTCGAACTCCGCCAGGGGCAGAAAGGCGAGCCGCCGGGCCAGCACCTCCTGGGCGCTGGCCAGATACTCGTGGCGCAGCGCCGGATCCGGTTCGACGAGAGCCTTGTCGAACATCTCGTCCACCACCGGATCGGAAAAATTGGTCATGTTATTGAGCCCCGCCGGCGGCGTGATGAACGACAGCAGCAGCGCATAGGCCACGTCCACGCCAATCGGCGTCAGGCCATCGTAAAGCGACAGCGGCAGATCCTTTTTGACCAGCTGCCGATCGGCCAGCTGCACGGCGGGCAACGGATCCAACTGCACGGGAAAACCGACCCGGCGCAGGGCCGTGCGCAGCTGCGTGGCCACCGGACCCAGGGTGTTCTCGCGATCCAGGGCGTAGGAAAGCTTGAACGCTTCCGCAAACTGCTCAAGACCTCGCCCGTTCGGGTAACCCGCTTCTGCCAGCAATGCGCGGGCCCGCTCCGGATCGTAGCGGTAGGTGGCTGCCGGGCGCACGTAGCCCGGATATTCCGACGGAATCAGGCCGTGCCACTGCTTGGCCGCGCCAAAATAGGCGCCGCGCACCAGGTCCGCGTAGGGCGTCGCGTAAGCCAGAGCCTCGCGCACGCGCGGATCGTCCAGGGGCGGCGACTTCCAGTTGGCGAGCAAGATCAGGCTGCCGTTCAAGTAGGCGCCGGACACTTTGATCCCGCTGCTACGCTCCAGAAAGGCATATTCCTTGGGACTCAAGCCCTCGACGAACTGGGCTTTGCCGGTGCGCAGGATGCCGACCCGATTGGCGCTCTGGGGCACCGCGCGCATGATGACGCGATCAAAGTAGGGGGTGCCCCGGTAGTAGTCCGGGTTGGCCTTGACCGCAAAGACCTCTTCCTTGCGCCAGCGCTCAACGCACCAGGGACCGAAACTGGGCGCATTGACGCTGCCCGCGTAGCCATGACTCCAGGGATCCGCCGCCGTGGCGTGGGCCTGCATGGTCTGTTGGTCGTAAATCCCGAGACCGTAAATCGTCAGGGCAGGTAGAAACAGCTTGTTGGGCGCGCTTTGCCGGATCGTGACCGTGTAGGCATCCAGTTTCTGGATCTCGTCGCCGAGTTCCCGAGCAGCCCGGGCCTGTTGCGTGTTCTGCAGCAGCGCCTTGGTAAAGCCGTCGATGGACGCCACGTTGCCTAGAAACCAGCCCACCGGCGCCACCCCGGACAGGGACTTGGCGCGCGCAAAACTGTACAGCACGTCGTCAGCGTCGAAGGTCGCGCCGTTGCAGCCCTTAACATCCCGGCGCAGCGTCAGTGTCCAGGTCAGGGTGTCAGGGTCGTAGTGCCAGGACTCCGCGAGCCGGGGAGCGAAACGGGTAAAGTCGTAGAGCTGCACACCGTCGTCGTTGACGCCGCCGACTACGTAGTCCACCAGCGGTTCGATGATGTTGAGAAAGCCCGTCTGGCTCGGGTCGTGGTTGCCTGCCGGCCCATCCACGTCAAGACTCGCCGGCACACCCTCGCTGAGCACCAGCAGCGCCCGCTCGGCCGTGGCCCGGCCGGCCAAAAGGCAAGCGGCCAACACCACGACGACAAGCGCGGTCCTATAAAGGCGCATGAGAGCCGATACCCAGGTCCCGGGTGTCAAGCTGCACCTCCCGGGACTTCAGGCGCAGCTCACCGTCCTGCTCGACGATCCGATCCAGGTAGCGCCCTACCGCCAGGGTCGAGGTACAACCTTCCAGATCGGTGTGATGGATCGTGACCACGCTGGTGACCTTGAGAGCGTCGGGGGCGGCATCCACGCTGGCCACGGTGACGTGGCGAGTCAGGCGTCCGGGACGGGTTAGGTGCTCGGGTAGCGCTGCGAACAGCTGGGCCAGACCGGCGTAGTCGTGCTCCAGCCAGATCATGTCCTTGGCCAGCTCCGGGCTCCAGACCCGGATCCGGTAATTAAAGTCCGGGGCACACAGGGCGAGAAAACCGTCATAGTTGCCGTCATCCAGCAGCAGGCCGGCACGGCCGATCAGCTGCCGCACGCCTGCCGCCTCGAGCGGGGCTTCAGTCATGCCGGGTGGGACGCCAGGGGATCGCTGGGGCGGCGGCCCAGGCGCCGGCCCCATTCCGCGTAGAACGCCCGCAGGATGGCGTCGTCCTGACCACTCAAGTTCTCCTCCCGGGCGATGATCTGATAGCGCGCCGCGCCGTGCCGAAAACCCGCCTCACAGGCCTCGGCGGCGAACATGTCCTCCGGGACATTGCGACCGAAGGGGCCCCAATACTGGTTGTGGTGCGTGATGCGGGTCTGGCGATGCTCGTCGGGCTCGCCTTTGATGCCCAGGCCGCGCATTTCCAAGAGGGTCTTGTCCGGCCCGAGCGGCGTGGCCGTGTCGATGCGGACCACCGTGCCCCGGGACAGGATCGCCGTCGCGGGAAACAGATCCACAAAGCGAAAATCCGTGCTGGTGATGCCCGGCAGCGGTGGCACGTCCTCGCCCCGCGCGGCGAATCCGTCGTAGCCGGAATATTCAGCCTGGAGCTCGCCACTGGATGCATGGCCATTGGCAAACACGGCCAGGCGACGGTCTTCCATGGGCATGGCCTTCATCTGGGTCTTGCGCAGCACCACGTGCATGTTCTCGTGGTAGATGTCCATGTTGGTCTCGTGCCAGGACTTCCAGTTGGCATCCAGCACGACACGGTTGTAGTGGAACACCTCCAGCGGCACGCCGCCGAGCACGGACGTCAGGTTGTCCAGGGCCGGACCGATAAACGGGTCCAGTCCGCAGGCCTGGTCATCCAGATTGATGAATACCAGGCCCAGCTTTACCCGGGTGCGGACCTCCCGCAAGCCGAGGGCTGACCGCTCCAAACCGGCCGCCTCGTAACCCACCGGGCGCGGGATCCCGGTGCACTTGCCGAGCGCGTCGTAGGTCCACAAATGATAGAAGCAGGTGATCCTGCTGGCATTGCCGCTGGGCTGATGCAAGAGCCTGGCACCGCGATGGGCGCAGACGTTGAGGAAGGTGCGCACGCGATCGTCCGGGCCGCGAATGGCAAACAAGGATTGGCCGGCGTGATCGAACACCCGGTAGTCGTAGACGTTGGGCAGCTCACTCTCGTGACAGGCGAAGCGCCAGACCTTGCCGAATATCTCGCTCACCTCGGCCGCGTAGATGTCCGGGTCCGTGTAGACCAGTCCGGAAACGAAATGGCTCGCCGGTAAGCGCGGCGCTTGCGCCCAGGCCGCATGATCGCGTGCCGACATCAGGTCACCTGTTGCGCGTCAGTCCTTCGCTCCGCTCCAGGCGGCCGCCACATCCTCGCTCGAGATCACGTGAGCGAACAGCATTCCCATGGACTTCAGCGCCACCTCATGGCGATCGTCCTCGTATTCGGCCACCGCATCGGCCACCACGAAGGTGCGGTAGTCCCGCTGACTGGCATCCCGCACCGTGGTTTCCACGCAGCAGTTCGTGGTCACCCCGCACACCACCAGATTCTCAACTTTCAGGCCCTTCAAGATGGGTTCCAGCCCGGTGGCGTAAAAGGCGCTGGGGCGATTCTTGTCGATGATGACATCCGCCTCCTCAGGCTTCAGCTCATCCACCACCTCCACATCCCAGGTGCCTGCCATGAGGGTCTTCTCGTCCTTGAGATGGGGGATGATCTCGCTGGCCATGAGGCCGCCATCGGCGTAGTCGGGCCGGTACATGTAGCGGGTGTAGATCACGGGCACACCCGCCTCTCGGGCCAGGTGGATGAGCCGGGCGCAGGGCGCTATGGCCGGTCGCAGTCGGGCCGCCGGCAAACCGATTTGGTTGATGGAGCCGTCATCGCTGCAGAAGCCATTCTGCATGTCGATGACCATGAGGGCCGTGTGTTCTCTGCTCGGTTGCATGGGAAACCCCCGCAGACGTGCG
>JBFFHS010000012.1:0-54518 GCA_041556855.1 Gammaproteobacteria bacterium
ACGGCGGGGGTCGGTGCACATTGGTGCCTTCTTGTCGGAGTACAGAATCCCCCTCTGGGCGTCCAGCAGTGGCGCCCTTTTTTTTGCTTGTCTGCGACGCCATTTGCCGACAATCATATGCGATCCGTCGAGTGTTTTGGCCGTTCCGCGGCCGCCCGAACCCATCAAAAGCCCCCAGGAAAAGCCAGGTCGGGGGAATCCGATTTCTGCACTAAACGGCAACTTGAGATCGTTTGCCGTTGATTCGCTCTTTCCAAACAGCACGAAAATGCTGCACTGCAGCACGGGCTGCTACGGGCTGCGAGGAGATATGATTGCCCAGCGGTTCCCGGAGAAATTTGTCTGTCGCCGCCGGCCAGGCCTCGGCATCAAGACAGGCCGCTCATCACACCAGCTGTTGGATCACGACAAGCGCCCCCCCGGCGATCAATCCCGCGCCCAGAGGCTTAGCCAGGCGACGGCCCTTGGGCAGGTTCTTTTCAGCTGCCATTACCGCACCCAGCAAAAGCATCCAACCTACGCTCCCCGTACCGACGATGAACATCAGCAGCATCAGCGCCCAGCAACAGCCCACGCAGTAGATTCCGTGGTGTATCCCAAGGGCGATTGCCTGCCCGCGCGGGCTACCGCCTCGCCAGTGTCGTAGAACGAAGCTCAGCGGCGCACGACACTGATCCAGGCACCTGTACTTAAGTTCAGTGAACTGAAATACGCCGGCGATGCTGAGCACACCCGCCCCCAGAACCCAGCCGTTGCTGCCTACCCAGGGGCTCCTTTGCACCCATTCGTTGACAGCCCAATCCAGGCCGTGAGCCACTGCGCCAAATACCAGCCAGGCGAACAAGTAGCCTCCGATCACGAGACTCACGAGCCGCCCGCTGTCCGGTCGTTTGCTTGTCAAGCGGCGGAAGATGTCCAACAAGGGAATGGTCGTGGGCAGCATCATGGCCGCGGTCATGAGAACCCATCCGCCAACATAAAGCGCGGCGGCGAGGATTGACGAGTCGCTGAAATGGGCATGGCCATGATGGCCGGACAGCCCAATGTCGCTCCAGCTGCCGTGGTCGATATAACGCCCGTACGGTGATTGCTCCCAGACCCAGAGCGTCAACCACGCGAGTGTGACCAACATACCCATCAGGAGCAGGAAACGGCGGCGGCTCCTGCTAGTCTGATGCCCGGCGGTCAGCGTACCCAGCGACCTGTTCGCGTCGAGGGTCGGCAAGAGCTATGCCTCAAATAGGAATGGTCCCTGCACGGCACTCTTGCCCCGCAATTGAAGATCAATGCCGAGAGCTGGCTGCGTGGCATTCAGGTGAGTCGCCTTTCCAACGTAGTACGGAGACTCCTCGATGACGCAGAATGCTGCGTCGTGCAGGCTCGTCCGCTTGCCCGTCGGCCCCTCGAAGGGTTCGACTTCTGCATCCAGGCTGTTACCGATCCTCAAAGCGCCTTTGCCTTCGGCCACGTCAAAGGTGATCGGCGCCCTTTCTACCGCGACCACCTCACCTATCAACTGGGCCATGTCCGCAACCGGCCCCCCTTTCTCGCCGCTGTAGACGCTGAGAATAGCCTTTTCCTGGTCCGCGGTAGCGTTGTCGTCAACATATGCGACCACTCGCCAATTACCCGCTAACGCGTTGTCCGGGATGTGCAGAATGATTGAGTAGGTGAGGCCCGAAACGTCAACGCCGTCGATCTCACCCTCCTCAAAATGCCAGGCCAGCGTGCCATGACAGCTGCCACCGTCTGGATCCTCGCCGACCCAACAGGGGCAAATTGCGTTGCAGGTGCAGGCTTCCAGCATGTATCCCTTGAGTTTGTATCCCATACTCCCAGTCCCCCTCTAATGAACGCCGCGTGTCTCCACTACGGTTAGTCAGCCAAACTTTGTTCTTCCCCGGCTGCCGGCTGTCACGGCCGTGACTCCCTCTCAGCATTAGCCGCCGGCTTCCGATGTCGCGGAATGTGCCTCTGACCAAGCGGGCCGCCGACAGACATGTAGCTCTATGCAAAACGATATTTGGCCTTTGGCTCTGGCAGCCAACCAGTCCTGGGTCCTTCGGCGTGGTCTTCCTTGACGCGTCGGAGGAAGCTAGGACCTGTGGCTTTGCGCCCCCAGCTTCCGCCAGGTTTGCATTTGTCGTTGTTAGGTTTGCATTATTACGCCTCGCGGAGCGGAAAGTCTAGATATGACGGCCCGCTCCGGGTCGTCAGCCGACCCTCAGTATCCAGCTTGAGGCGGCCGAATGCTGCACTGCAGCAATACCTGTCAGAGGCCGCCTGTAAAGCGCTGGAAGGAAGATCCATGGCGCTGCCTCTGAGCGGAACCGATCATCTATAATCAGGGGCGCAAACCACCTGGTGGAACCCGATATGGAGGGGATAACTGTGAGATCGATACGCACTCTTGGGCTAATGTTGTTACTTGCCGCACCCATGACCGCTGTATGGGCGGACGAGTATGCCGAGACGATCGAGATCTTCAAGAAAGCCGGCGCGAGTGGAAGCTTCTTTGATACTTGCTATGGCTATGCCGTATTCCCAACGATCGGAAAGGGCGGCATGGGTATCGGGGGTGCTCGTGGCAAAGGTCGTGTTTACGCCCAGGGCGAGTACGTCGGCGACGCCACGATGACGCAGCTCACCGTTGGCTTTCAGTTGGGCGGACAGGCCTTCAGCCAGATGATTTTTCTGGAAGACCAGCGAGCCTTCGAAGAGTTCACCAGCGGAAACTTCGAGTTTGGCGCTCAGGCAACGGCGGTAGCGGTCACGGCAGGTGCTTCAGCTACCGCGTCGACTACGGGCACCTCGGCGGGTGCGAGCGGCGGCAAGAACGATGCCACCGCGGTCGGCAACTATTACAAGGGAATGGCCATTTTCACCGTTGCCAAGGGCGGGCTCATGTATGAGGCAAGCGTTGGAGGTCAGAAGTTCAACTACAAACCCAACTGAGGTTGGCGCTGACGCCTGTTCCGCGCAGCTTGTTCGGAACCCATCAAGACTCCGGCATTTTAACTTTTGCTACGGTCGGCAGTAGCCGTTCGTTTGCCGGCTGTAGCATGGGTTCTGCCGTCGATGCTGACCGTCAATCAATGGCGAGAAGACGCCATCAATGGGAGCATCCGTTACTGGTCAAATCGTAGATAGTGCTCGGCGTACATTGCCTCGACCAGCGGTGCCTCATCCTCGGTTACCACGGGATTATTCCAATCGTCGCCAAAGAAAGCCCTAAGCGCATCAAGGTCACGCCATAACGTCACCATGGCGAACTCTCTTTCATTCTCACCAAATGGTTGGCCGGGAAAGTAAGCAAGCATGCCATCAGACTCGTTTAACCAGGGTATTGACTGCGCTTGGACCAGCCGTTTGAACTCGTCGACGCGGCCCTCGCGAATGACGGCACGAAAGACTCTGAGAATCATACGTTCATCCTATGGGTTTAGAGCGGACAAAATATTAAGGGGCTAGATAGACATTGACGTGCGCTTTGGATCGGTCGCCGCCGCCTGCTCGTGCTGTCACGACGGCGTATCGAGCCTGGACCGACCGGCTGCTTACAGCCTGAGGCGGCCGCCCAATGGCATGGACGTTATCCGAGCAGCGTAGTAATTGGGAGAACACCGACCATGCTTTCTCAAAAATTAAACGATTGGCTGCAAATTTTAGGCCTGTTCGGCGTGATTGGTTCTTTGGTATTTGTGGGTCTTCAATTGAAGCAAACGCAGGACATCGCACTGTCCGAAACCTACCAGAGCAGGACTGCCGTTACTATCGATATGAATGCCGCCGCGATGTCCAGCCCAGAATTTCTGTCTGGTCTGTCAAAAATATACCTGAACAAATCTGATGAGCTCTCGATGCCGGAGGCGGTGGCAGTTGAATGGTACATTGGAACCAATTTGACAGTTTTAGAAAACAATCATCTGCAGTTGCAGCAGGGATTTCTTTCCCAGGAACACTGGCAACGAAATCTACGGGAGTTGGAATGTATGCTCACTGTTCCTTTTTTTCGAGAGATAGCGGACGGGTGGGATTATCGAGAGACATTCGAAAAGCTCATTGCGGACATGATGCAAGATACGCCGGAGGATGCAGAGAACTGCTGGTCTTATGGATGGGATTTTCCAATGCAATAAGCAAAGACTTTGATCGCGAAATCACGTCCGAGCAAGGGTGGCACCAACGACCGCTCAGGGTCGTAGGCCACAATCCGTTGATTCGGTGCAGCTTGGCCTTTGGCACCGATCGCGACGGTCGGTAAGCGACCACAAGCCCTCCCTCGACTTGCTGCCGACAGCCCGTATACCGGTGGAAAAACGACCAGTGGGCCAGTCCATGTGGATAGCCCTATGCCCTACTAGTCAGCCGCCTTGCCCCTGCGCATATTCTCAAAACGCTGCAGGCCTTCGAAGGCCTCGCGCAAATCTTCCTGGGACAAAGGTGGGACGGCAGGGTCGTGGGTGTGGAATATCTTGTCGAAGCAGCGAGCATTCGCCACACACCCTGCCGTTTGTTTGGCGATATCGAAGATGTTTGCCCCGTGCTGAATAGTGTGATCCTCGGTGAGCTCAACCGTGCCCGTGGCTGCATCGCTCAGAATGATGCCCGTCCGAACAATGGTATAGGTGAGCCCGCTGGCCATAAGAAAATCCTCAGCCGCCGTTTTGTCGTCATAGATTTGCTTGAACGCTGTTCGCTGGCGTGGTGCCAGCAGGTCAGCGCTGTTTCCGGCCCCCACTGTTCCCATAAGAATCAGGTGGTTAACACCGCCGAGCAACGCGGCTGCCGTAATGTTGTTGTTGCCGGTCTTGTGGATGGTCACACCCTCTATTGGCCCGCCGAAAGAGCCCGAGCGCGAGATGCTGCTAATCACCGTGCGGTATTCGCCGTCCCTGAAGGCTTGCTCAAGGGTGTTCGGCTCTAAAACGTCACCCATGACGTAGGGCACATCGATTTTACCCAGGTCTTCCACATTGGAGGTTTCGCGCACGAAAACCGTCACATCGTGATCCTGTTCCTCCAGGGCTTTGACAATCTCATAACCGATCATGCCGGTCCCCCCAAAGACGAGGACCTTGCCCGCTTCGCTTGGGCCCTGCGCCCCAGCAAGGGGTGCGGTAACAATGCATACGAGCGTAATGAGTCTGGCGAGGCGTCTTGTTTTCATGCCGCGAGTCTACAGCAAGCGGCGAACGTCAGGGAGAGACGACGGACCATCCTCCACTGCGGATGTCGGCTCGGGTTCGGAGGCAGGGACTCAGATCTGCGGCATCAGTTTGATGATGCTCAACCGTGGTGCTGTCGATTGCGGGCAAGAAGCGGAATTTCACGGGCTGTAAATATCACCTTTTCTTGGCCTTAACAGACACCGCCGCGCAGCTCATTTGTGGCCGTCTAATTCACCTGCACACGCTCTCAATACAGCTCAGGCTTATACATCTCGCGGTATTGGGCAAGCTCATCGGGCAGTCTCGGCTTCGGATCGATATACAGACTGCATTTTGTATTGGGTTCGGAGAAGTTGTTGTCCAGCGCCCCTGAAAGCCGCAGCAACATGACATTGGAGTATCGGCTGAAGTAAGGACCGTGACGAATATGGGGCGGGCGGTAAAGATACATGCCCGCCGACAGCACGCCGTAGGGGCAGCGTACTTCGCCGCTGAGAATGAAGATCTCCTCCACTGTGGGATGGGCTTCCGTACAGCCAATGTTGTCCTTGGGAAGATGTTGGGCGCCCTGCTCAACAATCAGTGTACAGGCGCTGGTATTCGGGTCTATGCGCAGGAATTTGTTTCTCATGGTGAACCACGAATAATCTGGATCGAGGCCGTCCGTGGTCCACGGTATATCAAACGGATTTTTGTACGGAATGGCCAGCGAGAGATCGTATTGCCCCTCGTCCGGACGCCCCTTCACGAAATCCGGTCGCCCTTCAAAGAAGGTGATGATATCCGCGCCTGTTTCCGTAACTGCAGACTCGCTCACCCATCCTGCCGGCAGGAAGCCATAGCAATCCAAGGTGTAGAGCTGACCGTTGAGCTCAAACTTTCCGTCGAGGAGATAAAACTCAACGTCATCCGACAAGTGCCACGGCCCTTCCATGCGCCAACCTGGCGGATAGCGCAGGATGACCGTACAAGCACCGGTCTCATCGTCGACACTCAGCGTCTTGCTTTGCACGCCCGGGAGCGAGGCATAAGCACCAGTTTCCCACGGCAATTGTTGAGCATGAAGATAATCGATGTGTGGACGGGCCATCTTTGGTCCTCCCGAAACTAAGGATTGTTCCTCTTACCTGTCGCTGTCACGGTACCAGCCCCAACCACACTAACATCAGTCCAGTTGTTCGCCGTGGGTCGGTAGGCCTCGCCCGTTTGCCCTTGCAGCATGATTCTGGTGCCGATGCTGGGTCGCAGACAACAGCCATCACCGGACATTAATAACAAATCACGCCCCTGAATCAACCAGGATGTTCAGGCTCTTACCATGTAATGGTACCGAGGGAGTCCACCCGCCCCAGAGGCCGGCAAATAGTCGTCGTCCGCGCTGCGAACATTTCCAGTGTCGCTCGATGAGCAGATTCGCCCTCTGCCGAGTTTTGCTTGCTGTCACACAGGCTGGAGCGGGAGTTGTCTAGTTGGATATTCGATGCCTGGCGATGGAGTCAGTCACAGGCTCGATGTGTAGGGGGTAAGCTTACAAGCCTGTTATTCTCAAGCGGGCTGCCCCAGAACGTGGTCGAGCGACCTGCAAGAATGAAGGAGCTTTAAGCATGGAGCGAATGTTGGATAGATCGCGCATCCGTCGAGCCACGTCGGGTCAAGCGGCTATGAGCCGCCGGCAAATGCTGATTTGCGCGTCATCGGCCATCGTCGGGCAAACTCTACTTCCGGGCAGCTGGAGCTCGGCTCGCGGCGCAGACACTTGGGACCTGGTCATCGTGGGTGGCGGCACCGCAGGGCTGCCGGCCGCCATTTTTGCCGCTCGTCGCGGCGCACGGGTCTTGGTGCTGGAGTCGGCCGCGCAGATCGGCGGCACCCTATTCTTCTCCACCGGCCAGATGAGTGCGGCTGGAACGCGTCTGCAGAAACAGAAGGGCATAGCTGACACGCCACAGCTGCATTTTGACGATGTCATGCGGATCAGCCGCAACACCGCCGACCCCGCTCTCGTGCGGCTGGCTGTTACCCATGCAGCGACGACTTTCGATTGGCTTATGGATAACGGCCTGGTTCCGCTGGACGATCATCCGGTGCTCGGTTTGGCGCACGAGCCATACAGCGTCGAGCGTTATGTTTGGGGACCGGAAGGTGGGTTTTCAATTCTTCATGCCATAGAACCTTTGGCCCTGGCGGCGGAACGAACAGGAGGCTTATCGATTCGGCGCGGAATGCGCGCCCGGGAACTACTCACACGCGGCGGAACGGTAATCGGGGTGCGCGCCCAGGCCGAGAACGGCACGATGGCCGATTTTTTCGGCGGCACCGTGCTGCTCGCCAGCGGCGGCTATGCCTCTAACCCGGCTCTTTTCTACGAACTCAGCGGCTACAAACAATACGGCAAAGCATCGTATCCCTTCTGCCAAGGCGACGGCCATCTCATGGCGCTGGCTGCAGGAGGCTTTACCCGCGGCAAGGAAAATTATATTTGCGGTTCTCCACGGATCATGGCCAGCGCCGACGAACCTGCCGTACCCGATACGCGCTTTAACACCTATCCAGAGCGCCGGCAGCCGTGGGAAATTCAGGTCAATGTGCACGGCGAACGCTACGTCGCCGAAGACAACCCCAGCGTGGACGAACGCGAACACGCCTTGGTGAAACAGCCAGATTTGCGCACATGGTTGATCTTCGACCAGGCAATCTTCGATGCGGCGCCGACTGGTATCGAGGGCTGGGACAAAGCGGACTTTGCGGAGGCCTTTAGATCACACCCGATGTTCTTCATGGCGCCAAGTTTAGGCGAGCTGGCCGACAAATGCGGTGTCGACGCAAACGCCCTTAGGGCAACGGTCGAACGTTACAACCGCGCCCAGGCAAGTGGCATTGATCCAGATTTCGGCCGTAGCCATATGCCGCTACCGATAAGACGAGCGCCATTCTATGCGATCCGTCAACAGGGCTTTTCGATTACATCAACTGTTGGCATCGGGGTAGACGCGCAGTTGCGCGTTATCAAGCAAGACGGCAGTGTCATTCCTGGCCTTTATGCTGCGGGGGAAATCCTTGGGTCGGGGCAGCTGATGGGCAAAGCCGCCGTTGGAGGCATGATGGTTACGCCGGCCTTGACCTTCGGGCGACTGCTCGGAGAATCCCTCATACCGATCGAGGCTCATTCTTAACCGCAACGGATGACGGTGAGTTCCTGGTGAACCGGCACTGGATTGCTTATGTAAAACGACCTGTGCGAGACAGTTGGACGGTTATATAGTGGGCGCCGAGCAAACAACGAACAAGAAGTATCAATATGCTCAGCCGACGCAATTTATTGGCCTGCACGGTCGCATCGTTTTCTTTAACTCAGCCTGCGCTCCCGGGACCACCAGTCTACTCAATTGAGCATTCCGCGGTTGGTTCCGGCACCGTGATCCTCGATCCGCTGAATTCCGGTTACAAAAGGAACAACGTGGTCAATGTAACGGCGGTTCCGGCTGACGGCTGGCGCTTTGATCACTGGGACGGTGATCTCGCCGGGGACGTCAACCCGACGACGATCCGCGTCTCGGGGGACCACAGTTTCATCGCCTATTTCGTTGAGGCGGGTGGTGGTGGAGGCACCGACCCACCGACGGAGCCACCTCCCGAAACCCGGCAGTCCGGCCTGATCGTCGGCTACTTCGTTCAATGGGGCATCTACAGGCGGGACTACGTTCCGGCGGATATTGTCAGCTCCGGAACTGCACAACGAGTAGACATTATCAATTACGCTTTCGCGGGGATCGACGAAAACTTGCAATGCGTCAGTCTCGACGAGTTCGCGGACTTCGAGAAACGATTCGATAGCTCTGAAACCGTTGATGGTGTCGCTGACACCGTCAACCAGCCCCTCAAGGGCAACTTCAATCAGCTGCGCAAGCTAAAGCAGCACTATCCCCACATTCGAGTCCTGCTTTCTATCGGGGGCTGGACCGAGTCGGCGCGTTTTTCTGATGCAGCCTTGCCGGAGAACCGTTCCGCCTTTGTCGCAAGCTGCATCAATAAGTTCATTCGAGGCAATGTTGCTCCAGGTGTCGACGCGGCAGGGGTATTTGATGGGCTCGATATCGACTGGGAGTATCCAGGCCGGTGTGGAGCGACCTGCAATTTTAGGCCCAAAGACGGCGAAAACTTCACCAAGCTACTGGAAGAGTTCCGCACACAACTGGATCAAACAGAAGCTGAAATCGGTTTGGCCACGGGAGTCGAACCCGACTTGCTACTGACAATTGCAGCGCCTGCCAGCACCTACAACAGCGAGCCCATTCAGATTGACCGGATTCATCAGCACCTGGACTGGATCAACCTGATGACATACGACTTTCACGGGGGCTGGGAGTCCGGTGGACCGACCAACCATCATGCTCATCTCCGAGCCACCGACTGCGACAGCCCGGACGACACGTGGGCTGCAAAGGCAGTCGCCACCTATCTGGATGCTGGCGTGCCGCCCGGCAAGCTATTGCTCGGCGTGCCCTTCTATGGGCGAGGATGGCGCGGCGTGCCCAGCGTGAATGACGGGTTTTGCCAGGCGGCAAGAGGCGTGCCACGCGGGACCTATGAGAAGGGAGTGGAAGATTATTCCGTGCTGGCAGCCCAGCAGAGGCCTGCCTTTTATGATAGCGGCGCCGGGGCCCACTGGACCTTCGATGGGCAGGAGTTCTGGACATTTGACGACCCCCAAAGCCTCCGATGGAAGATGAATTTTGTATTGGAGCAGCAGTTACGCGGCACGATGTTCTGGGAGATGTCGGGCGACTCGGCCAACGGAGATCTGGTGCGCGCGCTGAGAGACTCATTTGACGCTGCTCCGTGATGCCGCGTCGTTGGAATCAAATACACCGGGGAGGCACCCCAATCGACCAGCCGGGGGCCCACTGGAAAGCTGACCCCATTTGGTCCACAAGGCCCGAGAGGGCTCTTTTCTCTCAGAACCGCTTTTAAATGGGGGTTGATCCCATCAGGATCAGCGCCTGAATCCAGGCTGCGCAGTTTATACTCCAAAGTTCTATTCACATGCCGCTAGCGGCCTGCTCACCGACCCTCCAGATAGGACGTCATCTCATGCGGAATGAACTGCTTATAACGATTGGAGTTTGCGTAGCCATTCTCTCTATTCCCATTGCCAGGGGCCAGGATGCAGATGATTCTGCCGGCAGCGCAGATCACCCGCTGGTGACGCGCTATTCGGGGTCGGTCATCGACGGATATGAGGTGAAGGATTTCGCTTCTTATACGTTGCCACTGGGAGCAGCCGTGCAGGACGCAAGCGGTGCGCGCATCCCCGCGGAGAAAGCGGACCTGGAAGGCAAGATCACCCGCATTCTTTACCGAGGGCCGGAGGGACGGTCTACGTTGGAAATCCTGCGTAACTATCAGGCGGCCCTGGAAGCGGCAGGTTTCCAGACACTATTCACTTGTGCGCTCGATGAATGCGGAAGGCTGTTTCACTGGATCTTCTACAAGGACATGGAGCAGCGCCTCCGCAACACGCGCACGAGTGGATCGGCCTTCGACATACCCCAGGAACTACGGTACTTGGCAGCCAGAGGTTCGGTAAACGACTCCAGCGTTCATATCTCTCTGCTGGTCGCTTTTGACGCTGGATTTAGCTCAGTCAGCAAACGGCCGGTGACGTTATTGGAGATCATCGAATCTGAGGCAATGGAAACCGGCATGGTGACGGTCAACGCCGAAGCGATGGCGGAGGGAATCGATGCGACTGGCCATATCGCCATTTATGGCGTCTTGTTCGACACAGATAGCGCAGCCATCAAACCGGAATCGTCACCCACTCTGATAGAGATTTCGACGCTGCTCGAAAATCGTGCCGACCTCAATCTCCTGGTTGTGGGTCACACGGATAACCAGGGCTCCTACGATCACAACATGAACCTGTCAAAACGGCGGGCGGAGTCGGTGGCCAGGGCCCTGGTCGAGGACTACAACGTCGCCGAGAACCGACTGAGAGCAGCCGGCGTAGGCTACCTGTCGCCGGTAGCCTCCAACGATACTGCGCCGGGACGAGCCAGGAACCGTCGGGTGGAGCTCGTCAAGCAGTAGTAGCTCACTGCTGCGCGGGAGACAACGCGACGTCGCGACCACCGCCGAGCCGTCACAGAAAGTGTGACGTGGATCACAAATCCTTCGGGCCAATGCCTGTATGTTATGTCGCATAGGGGGCGGATGCCCAATGTGCAGGCTCAGATGGATGCCGGATTCATTGGGACGCAGCCCCTGAGTGACAACAACAAGACGAGCCTAATGGAAGCTTTCTGCAAGCTCCTAGATGAGTTGGACGACCTGATCTTTGCGGCGGTATCGCGGCTGCAGTGGGATGGCGGTTCGGTCAAAAACCTGGCCGTCATATGGATGCTCTTGCTGTTAACGCCGCCTCAGGCGAACGCCATACCCATGGCGGATCCGTCTCCGGGCCCCGGCTCACTTGCCCTGTTAGGTCTGGCGATGCTTGGGTGACTTTGGTCCGGGCACACCAGCTAAGCCGTGCGAGCCTCAAAACCCAGCCCGGGCCCGGACCACCTGCGTAGGTCAGCTCGCTAGCAACCCCGCTTGGGATGACATTTGTGTGACGGACCGCCGTCACCGCCGTCACTTCCGCCACTGCCGTCGGTGACAGCAACTTCGGACCAGTCCGTCATCACCGAGGAAGATGATGCGTTGGCGGAAGCCACTCGGTAGCGATAGGTCTTACCAACCTCAACCGTTGCGTTCACGAAAGGATCATGGCTTTGATCAGCCATGACGGTGAACACCGTGGCGTTGATCCAGCGGTTACCCTTGCGCTCGCGCCGTTCCAACCAGTACTCCGTGGCGCCCGCCACGGTATCCCAGAAGATTCTGGCGGTGCCGTCCGAACCATCCTCGGTCGAAAAATTTGCCGGCGCCGTGAGCGGCGGGGGCGGCGGGGGCGGCTCCTCCCGTGGCGGGCAAATGCCGACCACGGCGTTGTAGGCATTCAGGACACCGCCGGTCACGGTAATGCCAGCCATGGCCGGGGTCTGGCGCACCGTATCCAGAACGCGATTTACAACGCCTCGGGCATCGCTGCTCCAGTCGGGGCAGTTACCGTCCTGGGGGCTGCCTGATAGATCCATGCCCTGCAGCAGGGCAACGACACCCGCGACGTGCGGAGCAGCCATGGACGTGCCGCTGTTCCACCAGTACTCGCTGTTCATATAGGTGCTGGCAATATTCAAGCCGGGTGCACCCAGATCAACGCTTGCGCTGCCATAGTTCGAGAAGGATGCGCGCAGATCCTGATTGGTCGTAGCGGCCACGGAAATAATGTTCCACAGATTGTAGGATGACGGATAGTTCGCGTAGAGGTCCGTATCCGTTGCGCTGTTGCCGGCCGCTGCGACGAATATATGGCCGGCCTGGCCGGCCTCCTCGATGGCGTCGAAAAGAGCCTGAGAAAAGCCGCCGCCGCCCCAGCTGTTATTGGAGACGGTGGCACCTCGGGCGACGGCATAATCCAGCGCGTCGATCGCATCAGACGTGCTGCCGCCATAGGGGCCAAGGAAGCGCAGCGGCATGATCTGACAGTTCGGGCACACGCCCGCGACGCCCACACCGTTGTTGGTAACGGCGGCTATGGTTCCCGCCGTGTGCGTCCCGTGGCCGTTGGCATCGCTCGGGTCGTTGTCGTTATCAAAAAAGTCCCAGCCGGCTACCACGTTTGCCTGCAGGTCCGGATGATCGGGCTGGGTGCCTGTATCAATCACCGCCACCAGGGTTCCGGTCGAGTTGGCGGCATTCCAGGCATCCAGAATATCGATGTCGGCATCCGGCGCGCCGGCTACGCCCCGGATATCCTGGCCCCAATTCTTCAGACCCCACTGGTCATCCACGATCGGGTCAGTGGTGATGGCGATGGGCTGAACGATGTAGTCCGGCTCCGCGTACAGAACGTTCGGATTGTTCGACAGCACCGCGATTGCCTGGAGCACACTCAGCTGCGTGGTCACCACCTCAAGACCGGGCACCAAACCCAGTGCACGTCCGCCCGTGGGCAGCAGCGCGTCGCGCGCGGCGTCCCGCTGCGCGGTCCCAAGGCCCGGCGCGAAGCGCACCAGCACCTGTCCCTCGACGAAAGGCTGAGAAAGGTCTTGGGCCGCCAGCGGCATGCTCGTTAGAGCAGCCAAAAGCAAACCGAGGAGAGCGCTGAAGCGATGCATGGCCAGTCCTTGTTCTTGTTTTGGCCCATGATGTCAACTGGAATTTCTTTGTGCAACAGCAAGTTACGTTATGTGAAACCGCCAACCGGCGCAGCCGATCCAGCCGTCGGCCGCGGTCATCGCGAAGCCGCCCGGGACGTGGCGGGCAGGCTACAATAGGCAGCGGCCCGGGCAATTAGCGCTTCGACAGGGGGGACGCCATGACCGAACAACCACAGCTGCGCTTCGGCACCTTCATTCCGCCGATTCATCCCGTGGGAGAGAATCCCACCCTGTGCCTGGAGCGGGATCTGGAGCTGGTTGAGCACTTGGACCGGCTGGGATACCACGAGGCCTGGTTCGGCGAGCATCATTCGGCGGGCACCGAGCTGTACTCCACGCCCGAGCTGATGATCCTGGCGGCCCACTACCGGACCCGCCATATTCGCCTGGGCACCGGCGTCAACTCCCTGCCCTACCATCATCCCCTGATCCTGGCCGACCGCACCATGCAGCTGCATCACATGACCCGGGGCCGCTCCATGTTCGGGGCCGGCCCCGGCGCCCTGGTGTCCGATGCCAAGATGTTAGGGATCGAAACCTCCCGGCAGCGGGACATGATGGAGGAAGCGCTGGAAATCATGCTGCGCCTGTTCCGCGGCGAAACGGTCACTCACAGGGCGGACTGGTTTGAGCTCAAGGACGCCCGGCTGCAACTGCGGCCCTATGACAACATTCCCATCGAGGTCGTTACCGCATCCATGATGTCGCCTTCCGGCCCCCGCGCCGCGGGCCGACTCGGCACGGGACTGATGTCCATGAGCGCGACTGCCGCACCCGCGCTGGCAGCAGCAGGCACCAACTGGGACATCGCCTGCGAGGTGGCGGAGCGGCATGGCAACAGCATGAACCGGCGCGACTGGCGCATGATTGGGCTGGTGCACTGTGCGGAAACTCGCGAGCAGGCCTTGGCCGACGTGGCGTTCGGGCTTGAGCAGTGGGTAAGCTATTTCGAGGACGTGGCGGTGATACCCATGGTGCCGCCGGAGCGGCGCAACGAGCCGGCCGCCCACTTGCTGGAGTCGGGTATGGCCGTCATCGGCACACCTGACGACTGCATCCAGCAGATCGAGAATCTGTGGCAAGCCTCCCAGGGCGGCTTCGGCTGTTACCTGATCACCGATCACAACTGGGCCCCGTTCCCGGCCAAGCTGAAATCCTACGAGATGGTGGCCCGCTACGTGATGCCCCACTTCCAGCAGCAAAACACCCAGCGCGAAGAATCCAACGCTTGGGTGCGGCAACGGCAGAAGGACTTCAAAGCCTCTCACGAAAGCGCCACGGCGGAGCAGATCGAGCGCCACAAGAAAGAGATGGAAGCCCGCGCCGCCAGCGGCTGAACCGCCCGGCGGCACCTAAAAGCCACGGCTTGACGGCGCCCGCACCGAAGACATTGGGCGTTACCGGTCGGCGGCCCCTGCAGTCGCGCGGGGAACTGCGCTAACCTGCACCCCGGTATCCAACCAGACGGGTTGCTCATGCTTACCTTCGTGGCCGCGGTTACCGTGGCACTGGTCGTCTCTTTCTCCTGCTCTATCTTCGAGTCGGTGCTGCTGTCTATCAATCACGCCCAGGTAGAAGCGCTGTCCCAGCGTCACGTTCGGGCCGGGCGGCTGATGACCACCTTCAAACGCAACATTGACACCCCCATCGCCGCCATTCTGATCGTCAACACCATCGCCCACACCATCGGCTCAGCGGTTGCAGGCGCCAGCTACGCCAGCGTCTTCGACGGCGAAACGCTCTGGATCTTCACTATTGTCTTCACCACGGCGGTGTTGCTGTTTACCGAGATCATCCCCAAGACCCTCGGGGTCACCTACGCGGGTCGTCTAGCCACCGCCGTGGCTTACGGTATTCAGGGCCTGGTGGTGGCACTGCGGCCCCTGGTCAGCCTGAGCGAGCGCATCTCCCGGGCGTTGCGCGGCAATAAGGAAGTGCCGGTCACGTCCGTTGAGGAGATCCGGCTGCTGACGGCACTGGGCCGCAACGAGGGCGTGGTGGGTGTGCGAACGGCAGGCATTATCGAAGGCGCTACCCAGTTGCGGCAGATTCGCGCCGCTGACGTGCTGGTGCCGCGGGGTAACGTCGTGTTCCTGTCTGCCCTCAGCGATCGAGCGCGAATTCTAGCCACCGTGCGGGAATCCGGCCACAGCCGCTTTCCCTTCTCGCCCAGCGAGGAGTTGGACGACGTGGCGGGGGTGGTGCTCGCCAAAGAGCTGTTGTTCTGGCTGCAGGACCACCCGGCTGAGGCGGCCATCGACTGGGACAGCCTGGTGCGCGACACCCTGGTGGTACCCGAAACCCGGCCAGTGATGGGGCTGATGCGAACCTTCCAGGACGCTCGCAAGCATCTGGCCGTGGTGGTGAATGAGTACGGCGGCGTGGAAGGGATCGTGACCCTGGAGGACGTGCTGGAAGAAATGGTCGGCGAAATCGATGATGAGAGCGATCAACCATCGACAGCGCTGTGGGAACAATCCGATGGCGCCCTGCACGCTCGCGCCTACGTGGATCTGCGCACCGTATCCGCTCGGCTCAATGTAGATTGGTCACGGGAGGATGACGTAGCGAGCCTGGGGGGGCTGGTGACGGAGCTGCTGGGACGCTTGCCCGTGCGCGGCGACCGCGTGGAGTGGAAGGGCTTTCACCTGGAAGTGTTGTCTGCGAGTGAACGCCGCCCGGAGCTTATTGCTATTCGCCCAATCCCGCAGTCGGCCCCCGGCGACACTCAGTTTCGCTAATCGGCGCTGCGCAGCGCCTCCCATCCCAGATACTGCCACTGTTCATCGTGACAACCGGAATTCGCGCAGAAGGTCTGATTATCGGTACCGTGTTCGATGACCTCGCCGTGGCAGCTGCCGCAGCGCTCGGAGGCCAGCTCACTGTGCCTGGCCATGAAATCCGGTCGACCATGGTTGCGGGGCTTGCGCCGATCAGCCAGCGTCAGATAGCCGTCCGGAATCTGGTCCCGTTGAGTAACCAGCGGCACGCTGTGGCAGTTGGTGCAGTTCACCGGGACCGGCGTTCCGGATGAGTCCTGCAGCCGGCCCGAGTGGCAGCGAAAACAGCCCGGAGCATCCTTGTGGCCACTGTGGTCGGGGAAGGAGTCCCAGGACACGCCTTCGCCCTCCACAAACTGGCTGCGCACCAGAAGATCTACCAGGAAGTCCTCGCGTGCCTGGGCCGCCTCGCCGGCCGCCTGCCAGACATTCGGCTGACTCTCGGCGAGGCCCGCGAATTCCTGCTGGTAGTCCAGCCAGCTCTCGCGCACCGCCTGGCGCGCGTCCTCCTCAGACTCTACTTCCCGGTCGAGCAGTTCAACCAGCCGCGCCTTGATAAAGGGCAGGCGAGGATCAACCAGCCGCCGATCCATAGCCGCGTCGAGCAGCAGCTCAGGATTATCGAACGAATGGCCGGCCCGATTGTGGCAATCGATGCAGTCCATCACGTTCTTCTCGGCGGCCGCGACCGCATCAGCACTCAGGGGGGCAGCCACATCCTCATAGACCACGGTGGTACCGTCGCGCCGGGTGGCTTCCACCCATTTGACATCCAGCTGTTGCGGATCTTCGGCAATAAAACGCACGGCGCCGCTCGCGTGCCAGTTCACGTCGCGGGGCGGCTCGCCACCAAAGTTCCTGCCGACGGAACGCACGATCAAGGTCAGTTTTGTCTCCGTGTTGACCTCATCGCGGGCAAAGCGGCTGCGAACCCGAATCGGATTGTACTGGTGGGTTGCGGCAGTATGACAGCCCTCACAGGATCGACTGGCGTCCGGCAGGGAGGGCGCCGTCAGCGGCCGCTCGTAACCAGCAAACACTGCCCAGGCGTGGGTCACGTGGCTGGATTTCTCCACCATGGCGGCGAAGGTCGACAGCCGGCCAATGTGGCACTCCACGCAGCTCACCTGGGCGTGCTGCGACAGCTTATGGGAGTAAGGCTCCTCCGGGTGAACGTTGTGGCAGGCGGTGGCGCAGAACTCATCGCTGTTGGAATATTCCCAGCCGACCACGCCGGCGGCGCCTAACAGCAGGACGGCCACCAGGACAAAAAGGCCCACCAGCACCACGTTGCGCAAGGTGACTTGCAGTGTCATCGCACCCTCGCCGGAACTCGCAACATTTGCTCAGCCATCTTCTGGTGACGTCCTTCCTGGCCCCGTCGTGAAGTGCAAAAGACTACAGCCAAAGGTCCCCGCATGCACCAAGCGCGCCGCACTTAGACTAAGATAGTGCCGCGCGCGGCTTCCAGGAGAATACGTGTATCTCACTTCTTTCCTGAGCCGGGCTGGGCTTAGCCTTGCACGCAGGAGACAGACTGATGAACAAACCTACACGGGGAACGCTTCTGGGCCTGGCCGCCACGGCTGTGCTTGGCGTAGGGGCCGCCGACGCGGGCAAAATCGACGAATGCCTGGAATGTCATTTCGAGGACGATTTCAAGGGCGAACTGGCGGACGACATTGCCGAACTCATTAAGGACAGCGCGGGCGCGGACAGCGGGCATCCGGCGGACCTGTCTGGCCTGACGGAGGCGGAAATCGCCGAGATCGCCGCGCACCTCGCCAAAGGCGGGGAAGAATAACGCCCTCAGGCCAACTTCAGCACGGCGCGCAGCACGTCGCGCCGGCTGATAATTCCCACCAGACGATTGTTTTCCAGCACCGGATAACGCCGGTACTTCGAATTCACAAAGCTTTCAGCAATGTCCATCAAGCTGGCATCTGCGTCTACGGTTCGCACGTCAGCGCTCATCACTTCCGCCACACGCCCGCCCGCTTCGCCATGATACGTAGCGACCACGGTCTGAGCCAGGCAGTCCCGCTCGGTCAAGATGCCGACCAGGTTGCCCTGGGCATCCAGCACCGGCGCACCTGAGATCTGCTTCTCCACGAACAGCTGAATAGCGTCCAACAGCTCCATGTCCGTGGTCAAAGTAACCAGCTGGGGCATCATAAAATCGCGAGCTCGTAGAGTAGCGACCGGAGTCATGGTTGTGCCTCCTCTGTCAAGCGTATGCGCCGCTTACGGCGCGCGCAGGGCCGGGCGCAGAAATCACAGGCGGGCAGGCCGTCGGCGGCTCGATTCAGTCCCCCACAGCTGCCCGTGATCGCCGGCCTTCCGGCCAGCACCCCCACCGCCATGCCCAGCACGGCTAGCAGGAACAACAGAAAACTCGCGATAAAAAGATCCATCTAGCTGCTCGCTGTCAAGGCTGAGAACCTGGGCGTCATGCGTTCACGGTAACCGCTGTCCTCGCGCACGACGAACAAGGCTGGGATATCGTGCGACAAGGCAAACGCGTATCCAGCCTCCTCGCCGAGCACCAGCAACCCGGTAGCAAAGGCATCGGCCGACATGGCGGAAGGATCCAGCACCGTGACCGAAGCCAGCCCGTGCGCCACTGGATACCCGCTGCGGGGGTCGATGGCATGGGAATAGCGTTTGCCGTTGAGCTCGAAGAAATTGCGATAGTCGCCCGAGGTGGCCACCGCCAGATCGCGCAGCGGGAAAGCCCGCTGCACGCGCCGGGCCCCGGCCGCCGGCTGTTCAACCGCGATCCGCCATGGCTCGCCCCGCGCGCTGCGACCTCTACCCCGCAGCTCACCACCGACCTCCACCAGATAGCGGCGGAACCCCAGATTCTCCAGCAGAGCCGCCACCTGATCCACGGCGTAGCCCTTGGCCAGGGCGGACAGGTCCAGGGCCACGTCCGGGCGGGTTTTGCGCAGGGCGGCAGGAGTTGTGCGCACCGCCAGGTGGGTGAGGCTCACCCGTTCCCGCACCGCGGCCACGCTCTGGGGCGCGGGCGGGGCATCGATAGCGGAGGCGGCGCCAAACCCCCACAACTCCACCAACGGTCCCGCCGTGATATTGAAGGCACCACCGGTCAACTCCCCGATGCGCAGCGCCTCGGCGACCACCCGGGCCAGTTCGCCGGATACGCTTACCCACTGGGTGCTGTCGCTGGCATTGAAGCGGGCCAGTTCCGAGGTTGCGCTGTAGGTCGTCATGCGGGCATCGATAGCATCCAGGCGAGCCTGGATCCTCGGCCTGAGATCGGGCTGCACATCGCCCACAAGCTGCACCGACCAGGTCGTACCCATGACGGCGCCGGCGAGACGCACGGGCCGGGGCTCGCTGCAGCCCGCCACGGTGAGCGCGGCCAGGAGCAGCAGCGCGCGGTGCAGAAGTTGCCAGCGAGGCATCTCTAACCCCCAAAATCGTCGAACAGAATACTCTCCCGTTCCACGCCCAGGTCATCCAGCATCTTGGTCACCGCGGCGATCATCAGCGGTGGCCCGCAGAGGTAAAACTCACACTCTTCCGGCGCAGGGTGGTTCCGCAGATAGCGGGTGTAGATGACATTGTGAATGAAACCCGTTGGGCCGGACCAGGCGTCTCCCGGCCGTGGTTCTGACAGCGCCACGTGCCAGGTGAAGTTGTCATGCTCGGCGGCCAGGCCGTCGAAATCCTGCTGATAAAAAATCTCCTGCCGGTTGCGGGCGCCGTACCAGAAACTCATTTTTCGCCGCGTGCCAACCCGCTTGAGCTGATCAAAGATATGAGACCGCATGGGTGCCATGCCCGCGCCGCCGCCGATAAAGACCATCTCGGCATCCGTTTCCCGCACAAAGAACTCTCCATACGGCCCGGCGACGGTCACCGGATCACCGGGCTTCAGACTGAAGATGTAGCTGGACACCACGCCAGGCGGCACGTTCTTACGCGGCGGTGGCGTAGCAATGCGCACGTTCAGCATCAGAATTCCCCGCTCCAGGGGATAGTTCGCCATCGAGTAAGCCCGGCTGGTCGCGCTGTCGGTGCCGGCCTGGTAGCGCCACAGGTTGTAGCGGTCCCATTCAGGCCGAAAGGGCGCGTCGATATGGAAATCACGAAACGAGGCGAAAAACGGTGGGCACTCGATCAACACGTAGCCGCCGGCCTTAAAGTCGACTTCCTCGCCCGCGGGCAGATCCAGTACCAGTTCCTTGATGTAGGTGGCCACGTTGTCATTGGATCGCACCGTGCAGGTCCACTTTCGCACCCCGAAAACGTCGTCTGCCACCCGCACGGTCATGTCCTCACGCACCGCGACCTGACAGGCCAGACGAACATGCTCGGCCTCCTCCCGGTGGCTGAGCAGGGCGGCCTCCGTGGGTAGCAGATCACCGCCGCCGACCAGCACCTGACAGCGGCACTGGCCGCACGTGCCCTTGCCGCCGCAGCCCGCGGGCAGATACAGGCCGACCCCGGCCAGAGCGTTGAGGAGCTTGTCGCCCACGGGCACGTCCACCATGCGCTCGTCATTTATCGTCAGGTGAATATTGCCGCTGGGTACCAGCCAGCCGCGGGCCGCCAGAATTAGCGCAGACAGAGCCACCACGATGGCCGTGAAGAAGGCGACGCCGAGACCGATCTCAAGCATGGTTCAACCCAGCTGGATCCCGGAGAAACCCATGAAGCCTAAGGACATGAGCCCAACGATAATGAAGGTGATACCCAGGCCCTGCAGTCCGGCCGGCACGTCGCTGTAGCGCAGCTTCTCCCGGATACCCGCCAGCGCGATGACGGCCAGCGCCCAGCCGGTGCCGCTGCCAAAGCCGTAGACCACGCTTTCCGGGAAGTTATAGTTGCGCTCCACCATGAACAGCGAGCCGCCCAGAATGGCGCAGTTCACGGTAATCAGCGGCAGGAAGATGCCGAGCGCTTGAAACAGGGCGGGGAAGTAGCGATCCAGGGTCATTTCCAGGATCTGCACCATGGCAGCAATCACCCCGATGTAGGCAATCAACCCAAGGAAGCTTAGATCCACACCCGACAAGCCGGCCCAGGCCAGGGCATCTTCCTGGAGCACGTATCGATACAGCAGGTGATTAACCGGCAGGGTAATGACCTGCACCACGATCACGGCGATACCCAATCCGATCGCGGTATCGATGCGCCGCGACACCGCCAGAAAAGTGCACATGCCGAGAAAGAACGACAGCGCCAGATTCTCGACGAAGGCGGACTGGATAAAAAGCTCGGCGTAGCTGCCCATCAGCTCACCTCGGTGCGGTGGACTTCGTGAATCCGGAATTCAGGCTTCTCCACCTGGGCGGTGCGCCAGGTGCGCAGCGCCCAGATCAAAAGGCCGATCACGAAGAATGCGCTGGGCGGCAGCAGCATCATGCCGTTGGGCACATACCACCCGCCGTCGGCGGTGCTGTGAAAGATGGTCATACCCATCAGCGTTCCGGCACCGAAAAGTTCCCGAGCAACGGCAACCAGGATCAGAATCAGACTGTAGCCAATGGCGTTACCCAGGCCGTCCAGCGCGCTCAGCCCCACCGGGTTATTGGAGGCAAAGCTCTCCGCCCGGCCCAGCACGATGCAGTTGGTAATGATGAGGCCGACGAAAACGGACAACTGCTTGGAGGTTTCGTAGGCATAGGCTTTGAGAACCTGGTCTACCACAATGACCAGCGAGGCGATGATCGTCATCTGGATAATGATGCGGATACTTACGGGCAGGTGATGACGAATGGCGCTCACCGAAGCATTGGCCAGCGTCGCCACCACGGTGAGCGCCAGGCACATCAGCAGCGCCGGCAACAGGGATGTGGTGACCGCCAGCGCCGAACAGATCCCCAGGATCTGCAGCGTCACCGGGTTGTTATCGACAATGGGCGCGACCAGCGCCGCGCGGGCCTTACTGCTCATAGGGTAATTTCTCCCGCCTGCACTCGCTTCAGGAACGGCCCGTAGCCGTGCTCACCGAGCCAGTAGTGCACCAGGTTAGTGACACCATTGCCCGTCAGCGTCGCGCCGGACAACCCGTCAATCTGATAAGGCGCAGCTTCAGCGTCGGGCTGCACCCGACCCTTGATCACCGCCAGGCGCAGTTCGCCGCTCGGGTCGAAGGCCTGCTTGCCCTGCCAGCTGGCACGCCACCGGGGATCATCGATCTGATCGCCCAGCCCGGGGGTCTCGGCATGCTCATAAAAGCTGATACCGGTAATCGTCACACCATCCGGTGCCAGGGCAATGAAACCGTACATGGTGGACCACAGGCCCGCGCCGCGCACCGGCAGAATAAGACTGACCAGCGCGCCTTCATCCCGCACCAGGTAGACCTTGCCGAAACGGGCCCGGCGTCCCACGCGCGCCGTATCCAGCGCCGCCGGAACGGCAACACCCAGGTCAGGATCCCTGGCGGCCCGCAGCTCATCGAAGGCATCAGCGCGCGGTTCCGCGACGAGGCTGGCTGAAGCAAACTCCACCAGGCGTGGCTCGATTCGCTCGAACAACGCCGCCACCTCCGCCTCCGGGGTCAGCAGGCCTGCCACGGCGAGGATGTTGCGCTGCATGTTGACCCGCTCGTTGGCCAGCTGGCGCGGCTTGAGCAGGACGGCAGCGGATGCCACGACGATGGAGCACACCAGGCTGACCAGTATGGCCACGCTCAGCACCCGGGTGATGCCCTCACCCTGATTGGGCTGCTGATCAGCCAAGCCGACGCACCCGACGGCGGACGTTGGCGCGCACCACGAAATAGTCAATCAGCGGCGCAAAGATATTGGCGAACAGAATGGCCAGCATGATGCCCTCGGGGAACGCCGCATTCGCCACCCGGATCACCACGGTCAGAAAACCCACCACAATGCCAAACACCCAGCGGCCCGTGTCGGTGACGCAGGCGCTCACCGGATCGGTGGCCATGAACATCATGCCAAAAGCAAATCCCCCCAGCACCAGATGCCAGTACCAGGGCATGGCAAACATGGGGTTGGTTGCCGAACCCAGCGCGTTGAACAGCAGCGCCGTCACCACCATGCCAGCAAAGACACCCGCGATGATGCGCCATGAGGCTACCCCGGTGAACATGAGAAAGATGCCACCCAGAATACAGGCCAGCGCAGAGGTTTCACCGAAGGAGCCGTGGATGGAACCCAGCAGTGCATCCAGCCAGGTGATGCCGTTCTGAGTCAGATGGGTTATTCCCCCTTCGGCGGCCAGAGCCAGGGCCGTGGCGCCGGCGAAACCGTCCACCGGCACCCACACCGAATCCCCCGATAGCTCAACAGGATAGGCGAAATACAGAAAGGCTCGGCCCGCCAGCGCCGGGTTCATGAAGTTCTTACCCGTGCCGCCGAAGACCTCTTTGGCGATCACCACACCAAAAGTGATACCCAGCGCTACCTGCCACAAGGGCGTGGTGGCGGGCAGGGTCAAGACATACAGAAACGAGGTGACAAAAAACCCCTCGTTGATCTCGTGATTGCGCACCCCGGCAAACAGCATCTCCCAGAAACCGCCCACCGCCATGGTGACGATGTACATGGGCAGGAAATACAACAAGCCATGGGCGATGGCGGCAAGCGGGCTACCCGGATCGTAGCCGACACCCAGCCAGTCCAGAACCACACCACGCCAGCCGTCAGCGCTCGCCAGGCCCAGGGTCTGCATGGCCAGGTTGGCCTGATAGCCGGTGTTCCACATGCCCACGATGGCACAGGGCGCAGCGGCCACGACCACCAGGATCATGACCCGCTTCAAGTCGATGCTGTCGCGAATATGAGGCGCGCCCCGCGCCACATCGGGTGGGCTGTAGAACAGCGTGTCCACCATCTCGTAGATGGCGCCGAACTGCGCGTACCTGCCGCCCTTAACGAAGTGGGGCTGCAGCCGATCCAGCAACCTGCGCAGCGGACTCATCAGCCGTCCTTCTCGATGGCATTGAGGTTCTCGCGCAGGGCCGCGCCGTAGTCATACTTGCTGCAGCATACGAAGGTGCACAGGGCCAGATCCTCCGCATCCAGCTCCAGACAACCCAACGCCCGCGCGGTATCGGTGTCGCGGACCAGCAGCGCTTTCAACAGCGGTGCCGGCAGGATGTCCAGCGGCATCACTTTTTCAAAGTTGCCGATGGGCACCATGGCCCGTGGACTGCCGTTCTGAGACGTGGTCAGCCGAAAAGAGCGCCGCGGCAACCAGCCGGCAGCATATGCGCGTATGGCCGAATACTTCTTCAAACCCGGCATGATCCAGGCAAGAAATTCCCGCGGCTGACCTTCGGGCAGGGCGGCGATGCTCAGATCGTAGCGGCCCAGATAGCGCGCCCAACCCGCTGCCTGGTGCCCGGCCAGCAGCGACCCGGACACGACCCGAGTTGGGCCAGCCAGCAACTCCCCCCGCAACAGCTCTTCAATGCTGGCGCCCAGGCGGGTGCGCAACAAACGGGGCCGCCTGACGTTGGGGCCGGCCAGCGCTATCACCCGCTCGATCGGCAGACGGCCCGTGGTAAACAGCTCGCCCATGGCCAGCACATCCTGATAGTTCAGGTACCAGACCGTCTTGTGTTCACCAACCGGATCCAGGAAGTGGATATGGGTGCCGGGCAAACCGGCTGGATGGGGCCCGCTGAAGTGGGCCGCCACCATGCTGTTAAGATCCGGCATGGGCAAGTCGTCGCCCGGCCCCTGACATACGTACACGGCGCCTGGCGTGAGGCGACTGAGGACCGTCAGACCGGCCACAAAGGCGGCTGCCCGTTCCATGATGACCAGACGCGGGTCGGCGGCAAGGGGATTCGTGTCGATAGCCGTCACAAAAATCGAGTGAGGCACCGTGTCCGCCGCCGGTATGCGGGCAAAGGGCCGCTGGCGCAGTGCGGTCCAGAGACCGGAATTCAGCAGCCCGTCCTGCACCGAATCCCGCTCCAGGGTCGCAAGTTGTGCCGCAGGCCAGGCTGGACACGACTCGGCCTCGTCGCCATCCAGGGCCAGCACCACTGCCTGCAGAGCCCGCCGGGGCCCCCGCTCGATGGCCACGACGGACCCGGCGCCGGGCGCAGTCCAGCGGATGCGGGGTTCACCGCGGTCGCTGAAAAGGGCCTGGCCCAGCCGCACTCTGTCGCCCACCTGGACCGACAACTTCGGACGCAAACCCGGGTAGTCGCGGCCCAGCAGGGCGACGCGGCTCACGGCAGGTGCCGCCTCGATGCGCTGCTGAGGAGCGCCGGCAACCGGAATATCCAGTCCTTTTCGAATTCTTATGTGCAAGTGATTCCAACGTGACGGCGGCTCGAACCGGCACGGTCGCGAGCGAGAGAAAGTGTACAGGAAGCGACGCGAAGCCAATTAATTCGGAAGTTACGCATAATCGGGCGCCAGCAAAGCCCGGAACTCAAAGACCCGGGTCAGCACCTTCGGATTGGCCGCCCAACGGGCCTTAGCGGCGACCCCTGGTCGGCAACCCCGTTTTCGCCTCTCCAGATGCCGAAACCCTTTGGGCCCCCGGGGGTTACAGGCCGGCTGGGGCCGCCATGGCAACCGCCATACTGGGCACAGCGCCCACTGGGATGAACCGGTCAAATAGGGGTATGGGTCGCCGGCGTGACCCCTCTCTGGCTTTGCGATTAGAATTCCGGGGCGACTCGCCCATGAATAACCAAGAAAGAGGAGTCCCTCAATGCCCGTCATGCAGACCTCAGACCTCACGCCGCGCCAGTACTGGGAGCAGGTTAAAGCCAACCCCAACCGCGCCAGATTCGGCTTCGGCGAGAAAGCCGCGGTCATCAACATCGATCTGCAACGCGCTTACACCGACATCGACACCTTCGCTACGGCCTATCAGACGGATCCGAAGCAGATCGACTACGTCAATCAGGTGTCCGCTCTGGCGCGCGCCAAGAATATGCCGGTCATCTGGACCTATGTCGCCTATATGGACAACGCCGATGATGCCGGCGTCTGGGGCACGCGCACCAACACCCCCGACTCACTGCAGAATATCAACGAAGGCTCCGAGCGCTCCGAACTGGATCCGCGCCTGGAAATCGACCGCAGCCGCGATGCGGTGATCAACAAACGCATGGCCAGCGTGTTCCATGACACACTGATTCCCTCGCTGCTGGTCTGGCACAAAGTGGACACAGTGATTCTCACCGGGGGAAGCACCTCCGGCTGCATCCGTGCCAGCGTGGTGGCTTCCCTGTCCACAGGCTATCGGACTATCGTTCCGGAAGAGTGCGTGGCGGACAAACACGAGATTCCCCACTTCGCCAACCTCTGCGACATTATGCTCAAGTATGCAGACGTGGAGCCGGTTGCCACCGTGATGGAGTGGCTTGAGAACCACCCCGGCTGCGCACCTATCCGCCAGGCCCGGGGCTGCAGCTTCTAGCGGCGCCACACCCCAGGAGAGCCATCCATGAAAGAGGATCCGGGACTCTACGACTACTGGCCCTATGAGAACCGCCCCAAGATCACCTGGCCTAACGGGGCCCGCGTGGCCTTCTGGGTGGCCCCCAACATCGAGTTTTACGAACTCGATCCGGCCGTGAACCCCCATCGCAAAGCCTGGCCCCGGCCGACGCCGGACGTCAACGGTTATGCGACCCGGGATTACGGCAACCGGGTCGGCCACATGCGCATGATGCGGGTGCTGGACAAGTACCGCGTGCGCGGCTCCATTTCCCTGTCCACTGCTCTGTGCAACCACCATCCGGAAATCATCGAGCTGTGCAAGGAGCGGGAGTGGGAGTTCTTCAGCCACGGCATTTACAACACCCGCTACACCTACGGTATGGACGAAGCTCAGGAACGGGCCATGATCGAGGACGCGGTAGAGACCATTCTGAAGCACACGGGCCAGCAGTGCGCCGGATATCTGGCGCCCGCCCTGACCCATACCGAGATCACCATGGACCTGTTTGCCGAGGCTGGTGGTATCTATACCTGCGACCTGTTCCACGACGACCAGCCCACTCCGGTCCACGTGCGCTCCGGCAAGAAGTTCATCTCGGTGCCTTACTCCTTAGAGATGAATGACACCATTGTTTACGTGGTGAATAAGATCGAGCCACGCCGCTACGGCGAGATGCTCAAAGCAAATTTCGATCGGCTCTATCAGGAAGGCGCCGAGTCCGGGGTGGTGATGTGTATACCCCTGCACGCTTATCAGGTCAGCCATCCGCACCGCCTGAAGGCCTTCGAAGAGGCGCTGGAATACATCACCGGCCATTCGGACGTGTGGGTGACCACCGGACGAGAAATCGCCGAGTATTACATCGAGCACTGCTATGACGCCGCCAAGGCGGACATAGCGGCCAAGGGAGGGGAATAGCATGCCTGTAGATCCCACCTATCTGGAATACGCCCAGCGCCGTTACGGCATGGATCATGACCGCTACGAGTGGGACATGATGGAGCGCCGCCCGGCTATTCACTGGCCCCGCGGCAAGCGCCTCGCCCTGTGGGTCAACGTTGCGGTGCAGTTTTTCCCCCTGAATCAGCAGGGCAAACCCTTCGCCGCGCCAGGGGGCATGTCCACCGCGTATCCAGACCTGCGCCACTACACCCTGCGCGACTATGGCAATCGCGTGGGGATTTTCCGGGTGCTGGACGCCTTGGACAGATACCACGTCACACCCACGTTTGCAGTCTGCACCCGGGTCGGCGAGCGCTATCCCTACCTGCTAGATCGGCTGAAGGAGCGCGGTGACGAAATTATCTGCCACGGCTGGGACATGGACACCCTGCACTATGGCGGCCTGGATCCGGCCGCGGAGCGGGACCAGATCAAACGCGCCCTGGACGGTCTGCGGCAGATGACGGGGCAGCCGGTGGAGGGATGGCTGAGCCCCGCGAAGTCCCAGAGCCCGCATACGCCCGACCTGCTGGCCGAGCAGGGCGTGAAATATATGTGCGACTGGATTAATGACGATCTCCCCTACCCTTTCCACACCAGCGCCGGCGATATCGTCGCAATGCCCCTGTCCACCGAACTGGAAGATCGATTCATCCTGCAGGGCAACCTGCACTCCGAGAGCGAGTACGCTGACCAGATCAAGGACGCCTTTGATTTCCTGTACGCAGAGTCGGGTGAGCTCGGCGGGCGTATGCTGGCCCTCTCCATCCACCCCTGGATGCTGGGGCAACCCCACCGGATCAGTAAACTGGAAGAGGTGCTGGAGTACATCATGGGCCATAAGGGGGTGTGGTCCACAGCGGCAGCCAACATCTGCCGGGCCTGGCACGCCAGCCAGCACTGACCGGGCGTCAGCCGGAACGGTCCCAGAGATTCGGCACGCTGGCGGAAGTGTAGCCGCTGATGAACTCGCCCGGCGCGCCGGTTTGGGGATCAAAGAGGTGGCGTTTGACGGCGCCGATGTTGGCGCCGTAAACGTGCACGGAGATGGACGGTTCCCTGTCCTGGGCATTGCAGACCCGATGAATATCCCCCAGCCGCGGTGAGACGAACTCGATATCGCCGGTCAGCAATTCCTTGGTCTCGCCTTCGATCAACCGACCGGTGTTCCGATCCCGCTGGTAACGGGTGGAGCGTTCCCGGCCGCGCAGCATCCCGATCACGCCCCAGGTGCGATGATCGTGAATGGGCGTGGACTGGCCGGGACCCCAGACGAAACTCACGACACAAAACCGCTCCAGCGGGTCGCAGTGCAACAGGTACTGACAGTAGTGATCGGAACTCGCGGTGGACCAGGCGTCCGGCAACCAGGTATCGCTGGCTACCAGCCGACGCAGATGGTCAGCGACCACCGGCAGCAGCGCGCGCTCCGTCGGCTGGTCGCTGAGCAACCGCGTCACGGCGATCACGAAGTCCCGCAGCGGAGCGAGATCCGTCATGGCCGCTGCCTCGCAGCCATCTCATCCAGCTCCGCCAAGATCTCGGCGCGATCCCCGTCCAGCGCCGGAGGCGAACGCCGCACCGCAGCGGCCAGCCCGGACAGCATGATCGGCGAACCAAACGTCCGGGTCTTTACGCCGGACGGCAGGTCAAGCGGCTGAACCCAGCCCATGTGCTCCACCTGGGGTTGGCTCAGCGCCTGCGAGTAGGATTGAATCAGCTCGCAGGGCACGCCGGCGGCGCGGAACGCCGCGATCCAGTGGGCTGCCGGTTGGGTTGCAAAGGCCGCGCCCAGGATCTCGGCCAATTCGCTCTGGTTGGCTGCTCGATCGCTGGTGTTGGCAAACTGCGGGGCATCGATAAGATCCTCGCGCTGGATGATGCGGCAGACGCTGGCCCAGAGCTTGTTGTTGCCCGCGGCCAGCACAAAGTGCTCGTCACTGGCGCGAAAGCCCTGATAGGGCGCGTTGCGCGGATGGGCAGACCCTAAGCGCTCGGGATCGCGCCCGTAACCGAAGTATTCACTGGTCTGAAAAGCGCCCACCCCCAGGCTTGCGCCCAGCATGGGAATATCCACGTGCTCGCCGCAGCCTCGTGCGGCCACTTGTCGCAACAGCGCGCATATGCTGAAGGCCGCGTACAGGCCGCTGGCAAAATCGGCGATGGGCACACCGGCTTTCAGGGGCGGCCCGTCCCGCTCCCCGGTGACGCTCATGACCCCGGCGGCCGCCTGAACGCTGACGTCAAAGCCGCCATCCTGCGCGCGGGGTCCCGTTTGACCGAACGCGGACACCGAACAGTACAGCAGTTGCGGATGCTCCGCGGTGAAGCTTTCATAGCCAAGGCCCAACCGCTTCATAACCCCGGGCCGATTGTTTTCCACCACGATGTCCGCGCTCAAGATCAAGCGCCGCGCAATGGCCAGGTCATCGGCTTCTTTCAGGTTAAGCGCGATGGAGCGCTTGTTGCGGTTCAAGGAAGCGAAGCCTTCGCTGAAACCCTTGCTCAAGGGTGGCCAGGCCCGCAGGCTGTCCCCCTGGGGCGGTTCGACCTTGATCACGTCCGCGCCCATGTCCGCCAGCAGCATGCCGCAGAAGGGTCCGGCCGCCACCTGACAGAACTCGATCACGCGAATGCCTGCCAAAGGCTGTGGGTAGTCAGCCGACGTCACGTTGCATGCTCTGGCGGGGAAGCCCGTTTCATGGGCGCCCATGATAGAGAAATCGCGCTGGCCGCGCCCGTCAGCTCGCGTTGCTGAGGCGCTGGTTTTGTTCGGTCACGCGGATGTACAGGACGCCGGTCAGGGGCGTGGGTAACTGGCGGCCGGACAGGGTGTAGTGCACAGGGAAGTTGCAGCCCACCGCTGCCTGGCGCAGCAATAACCGCAGGGGCTGAGTGAACACGCTCATCCGACCGCCTGGCTCCACCCGGCCGATGTCGACCTGGATACGGAACCCGTTGGCATGGTCTTCGATGCGGGGGTAGCCCAGTGGAATGCTGTCCTGGGGCATGTCGGGGGGGGAATACAGCCGCCGTGCCACATCCACGCCAGCCCGGGCGGGAATCTCCAGCAGCAGGCGGGCGCTGTGCAGGGGCGCATCTCCCAGGTTCACCACGGCAATGTTGACCTTGTGAGCGCGCAGTTCGTTTTCATAGTACTGATCTGCAGCAGCGTGATCCTCCTTGCTGCGGGCTAACTGCATCAGCAAGGACTCAGGCGTCTGGGTCTCGTAGGGCTGATCGGCACCGTGTACGCGCGCAAAGGTCAGGCGGTCCATCCGGGTATCGGTTTTTCCCAGACGATCGCGCACCGTTTGCTTGGCTTCCAGCAACCCGCGAATACGGTCGCCGGCAACGTCCGAGGGCTTTTTGCCAAGAGGCAAGGCGGTTAAGGTCAGACGCGGCGACAAATCGGCGTCCGCAAACACCACCTGCAGATCCCAACCGGGACCGATAACGCTGGCAGCCGATGTGAACATGGCCTCCATGTCCGCGCGCCCCAGGCGTGCCTGGGCAGTGCCCCGGCGAATCCAGCCATCCCCTTTGCGCACCCGGTCGGATAAGCTTTTGCGCATCACATAGGGCTGATCGTCACAGTTTCGCAGCAGCAGCACCGCAACGGTACGGCCCATCAGCTGCATCTGGCGCATGGACACGTGCAAGGATGGCTCGATGAATTCGGCCACAGAACGCTGATAGAAGGCCATCAACTGGACCAGCTGATCCCGCTCGACCCCGCGGAGCTTGCGCTTGCCCCCCACCTGGTCCCGCACACCCAGCGCCAGCAGCCGTGGACCGGGAACCTGGGCGTTGGCCAGCGCCAGGATATCAATCAACAGCGCCTCCCGGTCCTGACTGCCATAGGCGAACTCGCGAAATGCGAGCGCGGAGTTGGCGACTTCGCCGCAGATCAATTGTTCCAGCTTGCTCATAGCGCGGCCATTCTACCCCTGGCACCGCCCCTAACGGCTTGAGCTGGTTCAAATTTCTGAAATCTGCGCTATCTCAGCGGGGGCAGGCACTGTTTCAGGATAGCCATCAGAGCAGGCACCGCGGATTCGCTCAGCAGATTCAAGCCGGGCTTGCCGCTGAGCTTGGTGACCAGCTCTATGGCAGCGGCGGTGTTCACCGCGGGTCCAGTGACAATATCCGGCTCGAGCTTGAAGGCGGTCTGGACGCCCACCACCGCATAGGGATCCGACGCGGAGAGCACCGTGCAGCACAGCTGTTCCGACAGGGCCGCTACGGCACCGGCGCCGTTGTAGGGTTCCAGCGGCGAAGCGCCGGCTTCGGCCACCAGCACGTCGGGCGCCAGCTCCGCCACGCGTCGCAGCATATAGTCCATGGCCACCTGGAAGCGCTCCACGCTCACCACCGTGGAAGGCAGCCCGGCATCCACGAAGTCGATTACCGCATCGGCACCGGCGTCGGCAAATGCCAGCACGTCGCGATAACGGCCGGCGCCGGTAAACTTGGCGCCCACCACGCGCAGACCCGCCGCCTTCAAGGCGTGCACGATGACCCGGCCCGCGGTGGTCTTGCCCGCCGACATGGAGGTCCCCACCAGCAGGACAGTGGGCGTCGAAAAATGGGCGTCGCTCACCGGGCGGACGAAGTCGCTCATGTTGAGCTTGTTGTCATGACGCAGCAGATGGCCCTGATAGTCCAGGGTCATCAGGCGCGGCAACAACGGCGCCACTGAGGTGGCCCGCCCGAACAACCCCGCGCCGGTCAGCGCATGCATCTCTAAATCATCGCCAACGCTGCGCCAGTTGCCCACTGCCTCCAGAGTGGCGTGGCGATCCCCCAGGGCACCCACCAACAGGTCTCCCTCCATCACCTCGACGATGCGCCCGTTCATCAGTTCGATGCGATACAACGGTGTCGGAGATCCGCTCACCGTGCAGAGCACATAGTCGCCGTCCGCCCACTGATCGCGGGGAAGCGCCGTGACCTGATAGGGCTTCTCGTGCAGGTCCGCGATTCGTGCCACAGACAGATAGAAGGGCCGGCTCGCCATCTCAATCTACCCCCAGGGAAGGCTCGAGCAGGAGCAGCGCAAGCAGGGCGCAGCGCTCGATGGTCCGATCCATGTCCAGGTGCTCGTGCCGGGCATGGGCGCCGTCGCCCACGGGGCCCAACCCGTCCAGGGTCGCGGTATACAGACTGGTGGTGTTGCCGTCGGAGCCGCCGCCTGCGGCACCCTGCTCAAGGCTCAGGCCGATCTGCTCCCCCAGGGCACGAGCCCGGTCCCACAGCGCCTGGTTGCGCGGCGTTGGCTCCAGGGCGGGCCGGCCGATGCCGCCTTCGATGTGCAGGGTGACGCCGGGCGTATCCGGCTGCAGGCCGCGAATGGCCTTATCCACGTCTTGCGCGTCCTCCCCGGAGGCCACCCGCACATCCACCACCGCGGTGCTGAGCGGCGCCACCACATTCGGCCGCACGCCGCCGTCAATGGTCCCCACATTCACCGTGATACCCCGCTCCGGATGGTTCAGTGCAAACAGCTTCTGAATCACGAAGGACAGCTCAAGAATGGCGCTGGCCCCACCCTCCGGGTCCAAGCCTGCATGGGCCGCCTTGCCGTGCACTTCCACCGTGTAGCGACCTACCCCTTTGCGGGCCGTCTTGATGGCGCCGGCCGGCCCGAGGGAGGGCTCCAGCACCAGGGCCCGGTTCGCCAGTCGGGCCAGCGCGCGGATGTAGCGGCCCGACTCCCGACTGCCGATCTCCTCGTCGGAGTTGCAGAACACCAGTGGCGTAACCGACGGCGTCTGCCCCATAGCGTCCAATGTCTTCAGCGCAAACACCAGTTGCGCCAGACCACCCTTCATATCGAACACGCCGGGGCCCTTGACCACCTGACCGTCGTAATCAAAGGGCATATCGGCCAGCGTGCCGACCGGCCACACCGTGTCGTAATGGCCGATGATCAGTTGTACAGGCTGATTTTTGCGGCGGCCCCGCGGGCGCGCATAGAGCTGACCGCCGGAGCGGCGGCCCGGGATTGCGATGGTTCGGTAGTTGACGCCCTCCAGTGCGTGTGCCAGCAGCTCGCGCACAGCAGGCTGGGTGGCCGGATTGGAGGATGGCGATTCCGCCAGCGTGAGCTCGCGCAGGAATCTCACCATCGCCTCCCGCTGGTCGCGCACCCGCTCCAGAATCTCCGCGCCCAGCATGGCCGCGCCTAACGTTGCATCCCCGCAGGAAAAGGAAACTGCTGGGTATGATCGATCACGGCAAACCGGCCCGGATAGAGATAGCTCATGATTGGCGCCTGGAGCAGCAGCTCGCCGTCGTCGCGGTCGGCCTCCCGCAGAGCGTCCTGATGCACATGGGCGGCCACGATCCGTCCGGTAATCAAGCTGTTGGCGCCGAAGCCGTCAATCACGCGGTCCAGCTCGCACTCAAAGAACAGATAGGCATCCTCGACCAGCACGCCCGCAACCTTGCTCGCCGGAAAGGTCTTCAGCAATCCAACGATTGGCTTGCTGTCGTCCTCGCAGCGGGGCGATGCGGTGAGACTCGCGAGCACCAGCTGGGACGGCCGCGGATAGGAAACCGTGAACACGCCAGTGCGTTCCGCATTCTGCTGGGTCCGATGGCGCGGCGCGCAGACGAAACCGAAATAGTTGTCCCAACCCATGGGAAATGCCATGTGCTTGGGGGCCAGATCAACATCGCCATTCTCTTCCAGGGTGCCGACCAGGACCAGCGGCGCTACGGTGAAAAACCGTTCCCAGATCGGCTCAGCCACATCCAGGGTCTTAAGCCTCGTGGAGGGATCAAAAGTCATAACACACCTGTTGCCCGGACTGACGCTACTTCAGGCTAGCGCCGGCCAGCGGGCGGGAATATCGGGGGTTTTACCTACGGCGGCGCCTGAGGGCCGCATCCCAGGGACTAGGCGGGCGTGCCGCAGTCGCGCTGCTCCAGACGCATGATTCGGCCCGGCAGGGCCTGCAGGTTCTCCGGCGGTAGCTCCTCATCCGGCGCCAGTATCAGATCGACCCAGTAAACGGTGCCGCGGCGGTTGCGGTCCTTGACCTGGGGTTCAAGGCCCAGCTTGCGGACCTCTTCGCGACGCCGCCCGGCCCGTTTGATCTCGCTGAACACGCCCAGCGAAATGGTGTGGCCGCTATCCCCACCCGGCACGACGTAGGAGTCGGAGACGCCGCTGGACCGTAGCCTGGCCAACACCGCGTTCGCCGCGTCCCGCGTCGCGAAGTCCGGCAAGTACACCCAGTAGCCCACCCAGATGTCCCCCTCACTGACCCTTTGGGTTGGCTCCAGGCCGGCGGCGCGCAGATTTGCAGCCGCAGTGGCGGCCTGAGACTGCTCACGAAACGGGCCCAGGCTCACACAGCGGGGGCCGGCCACGGCCCGGGCCGCTGCGGGCGGCGGAGCCCGGTCGCTCGCCATCGGGCCGGGATCAGCAGTCGGCGCCGAGGTGCCGGTCTCCCCGGCAGCGTCGCCCAGCTCGCTGACCAGAGTGAGGGTACGGTCCCCGGCGGCGCCGTTCATCGGCACGCCACCCGGTTCGCCAGCCACCCATCCATACCATGCCGCAACGGCCAGATTGGCCAGAATCAGGGCGAGAACGAGATTGCGCATTATGGGTCCGCGGCGCTGTGGGCTCCGGCCATCACGGCCAGGCCTTCCAGCACCAGGTGGGGGTGGAATTCACAGTGCGATTCTAACCAGGGCATCAGAACCTCGCCATCGCCGCCGGTCACCATAAGCCGCGGCGTGTGGCCCGCCGCCTGTTCCAGGCTCTCGACACAGCGATCGACCAGCGCTGCTGAGGCCAGCAATGCCGCCCGGGTGACAGCTTCCTCGGTGCTGCGGCCGAACAGCGCCAGACCCGCCGGCGGCGACTCGCCCCGCCCAGCCGAACCCACGTCGCTGGTGCGCTGCTGCAGGCTGTCCGCCATCAGACCCAGACCCGGGAGAATCAGACCACCCTGATGCTCGCCCTGACCGCTTACGGCGTCCACGGTCAGGGCCGTGCCCGCATCGACCACGCAAACCCAGTCAACGGCCTCTTGATAGGCCGCGATCACTGCCAACCAGCGATCCACGCCCAGCCGCCGTGGCTCGCGATAGCCGCACGTGACGCCGGCGAAGCTGGCCCTGGGCGTCACGAAGTGGGCAGCGGACCCGAACGCTTCAGCCAATGACGCGGCAACGGCCGCGCCGGCCACGTTGGCAATCAGCACGCGGCTTGGCGCCCCCACCCGGGCACGCAGGGTTGCCACGGCGCTGGTGTTATCCCCGACCAACGACGCATAACCATGGTTTGTCAATGTCGCCCCGTCGAGACACGCCCATTTGAGCCGCGCATTGCCCGCGTCCACGAGCGCAATCACGCGTCACCTCTCAGGCGAACTTCGCCGGTAAGCACGCGCCGGGTGCCTGCGCTGGTGCGCACCAGCAACGCCCCGTCGCTGTCGACGCCCGCTGCCCGGCCCACCAGTTCGCCCTCCGGCGCGCTGACCCTGACCGACCGGCCGGCGAGAAAATCCGCCTCGGCAAAACGTGGCCGATACGGCGCGAAACCCTCCACGTCATAGCGATCCAGCAGATCATGGAGCGCGTTGATCACTGCCGCTGCCAATCGGTTGCGGGACGGCGGAGCGTTGCTGCAGGCCTCCTGAACGTCCACCGGACCACGACCCCAGTTGCTGGCAATCGCCCCTCGGGCAGCTGCGTCCAGGCTGACGTTGATGCCGATGCCGACTACCACCAGAGCAGGCCCAGCACCGTCTCCCGCCGCTTCCACCAGAATGCCGCCCAGTTTTCCCTCCTGCCAGACCAGATCGTTAGGCCACTTCAAAGCCACGTCGGCAACGCCAGCGGCGGCGAGCGCGTCCCGAACGACCACACCCACGGCCAGACTCAGGGCCGACAGCGCGGCGGGCTGTCGGGCGAACCGCCAGCCCGCCGATAACATGATGCCGCAGCCAAAGGGCACCGCCCAGCGCCGCCCACGCCGCCCGCGTCCAGCGGTTTGCGACTCGGCCAGGGCCAGGTTGAGACAGCCAATCGGCGGATGCGGCGCCCGCAGCAGAAACGCGTTGGTCGAGTCCAGCTCGGCGAATATTTCGAACAGGTTCAGGGCGGAGCGGGTACGGGAATCGAGACTGCAGGTTAGCGTATCCCGGTCCAGCAGCTCCAAAGGGGGGTCTCCGTCAGGCGCCGCGGCGGAGCCCGAACATGAGGCCATGACGAACTTCGGTGCCGGCACGCATGCGCACGATGTTACTGCGATGGGTGTAGATGATGAACGCGGCCAAAAGGCACGCAAACACGAACAGCCCGTGCTGCTCGGGCAGACTGGTGGCACCAACGTATACCGCCACGCTCACCGCCGTGCCCATGGTGGCAAGACCCACGTAACCGCTCACGGCAATGATCAGCAGCCATACCCCTAACAAAGGCAGCACCAGCTCGGGCGTAATGATGCACAACGCGCCCACGGCGGTGGCAGCGCCCTTACCGCCGCGAAAGGAAAACCACAGGGGATAGCAATGACCCAGGACCGCCGCCATGGCCATCGCATAGGTGACGAAGTCCCGGTCCAGAGCGGGATCGAGCGGCACCCCGGGCAACGGGGCGTGGGGCAGCCAGGCGACGGCGAGGGCACCCTTGCCCACGTCAATGACCATCACCCAGAAAGCAAACCACTTGCCCTGGGTGCGCAGCGCGTTGGTGCCGCCAGCATTGCCGCTGCCCACGGTGCGGATGTCCACGCCCTTCAGCAGACCCAGCAGGAGGCTGCCGGATACTGAGCCCAACATGAATGCAAGAGTGAACTTCACCCCAAGTTCGAGCATAAGCTTTCTGCCCTCCGAGTCTCAGCCGATTTTATCATTGCCAGGGGCTACCATAGGCGCACGGCTCCCCACGTAGATCGCCAGCAGCGCGGTCGCGGCACCGGCGAGTTCCAGCAGGGTAAAAGGCCGGGCAAACAGGGAAATGTCCCAGACGAAGGCCATCAGCGGCTGGAGCAGCAAAACCACACCGACGGTGCCGGCAGACAACCGCGCCAGCGCGCCGGCAATCAGAAACGCCCCGATCACCTGGGACACCAGTCCGTAGGCCAGGAGCAAGGCGCCATCCTGCAGTGAGGGGATAGCCAGGGTCTCACCCGCGCCGTGAGCGGCCAGCATGAGCAGGACGGCGCTGACCCCCGACAACCAACCCAAATCACTGGCATTGCTGCCGGAATAATCCCGCTGCCGGGCGCGCTGCAAGCACAGGATATAGCCCGCGTAACACAGGGCGGTCAGCAGGCCAAACCCGATCCCGAACTGGTAATCGGCGGACAGAGCCCGCCAGTCGAAGCCGACGATCAGCGCCAGCCCCAAGAGCGCTATTGGAATGGCGAGCAGTTGCCGCACATGGGGCTGCTGCCGATACAACAACCAGCCCGCCAACGGCAGGATGAAGACCTGGAAGTTGGCCAACAAGGTAGCCAGCCCAGGGCCGATGTACAGAATGCTGCGGTGCCAGAAGAACAAGTCCAGCGCAAAGCACAGGGCGGCGGCGCCCAGCAGCAGGGCTGCCCAACGGCCGGGCAGCCGCAATTCGCCGCGCGCAGCGACCCAGCCGAGCAGCACGGCGCCGCCCACCGCCATGCGGTACGCGGCGCTGGTGGTCGGGGGCACCGCCACCAGCTTTACGAAGACCGCCGAGAAGCTGATCGTGACGGCTCCCGCAATCAGCCGCAGCAGGGCTTTGACGGCATCATCCAATTGATGGAGCTCCCCGGGGCGGGATGGGCCAGGGTAAACGGCTGGGGGACTGGGTTGGTGACTGAGTGATTTGGACTGTTCTCTGGACGGCTGTGCCTGCGGATGCTGAACGACTCTCAAGGCGTCGCTTAAGCTGCCCTATTCTCCGAGCCACGCCTGACGCCGCGTCAGGGCACTGGACGCTGCTTGCGGATCCAGGCCGAGTTCCACCGTATCCGCTGGCGGCGCGTCCAGCGTCACGGACAGCGCCAGCAACTCATCGCCGCGAAACACGGCAAGCTGCGCCCGATCACCGGGCTGGTAGCAGGACAGCCGCGAATCGATGTTGCTCGCGGTCAGTTTCAGGCCATCCAGGGCCACCAACTCATCTCCCGGCGCCATCCCCGCCCGCTCCCCCGGACTGCCCGCCAGAACCACCGCAGCAACGCCGGGACTGGTGCGGGACATCTGCACGCCCAGAGCCACGGGCGGCGGCTCCGGCAGGCCGGTGGTACCGCCTTCATCCTTGGGTCCGTGCCGCGGCCGCAGCTGGAAGGACACGGCAAAATCCGCCAGCAGGCCGGCCAGATCAGGATCTGCGGTACCGCGCACATTGGCGGCAAAAAACGCGGCCAGATCCAGCCCCGACAGCTCGGCCACCAGCGCTTCGAAACCGTCCTCGGGAACCCCTGTGCCGGTAGTGCCGTAGCGCTGCCACAGCGCCCGCATCACGTCATCCAGACTCACTCGCCCGGCCGTGTCCCGGCGCAGGGTCAAATCCAGGGCCAGCGCGACCAGCGCACCCTTGCTGTAATAGCTGATGGTGGCGTTGGCACTGTTGGCGGTGGGCTTGTAGAGCTGATCCCAGGCCTCGAAGCTGGCTTCGGCCAGACTCTGGCGCAAGCGGCCCGGCACCCGGTATACCCGCGTCAGGGTCGCAGCCAGTCGATCCAGATAGCCCGCCGTGGGCAGCACGCCACTGCGCAACACGAGCAGATCCTGGTAGTAGGTGGTGATGCCCTCGAACACCCACAGCAGACGGGTCTGATTGCGCCGGTCGTAGCGGTACGGCGTAAAGGCGGCGGGCTTGATACGTTTGACGTGCCAGGTGTGAAAGTACTCGTGACTGATCAGCCCCAACAGGCGCCGATAGCTGCTGGACATGCCCTGGGTGCCCGGCTGCGGCAAATCGCCGCGGGAGAAAATCAGACTGGATGAGGCGCGATGCTCCAGACCCCCGTAACCCTCGCCCACGGCGAGGGCCAGAAACACGTAACGGCTCATGGGTGCCGGCGGTTGGAAGAACGCAATCTGAGTCTCGCATATCTGCGCCACATCCGTGGCCAGCCGCTCCAGGTCGCCAGCGTGACGACCTGCCACAATGAACTTGTGGGGCACGCCCGCCGCCGCGAAATCCAGTTGCTCAAAGGCACTGATCTCCACCGGGTGGTCCAGGAGCTCGTCATAGTCGTTGCAGCGGTAACGCCCAAACCCGCGCGCGTCCAAGGCCACTGGCTCCATGGCCGTGGCGACCCGCCAATCCGTGCCGTTGCCGGCCGGCGGCGGCTCGATCACAACGTCCAGACACCCCATCGCACCGCTGAACTCCGGCAGCAGGCACGGGCCATTGAAAAACGCGCGCTGCTGATCAAGATACGCGCCGCGGACCGACAGATCGAAACCGTAAACGGTGAGCGTCACGCTGAGCGGACCTGCGCGGTTAGCGCACGCCCACTCGCTCTTGTCGAGCTTGCTGACGGCCACCGGCCCCTGGTCGTCGCGGGCTTGAATAGCCACCACATGGCGCGCGTATTCCCGCAGCAGATAGCTGCCCGGAATCCAGGATGGCAAACGCAACCTTTGCTGCGCTGTCGCCTGCAGCTCGCAAACCACTCTGAATAAATGTCCAGCCGGCTCGGCCGGACAGACCCGATAGGTGACGGCTGCGTCGTTCATAAGCTCGCCCGGGCCGACCCGAGGCTAATCCGATTGACCTGTGACCCGGCGGGATGTCTTACCCATGGGGCTTAGTGTGGCACTGACGGGCGGGCAAGTGAACTTCAGCCAGCAGACAGCGCGCGCTGCCGCCGCCGAGCCGCTCCAGCGTCCCAAGAGGGAGCGGTAACAGCTCGCCATGATCCTCCAGCCGAGCCGCCTGTTCCACCGTGAGCGCGTCGTGGGCAGAGCTGGACAGCACGATGACCGGACCTGCGTGACCCATCAGGGCCAGCAGATTGGCAGCAAACCGCTGTGCCTGGGACAGGGTGATCTCGATCACGGCTCGGCCGCCCAGCGACAGCCGCTCGGACACCCGGCGCCGCGCAGCACGGTCGGGCAGCGCGGCCGGACACCACACCGCGAACTCGTCAGCAATGCTCATGATCACGTTGGTGTGATAGCAGGCCCGACCCGCCGCATCTGCAGTCTGGAAGGTCAGCATCTCCAGACCCAGCTCGGCCCCCAAGCGCAGCGCCAGGCGCTCGTTGGTGCGTGCGGACAGGCCTGCGAACCCGAACCCGTTGCGATGATCGATCACGACGCTGCCCGTGCCTTCCAGAAACTGGCACTCCTGTTCGGCAGCGGTCAGGTCCAGCAGGCGCTTGACCTGATAGTTGCGCCGCAGCATCTGGAGCACGTCAGTGCGCCTTTCGGCGCGCCGATTCTCCGCCATCAATGGATACAACACGACCGTGCCGTCCGGGTGGCTGCTGAACCAGTTGTTCGGGAAGCATTGATCAGGCAGATCCCGTGCCGTCGCCCCGGCGAACGCGTGCACCAAGACGCCTTGGGCGGCCAGTTGGCGGCGCAGCTCGCGCCATTCAGCCAGCGCCCGCGAGCTGTCACCCGGTCGCAGGTCGGCGCTCTGCAGGGCATTACTTGCCGCCGTCTGGGGGTTGGGCCCAAATGCCACTGGAGAAACCATAACCACCGCCGCAGCGACCATGTGCTGAACCTCGGTACCTGCCGCCTTGCAATAGGATCGACCGGGGCCTATGTTAGCCGCAGGTGGTGCCCGCGAGGGTTAAAAGGGAACACAGAACACGCGCGCTCGCGTTAAGCTGTGGCTGTCCCCGCAACTGTGAGCAGTGAGGTTGCGGCAGTCTCCAACGGCCACTGAGGGCAACCTTGGGAAGGCCTTTGCCGTAACCGCCTGAACTGCAAGCCAGGAAACCTGCCATCGACGTCGTCCTTCCGCGTGCCGGGGCAGCACGGGGTGCGGAACACCGCCGTGGCGACAACTCTGCCAACAACAGGAGGGTTGGATCAGTCGCGGCAGGCAGCCGCTGCAGCACTGGTCTAACTCCGCAGTGAAAAAGGGGAGTTGGAACCGTGCACCGCAGACAGTTGTTCCTCGGCCTCAGCCTGAGCCTGACGATCGCGACTTGGGCGGTTCGCGCCGCTGAACCGGTGACGCTGGACACGCTGGTGGTCAGCGCGTCGCGCATCGCCATGCCCAACGACCGGATAGGCAGCGCCGTCAGCGTCATCACCCGGGACGAGTTAGACGCTCGTCAACTCCCCTTCGTCGCCGACGTGCTGCGAGACGTGCCGGGCCTCGCCGTCAGCCGCGCCGGCGGCCTGGGTGGCGTCACCCAGGTGCGCATTCGCGGCGCCGAAGGCAACCACACGCTGGTGCTTATTGACGGCGTGGAGGCGAACAATCCCGTTGCCGGTGGGGAATTCGACTTTGCGCATCTGGCCACGGCGGACATAGAGCGCATTGAGATTCTGCGGGGCGCCCAGAGCGCGCTCTACGGCAGCGACGCCATCGGCGGCGTGATTAACATTCTCACCCGGCGGGATCAGGCAGGCGGCGATCTGCAACTGCGCGCCGGCGCCGGCACGCTGGGCACTGGGGAAATCTCGGCCCGCATGAGCGGGGGTAGCACCGACCGCTTTGGCAGCCTCAGCATCAGCCAGTTCAGCACCGACGGTGCCAGCATCGCCGCGAGCGGCAGTGAAGATGATGGTTATGACAACCTGGCTTTGGCAGCCCAAGCTGGCTGGACGATAGCCGATGCACTGGAGATTCGCGCGACCCTGCGGCGCACTGAATCCCAATCCGACTTCGACGAACTGGACTTTGCATTCCCGACCACGCCGACCCAGGGCCTGCTCATCGACAGCGACGGCAGGGCTCACTTCACACAATGGCTGGGCCAGATTCAGGCTGAGCTGAGTTCGGGCGCCTGGCGGCAGCGGGTCAACCTGGCCCACAGCTCAGCCGAGACCCGATTCCTGGACGGCGATGTGTTCAGCAGCGAAAGCCGCGGCCAACGCCTGAGACTGGGCTATCAGGCATCCCGGGCGTTGACCGCACGTCAGCAGCTGACGCTTGCTCTGGAGCACGAGCAACTCGACTACCGCAATCTGGGCGCAACACCCACGGCACTGGAAAACCAGCAGCAGAAAACGGACCAGAGCAGCGGAATCCTGGAGTATCAGGTGACGCTCGGCAGGGCGGACCTGGTAGCCGGTCTGCGCCACGACCGGAACCAGCAGTTTGCAGACACCACCACGTACCGCCTGACCGGCAGCATGAATCTCAACCAGGCGCTGCGGCTGCACGCCAGCGCGGGCACGGGCGTCACGAACCCCGGGTTTTTTGAACTGTTCGGCTTTTTCCCCGGCAGCTTTGTGGGCAATCCAGATCTTAAACCGGAGCACGCGGACAGTTTCGACCTGGGACTGGAAAGTCGATTGCTCGACGAACGGCTGATCCTGGACATCACCCTGTTCAAGGCCAACTTAAGCGATGAAATTCAGACCACTTTCGACTTCAGCAACTTTACTTCCAGCGCAATCAATCTGACCGGCAAGAGCGAACGGTCCGGCGCGGAGCTCTCCCTGGCAGCGAATCTCGCACCCTGGTGGCGGCTCACCGCCGCTTATACCTTGACCGACTCCAGACAGCCCGACGGCCAGGTCGAAATCCGGCGACCAAGGCATGTGGGTGCGTTGGACAACACCTTTACGTTTGCCTCTGGCCGCGGCCGAGTCCACATCGGTCTGGATTTCAATGGCCAGCAGGACGATATTGAGCTGATTTTTGCCACACCGGCGGATCGGATTCGACTCGACAGTTTCACCCTCGTCAATATTGCCGCGGACTACGCGCTTACCCGGCGCTGGCAATTCTACGGCCGGATCGAGAATCTCCTGGATACGGACTATCAGGAGCAGTTTTCCTACGCCGGCCGGGGCCGATCGGTTCTGGCAGGCTTCGAGTTCCGGCTGCCGTGACGGGGTCGTGATCCGGCTGGCAGCAAGCGGGCTTGCCGGCGCGCTGTTGCTGATGATGCAGAGCCTGGCTGCGGCTCCACAGCGGGTCGTGTCCATCAACCTGTGCACCGATCAACTGCTGCTGGCGCTCGCGGCGGAGCAGCAGATCCTTTCTCTGAGTTGGCTGGCATCCGACCCTCACGAGTCCCCCGTTTGGACGGCGGCCAAGCGTTTTCCCAGCAATCAGGGCAGCGTGGAAGAGCTACTGGTCCTGCACCCCGATCTGGTGCTGGCGGGTCGTTTTACGGGGGGCTTCACCAAGAGTTTTCTTAAGCGCATGGGGTATAGGGTGCTGGAAATACCACCGGCCGACAGCATCGCTGCCATCTACGCGAACATACGCAGCGTGGCCCATGCTTTGCAGCGCTCGCAACGGGGCGAGCAGATCATCGCCACCATGGCTGCCGCCGTCGAGAGTTTTCAGGCTGGCGCGCCTGCCGCGGCGCGCCCCGCTCTGATTGTGCAGCCTGGTGGTTTCACCGTGGCCGCCGATAGCATCGCCCACGAACTGCTGCTGCTGGCGGGCTTTACCAACCAGGCTGCGGTCATGGGGCTGGACCGCTGGGGCAGCCTCAGCCTGGAAGCGCTGCTGGGCAGCGGCGCCCAGCGCATTGTGGTGGCAACCTATCGCACCGACGCACCGTCGCTGGCCAATCAGTTCACCCGGCATCGTCTATTCCGCCGCCTCCGCAGAGAGCTGGAGATTGTGCCCGTGGCCGCCCGGCTGTTGGCCTGCGGCACGCCCGCGAGCCTTGAGGCCGTCCGCCAGATGAAAGCCGCAGCGCCATGACCCAACCCGCCGCTCACCATCTCTCCCGGCGGGTGATGCTCTACGGCGGGCTGCTGGCACTGACGCTGCTCGGACTTCTGCTCTCCATGCTGGTGGGCCGCGGCGCTGCGGGCCCGACATTCGGCTGGCAGGCAATGGTCCCCGAACTATCCGACGGCGTTGCGCTGCTGCTGGTGGAGGTGCGTCTGCCTCGGGCGTTGCTCGGGCTGCTGGTGGGGGGCACGCTGGGTCTATGCGGTGCGGCCCTGCAGGGTTTGCTGCGCAACCCGCTGGCGGAGCCGGGGCTGCTTGGCGCGTCCAGCGGCGCGGCCCTTGGCGCCGTGCTGGTGTTCTATTTCGGTCTGGCCGGCGCCACCACCTTACTGCTGCCCGCAGGTGGCGTGCTGGGCTCGCTGGGGGCGCTGGTGGTGCTCTACGGCCTGGCCTATCGCAGTGATGACGTGCTGACCCTGATTCTCGCCGGCATCGCCATCAACGCCTTCGCCGCAGCAGCGACCTCGCTGGCGCTGAATTTTGCCCCCAGTCCGTACGCGGCCCTGGAAATCCTCTTCTGGATGCTGGGCTCCCTAGCGGACCGCGGCCTGGACCACGTGGCGCTGGTCCTGCCTTTGATGGTCACGGGCTGGCTGTTGGTTCTGCTCAGCGCCCGGGGCCTTGACGCGCTGAGCCTGGGCGCCGAGTCCGCCCGCAGCCTGGGTTTCGAGCCGCGCCGCACCCAGTTGCTGGTGGTCGGCGGCACGGCCTTGGCTGTTGGTGCAGCAGTTGCCGTGACTGGCGTTGTGGGATTTGTCGGCCTGGTGGTGCCCCATCTGCTGCGCCGCGCCGTCGGCTATCTACCCAGTGGCTTGCTGATGCCCAGCTTTCTCGGGGGCGCGGCACTGACGCTGCTGGCGGACACGGCGCTGCGCCTGATGCCGCCGGGCCCGGAACTCAAGCTCGGCGTGGTGACGGCCCTTTTGGGGGCGCCATTCTTCCTTCACCTGATTCTACGTTCCCGGCGAGGTGAGCTGTGATCGCACTGGCGGCGCGGGATCTAAGCGTGGCTTACGAGGGTACGCTGCGCTTGAGTGTGCCTCAGATCAACTTTGCGACCCGTGGACTGGTCGGCCTGATCGGCGCCAACGGTGCGGGCAAGACCACTCTGCTGCGGGCTCTGGCCGGACTCGTGCCGGCGAATGGACAGATCCGGATCCGGGACACCCCCCTGGACCGCCTGCGGGCAGGTGAGCGCGCCCGCGCCCTCGCCTACCTGCCCCAGAACGCCGCCGCCTACTGGCCGCTGTCCGTGCGCCAGCTGGCGGCCCTGGGCCGTTTACCCCACCGCCCCGCCCTGGGCCCACTCGGCGGCGCTGATCAGGACGCGATCAACTGGGCCATGGCAGCCGTCGACGTGCAGCACCTGGCGGAACGCGCCGCGACAACGCTGTCGGGCGGCGAACGAGCTCGGGTGTTGCTGGCCCGGGCGCTGGCGGTGCAAGCGTCCGTGCTGCTGGTCGACGAACCCGTGGCGTCGCTGGATCCGTATCATCAGCTGCTGATTATGCAGGTACTGGCGGACTACGCGGCCGACAGAGGCCTGGTGGTCAGCGTGCTTCACGACCTGACGCTTGCGGCCCGCTTCTGCGCGCGCCTGGTCTTGATTCACCAGGGCGCCATCGTCGCCGACGGGCCGCCGGAACAGGTGTTGACCGACGCCCAGCTGGCGCGCTGCTATCAGATTCGGGTGGGCCGGAGCGACCACGACGGCCCGGTCATTGTGCCGGTGAGCCGGGTGGATAGCTGAACCGCAGGTCAACCTGCGGCGCTGGGACGGGCGGCGACGCACTCGTACCAGCGCCCCAGGTTGGCGTGGCCTTCCAGGCCGTCCAGTTTGATCCAGCGGGCGAACTCCGTGAACACGAACGCACAGATATCGGCATAGCTGAAGTGCTCGCCGGCAAGGTAGGGCGTCTCGCCCAAGCGCTGATCTAGCGATGCAAAACATTCCTCGGCGCGGCGTCGGCCTCGCTCCACCAGTGCCGGAATCTGCTCATAGGCCGCAGGCCCTGTCAGTGCGCGGCCCGCGAACCCTTTCGAATAATTGCGCAGACTATCGGCGACGCCGGCAAATCCGCCGAACATGACGATGTCGTTCCACATCAGCACCAGAGCCTGCTCCTGCGCATCTTGGCCCATGAGCACCGGCTGCGGCTGGATGGCTTCCAGATAGTGGCAGATGGCCAGGCTTTCGGTAAGACAGGTGCCATCATCCAGCTCCAGGACCGGCACGGTACAACGCGGATTGATGGCCTTGAATGCGTCGCTGAACTGCTCTTCATGACGCAGATCCACGGTCACCGTGTCGATTTCAAGGCCTTTCTCCTGAATGAACATGCGCACCTTGCGCGGACTCGGCGCCGGCGGCGCATCAAAAAAACGCATACTCATGAACTCCCAGACGGCTCGGCCACACTCACGACGGTCTGACCAGGTGAAATACCTTCCTAGCGGACCAACAGTTTACACAGTCGCCCGGGCAGACATCCCCTTTCGCTTTTCAAGGCTCGCCCGGAGCTGCCAAGACGCCCAGCACAGCAAGGCAGTGGCGCGGCAACCATACCGGGTGTGTGGGCCACGATGATGCGCAGCTCGCTCCACAAGCAGTTGATGGCCCTCGCGCTGACCGACATGGCCGTGCGCCAAAGTTCGATCGCAGACGGCATTGACCGTCAGCGCCGCTGGCCCGCCCCAGACATTTCTCCCGTTGCGCCTGGCCGAAGGCCTATGGAGATTTTCGGGTACCATAGCGCTTCGCTGATGAAAAACTGTGACTGGCCGGATTGCTGAGACCCCTGCGCGCTCTACTGACGTCGCTGCTGCAGAGTCTGCGTGATATCGCGCCGATACTGGTCGTCATTGCATTCTTTCAGCTGCTCGTCCTTCGCCAGCCCTTCCCGCAACTGACCGAGACTCTGTTAGGTGTTCTCATGGTCGTCATGGGGCTGACTCTGTTTGTACAGGGTCTCAACAAGGGCCTCTTTCCCCTCGGAGAGTCGCTGGCCGACAGCTTCGCCGTGCGCGGCAGCGTCGGGTGGCTGCTGGCGTTCGCTTTTGCGCTGGGATTCGGCGCAACCGTCGCCGAGCCGGCTCTGATTGCCGTGGCTGCCGAAGCGGCCAACGTCGCCGCCGATGCGGGCTTCATCGTCAACAACAAAAAAGCCGTGGACAATTACGCGCTAGGTCTGCGGCTGACCGTCGCGCTGTCTGTCGGTTTCGCCACGGTCATCGGTGTGCTGCGGATCCTGCGCGGCTGGCCGATTCAGTATCTGATCATCGGCGGATACATCGTCGTGGTCGCAATGACCACGATCGCCCCGCGGGAAATCGTCGGCATCGCCTACGATTCCGGCGGAGTGACGACATCGACGATCACGGTGCCGCTAATCACTGCGCTCGGCGTAGGCCTGGCCAGCTCAATTCGCGGCCGTAGCCCGATGATCGACGGATTTGGTCTGATCGCGTTTGCTTCGCTCACGCCAATGATCTTCGTCATGGCCTACGGCATGCTGATATGACCGAATTCGCAAGTGTATCCGCGGCGGTCCTGGCCAGCACGGTGCGCGACGTTCTGCCGATCGCGATCGTCATCGCGGGTTTCCAGCTTTTTGTCCTGCGGCGAAGGATTCCCCATTTGCGCCGCGTGTTGCTCGGCTTCCTCTACGTGCTGCTGGGACTTTCCCTGTTTCTGGTAGGTCTCGAGCAGGCGCTGTTCCCAATTGGCAGGATCATGGCGCGCCAGCTGACCGACCCCGGATTCATCGCTGCGGCAGTCGATGGCGCCGTGGCCTGGCCTCAATACTATTGGGTCTACCTGTTTGCTTTCGCCCTCGGATTCAGCACGACAATGGCCGAGCCGGCCCTGATTGCGGTAGCCATCCACGCGAATAGAGTATCTGCAGGCGCCGTCGGCGTGTGGGGATTGAGAGTTGCCGTTGCACTCGGCGTCGCGATCGGCATCGCTATCGGCACCTGGCGCATCGTTGTTGGTGCGCCGCTGCACTATTTCATCATCGCAGGCTATGTCATTGTGATCGTCCAAACGGCGTTTGCCCCAAGGATCATCATTCCACTTGCCTACGATTCCGGCGGAGTCACAACGTCGACCGTTACGGTGCCGCTGGTTGCTGCCCTCGGCCTGGGCCTCGCAGAAACCGTGCCCGGGCGCAGCCCTTTGATTGACGGCTTCGGATTGATCGCATTCGCGAGCCTGTTTCCCATTATTGCGGTGATGGGCTACGCGCAACTGACTGAATTGCGAGAGCACCACTGGCCGTCCCGGCGAACCATCGAGAAAAACGGCGAAACCGATGACAATTCAGTAAACTAAAGCTGAGGCATCCATGCATTTCAAACTAATCGTTGCATTTGTGGACGACGCCAAAACCGACGCGGTTATCGAGGCCGCGCGGCAGGCGGGTGCTACCGGCGTGACCGTCGTAGCAAACGCCCGCGGCGAGGGCTTGGAACCCAAGAAGACATTCTTCGGGCTTTCTCTGGAAACGCAGCGCGATCTTCTGTTGCTGGTGGTCGAGGAACTGCGGTGTCGAACAATCCTCGAGAGAATTTCCGAGGCTGGCGAATTTGATTCAGCGCCGGGCGCAGGTATCGCTGTCCAGCTGGACATCGAAGACGCGGTCGGAGTCGCCCATCAAATCGACGTGCTCGCGCACACAATGGGAGACGACCCGTGACCTCCCGGCCGCTGCGCGTTTCTGACATCATGTGTGAGGATTTCATCGTCATCGACGGCATGGCGACCATCAGTGAAGCGCTTGCAAAGATGGCCGCGGTGAATGCGGACATGGTGATTGTGGACAAGCGTAATGACGATGACGAGTACGGTGTCGTGCCGTTAACGCGCATCCTCACGAAAGTACTTGCCGTGAATCGTTCCCCGGAGCGGGTCAATGTCTACGAGATCATGCTCAAACCCGCCGTGATGATCGACGCGGACATGAAAGCCCGCTATTGCGCCCGGTTTTTCGCCAATCTCGGCATCCGGACCGCACCGGTGATTCGCGATCAAAAAATCGTCGGGACAATCAGCTATCGGGAACTCGCGTACGGCGGGACCTTTGAGTCTGGATAGCGCCCCGGGGCAAGACCTGATTCAAGCCGTCCTCATCGCTCTCCTCAGAAACCATCAAGGCATGAGATGCTCGCAGTTCGACCCGGAGAACTCTGGACTTTGTTAGTGGGCGGGACGCTCTATAAGCAAGTTGAACCCCGCCTGCGGACCTGCGTTCAAGGGCTTGGGCTGCTGCGCGGCAACGTAGTGGAACCGGCTGTGGAAGACAACAGGAACGAGCACGAAATTCACGCGGCAATGGGGAATTAACGCGTGCGCTGGAGACGGTGGCTGGCGTGGGCCACGCTGGCGCTTGGGGGCACACTGACGATCACGCTCGGTCTGGCCGCCTGGGCTTATCGTGATATCCCCGCTGGAAAGATCGAAGCCAAATACGCTACCCCTGCCTCCAGGTTCATCTCATTAGACGGCGTGCGACTCCACTACCGGGATGAGGGCCAGGGCCCCACGTTGGTACTGATCCATGCCAACTGGGCCAACATGATCGATTGGGATCCCTGGGTGGCGGCGCTGGCAGATGCCTACCGGGTAGTGCGCTTTGACATGGCGGGCTTCGGTCTCACCGGGCCGGACCCCAGCGGCGATTACTCCTTGGAGCGCACGGTGAGCCTGCTGGATCACCTGGTGACCCACCTGGGCCTGGAACGCTTCACCCTCGCCGGCGCGTCCTTGGGTGGCACCGTAGCCATGCATTACGCCAGCCGCTACCCGAACAGGGTCGAGCAGCTCATTCTTGCCAGCCCCGGCGCCCTGAATCCGCGGGTGAGAGGTCGGAACACGCCCGTGGAATTGCCCATTGTGTTCGACTGGTTGGCGGTCGTGACGCCGCCAGCCATTCCGCGCGCGCTGCTGCGGTCCGGATTTGGGCAGCCGGAGCGGATCACGCCCGAACTCGTGGAGCGCTGGCATGATCTGATGCTGCGGGAAGGCAACCGTCGGGCCCAACTGGAACGCCAGCGACAGTACGTCTCCGGAGACATCGAGGGGCTCATCGGCAATATCCAGGTGCCGACGCTGCTGATGTGGGGCAAGCAAAACAAACAGGTGCCAGTGACCCTGTTGGACGAAATGGAACGACTGCTGGTCCGCTCGCCGCGAGTGGACAAGTTAATCTACGAGGATGCGGGCCACCAGCTGGCACAGGAAATCGGGGCGCGCAGCGGCCGTGATATTCGCGCCTATCTGGATGCTCAGCGGACGCCGGGGAATAGCCATCTTCCCGGCGAGAGGCATCCGGGCCCACAGACGAGCCCGTAACTGAAACTCCCCAGAACTTTGACATAACTGTATTCCTTATTGAAATCAGTGTGATAGAGTTCACTCGCCTGTTGTCGCTGAAGAGCGACAACAGACGGAAGACGGCACCCAACGGATTGGGATCAGGACCACGCTGATGGCAGAAAAAAACAACAATCGGGTCTGGAAAGTCGGCAGGGACGAGGCGGGTAACGCCGTGTTGGAGTGGAATCCCCACACGCTGCGCGCGGAGCGGGTCGAGATCTACGAAGGGTCAGACTGTGACGATCTGGATCAGACCTTCGACATGCTGCAGCGCCTCGACTGCAACCTGGCGCTGGACGACTATCCGAATAGCCATAGCATGGGCACCGCCCAGGATGCCGGCCGCAACCCCTACGACACGGGCAGCTCAGCGCTGGATTGGCCGCGGGGCGCGCTGCGCACGAGCTCGCGATAAAGATCTGCCGTCTGGCGGATCGTGTCATCGATTCTGAAATGCGTCCCGATGCGCTGCCGGGCAGCCCGCCCGTAGCGAGCGCGTAACTCGGGATCCTGGTGGAGCTGCCGAATGGCAGCGGCAATGGCCGCAACGTCATCCACCGGAACGACGATCCCGCATTCACCATCCACGACCAACTCGGGGCTTCCGCCGCAGTCGGTGACGATAGGGGCCACACCGTATGCCATGGCTTCGATGAGAGATCGGGCCAGGCCTTCCCGCTTGCGGGATGGCAAGACGAAAACGTCGCAGGCGGCTGTCAAGGCAGGGGCATCGACTCTGAAGCCCGCCACGTGAATACGGCGTCGAGCAGTGCTGGCGGCGATCCTGCGAGTCAGGGCGGGTTCATCCATGCCATGGCCGACCAATAGCAGGTGAACATCTAACGCGTCGGAAAGCTGCGCCATGGCATCCACCAACAATTCGATGCCCTTGCGCGGTCGGTAGTTGGCGACGCAGCCGACCACGAAGGCGTCCTGCGGAATACCAAGCTCGGTGAGATCTGCAGGCTGTGCCGTATACCAGGCCAGATCGTGACCCTTATAAATGGTGACGGGCCGTTCGGAGGGCATGCGCAGAAAGGCCGGGCGCATGTTGAGAAAGTAATCCCGCACGGCGTCGGCCACGCAAACAATGCGGGAGATGCGTGGATTCAGGTAGCGCCACCAAGAGATGGGGCTGAAGAAGCTGACGTTGCCCACCATGCCCCGGTAGGCAACGACATGAACCGGCAAGCCGCGGGCGGCCAACAAACCGTTAGTCAGGGACTTGTTTTGAAAAACATGCATGATCTGATAGCGACCGCGAATCAGTTCGGCGCGCAGACGATGAATCCCAGGCCGGTCGAGGCGCTTGCGCAGATCCAGATCAAAGATCTCGATTCCGGCCTGCCCGAAATCATCCCGCACATGATCAATGAGGGAGCCGGCAACATTCAGCGCAATACCCGCCTTTCGCAGGCCGATGAACATGGCCGCCATGGGTCGATCGACGCCTTCGACGACGCAGAGGACGCGGATAGGATCCGAGCTGCTCACGGGTTAGCGGAACCCTCCGCAGTATCCGCAAAGTCCGAAACGAGGTAAGCCGGATTGTCCACGATCCGTACGGCTGCCTGCTGCCCGGTCACCGAGAAACCAATGTACTCGTAGGTGATTCGCTGCTCCACAACGAACTCCTGGAATGCCCGGAACTCGCCCTCCTGCCAGCGAGGGAAATTGAAATACTCATCGAACAGCACGATGGCATCGGGCTGCAACCGTTCGCCGAGTCGATCGAACACCGTACGGGTGGATGAATACAGGTCACAGTCGATGTGCAGAAAGGCAATGGGCTCCTGGGTGTCGGCTGCAAACTGGTCGATGGACTGGTGGAACAGGCCCACGTGAAGCTCAACGTTGCCCGGCACCTTGGGTAGCTTCTTGCGCGCAAAGGTCCCCACCGGATTGCCATTCCAATACTCGGGGATCCCTTTAAATGAATCGAAACCGTGCACCGTGCGCTGGGTCTCGCTGGCAATCCAGCGCATGGACTTGCCCCGCCCCACGCCGAATTCCAAGAACAAGCCCGGGCAGCGTACCTGTGAGACAGCATAGTTCACCAGATCCCGGTGCTTCTCGAAAAAGGGCGCCTTGGCCATGTGCTCCTGCAGGTAAGCCAGGGTCTCCCGTTTTGCCTCCAGCTGCATGTCCAAAAGCAGATTGAAGCCGTAATGTTTAAGCATGAAACGGCGAAACAGAAATTCGCTCAGAGTGCGCTTGAACAGGGGCATGGAGTTGCCGCGATACCGCCTATGGCTGATCCGAGGAGGGGGAGTCTAGCTCAGCCGCCAGCAGCGGTGCCAGGTCGCTGATGGACCACAGCCCGATAGCCTTGTCCATGTACTCGGGCACGTCGAACTCCTCAGAGAAGAGCACGCGTGGTTTGGGAAATCGAAACGGCGGTTGCCTTAGATTCAACGGCCGCCAGCCACCGGTATTTATGTCCTCATTGGCCGCCCGGTCAGTGAACGTGGTCGTGAGCAGGTAAGTGCTGCCGCTGGCCACGATATTGGCGAGTGCCGCGCGGGCATCGGCAAAGCTCAGGTGCACCAAACAGTCTCGGCAGATCACCAGATCGACTCGTGGCAATGGGTCAACAATCAAATCCAGGCGCTGAAAGCGGATGCCCTCACGCCGATAGTTTTCGCTGTTGGCTTGCACCAGCGGCGCCACGATATCGGCGCCCAGATAATCGATCCCGTTGAGCGGCACGCGCTGCATCCAGGCGAAATCACCGCAGGGGATATCCAGCACGGAGGTTACGGCATACTCGGCAAATAACTCTGGCAGGCGTGCCTCGATGGCCCGGGTGTGCTCCGGATCCGACCCCACGCCGGACACCGACTCGCGGCCACGCCATTTGTTTTGGCGGTAGTAGGTGGTGAAGATTTTGTCCGCGGGCACCCGCGCCCGCACCAGGGAACGGGTATACATGCGCCGCAGGGCGCGCACGAATTTCAACCTCAGAGTTTCCTGCTTGGCCACCGGCCTACCCGCGCGTTACCCCCCCAGTTTAAACGAACTACCATGCTTGGGATCAGCCATGTCGTTTGCTCAAGTCGACTCTGGCTCATTCATCCCCATCCGCGCCTTCATACTGGTGTGTCGCAACGCAGAGGGCCGCTGGCAAATTTATCGCGTTTTCGATCACGTCCCCGAGCAGAGCTTCATAGATCGTCTGCTCACGACCCGGGAGTGATAAAAGGTCCGCGCCACGCCAGCATGTTGCCCTCATGCCAACAAAAAAAACCCCTGACCCAAAGATCAGGGGTTTTTCAATGAAAAGCCTGGCGGTGACCTACTCTCACATGGGGAGACCCCACACTACCATCGGCGCTGGGCGTTTTCACTTCTGAGTTCGGAATGGGATCAGGTGGTTCCCACCCGCTATGGCCGCCAGGCAAACTGGTTTAACAACCTGGAAAAATTCTGACGCCTAGTGCGTGTCCAGACCTTTTGGGTGTTATATGGTCAAGCCGCACGGGCAATTAGTACTGGTTAGCTTCATCCATTACTGAACTTCCACACCCAGCCTATCAACCTCGTAGTCTACGAGGGCCCTTCAGGGGTCTCGAGGACCCAGGGAAACCTAATCTTGGAGGGGGCTTCCCGCTTAGATGCTTTCAGCGGTTATCCCTTCCGTACATAGCTACCCGGCAATGCCACTGGCGTGACAACCGGAACACCAGAGGTACGTCCACTCCGGTCCTCTCGTACTAGGAGCAGCTCC